>JAUXOC010000068.1 GCA_030682495.1 Alphaproteobacteria bacterium | reverse complement strand
CGATCAGCGCAGCGCGGATGCCTTCGTAGAAGTCATGTTTTTTCATGAGCGCCTGTGACAGGCGATATTCCATAGTCATGACCTGTGCAAAGGGCATATTTGCGCCCATGCGGATCTGACGGAGCGCGATTTTCAGGCTGGTCGGCGACATGGCGTACATCGCCTGCAAGGCTTCATTCGCCCAGTCGCTGCCATCGGCCTGCAAGGCGGCAACGATATCTTCGATACGGTCATGGCCAAAGCAGGTGTCGATCTGTTCGCGGTGCGGCGCCAGCTCGGACACGCCGGCGGGTTCGGATGTGTATTTATCGATGACGCGGTCAACCTGTAATTTGGCGGCTTCGTCTTCATCCCAATGCATGGTGAAAAGCTCTTGCTTCAGCGCCTGCATGGCCTCGGGCGTCACGTAATGCGTGCCAAAGCCGATATAGACTGTATCAATCGCCTTGATGCGTTTGCTGGTCAGCGCCAGATACGCGCCGGTTTGCCCCGGGCAGCGCGGCAGAAAATAGCCGCCGCCCACGTCGGGGAAGAAACCGATGTTCGTCTCCGGCATGGCAAACAGCGTGCTTTCGGTGACAACACGGTGCGAGCCATGTGCCGATACGCCCTTGCCGCCGCCCATGACGATGCCGTTGACCAGCGAGATATAGGGCTTCGGAAAGGTAAAGATACGGTGATTGAGGATATATTCCTCGCGAAAGAAATCCCGCGCGAGCGCACTGTCGGCGGCGCCTTCCTGCATCGCTTTGCTCTCCAGCGCCACCGCCTTGACGTCGCCGCCGGAGCAAAAAGCGCGGTCGCCCGCACCGGTGATGATGACGGCTTTGATCGTCGGCTCTTTGGCAAAAGCGATCAGGCGTTTGTCGAGCGCGCGAATCATACCCAGCGTCAGCGCATTGAGTGCCGCAGGGCGGTTGAGCGTGACGAGGCCGATGCCGCCCTGCACTTCAAAAAGGATTTCAGAGTCTTGCGTCATTTTTCAAAAAACCGTTTCTTTTCATGAAGCACTCTTTATAAGGTAGTTTGCCGGTGTTGAAAACCGCTAATCAAACTGGCGCTGTCTGCACCGTCGTCACAGGAATATAAATTATGACAATTCAAGCCCGCCAGTTCCGCCCCGATGCCGCCCTTGATGCCGCCGCGCCCGAAAAGCGCACGCGCCTGCGCCGCAACCGCGTGGCCGGATGGACGCGCAAACTGGTCGCGGAAAACGTGCTGACGGCGGCCGATCTGGTCTGGCCGGTTTTTGTACTGGAAGGCGACAAGACCGAAGAAGCCATCCCCTCCATGCCCGGCGTCACCCGCCGCACGCTGGATATCCTGCTGCGCGAAGTCGAAGCCGCCGCCGCGCTGGGTATTCCGGCGATTGCGCTTTTCCCCGTTGTCTCCGGCGACAAGAAAACCGCCGATGGCAAAGAAGCCTGGAACGCAAACAATCTGATGTGCCGCACCATCCGCGCAATCAAAAAGCACGTGCCCGACATCGGCGTGATCTGCGATGTTGCGCTCGACCCCTATACCAGCCACGGCCACGATGGCCTGCTCGACGACAGCGGCTATGTGACCAACGATGCAACGGTCGAGGTTTTGTGCCAGCAGGCGCTGGTACAGGCCGAAGCCGGCGTTGATATCGTTGCGCCGTCAGACATGATGGATCACCGCATCGCCGCCATCCGCGATGCCTTGGATGCACAGGGGTTTGTGAATACCGGCATCATGTCCTATGCCGCGAAATACGCATCGGCTTTTTACGGCCCGTTCCGTGATGCGGTGAATTCGGGCGGTTATCTGAAGGGCGACAAGAAAACCTATCAGATGGATCCCGCCAATAGCGACGAGGCGCTGCGCGAAGTGGCCATGGATATCGACGAGGGCGCGGATATGGTGATGGTCAAGCCCGGCCTGCCGTATCTGGATGTCATCCGCCGCGTCAAAGACACTTTTGCCATGCCGACACTGGCCTATCACGTCAGCGGCGAATACGCGATGCTGAAAGCCGCCGCGCAAAACGGCTGGCTGGATCATGACAAGGCGATGATGGAAACAATGATGTCGTTCAAACGTGCGGGCTGTGACGGCATTTTCACCTATGCCGCCTGCGATGTGGCGAAATTGCTGAAATAAAAAAAAGCTAAACTAAGGATATACCGTCAGCGCTCCAGCGGGCGGGTGCCGCCGCTGGTGAGGACATCGTGAGCGACGTAAGACAGCGCCAGCGTCGCCAGATAGATAAACACGCACATCCACAACGTATCGCGCTGCGTCCATGTCGAATTGAGATGCGCCATGCGTTTCTTGTGCTTGACCTCGTAATTCCAGTTGCAGCTTTCGGCGACCCAGAAAGACCCCAGCAACAGGCAAAGATTGAAGATGGCGAACCACTGCCACGGCACGTCCGAAAAAATATGCGGCACATAACCAATCGTCAGAAAGCCGACCCAGGGCGCGCATTGCCAGATCACCATCATACTGACGCAGATCAGCGATGCGTTTGACCAAAGGCTGAGATAGACATCCGCAGGTTTTGTCATGGACGCTTTGGCGTTCGCATAAACCCGGCTGATCTGGAACAAAATCAGACTGCCCGCAACCAGCACGACCAAGGCCAAAACCTGAAGCCCCTGAAGCCGCCGCATGCTATCGCAGCCGCCCGCGCCCATCGCGTCGTTCACGCTGCACAAAAGTTCGCGCCCCAGCATACGCACATCGAAGGCGCAGATTTTGATGAGGCAAAAGAACATCAGCACCAAGGCCCATTTACGCAGCTGCGGCCGCGCCTGACAAACGCCGCGTTTCAGCATAAACATCGCAAAAACGAACAAAATAGGGGCGGATGCAAAATAAAGAAATTTTGCAAAGGGAATACAATAAAACCAACAGAGAGCCAGCATGGAAACGTCGCCCCATGAAATCAATACCTTGCAAGTATGCACCAAGGTCGGCGCGATTGCTATTTTTTATCCCCTCTCTTTGTGCGGCGCAGCTAATCC
Organism: Alphaproteobacteria bacterium; assembly: GCA_030682495.1. GTDB lineage: Bacteria > Pseudomonadota > Alphaproteobacteria > Micavibrionales > UBA2020 > UBA2020. Next base: position 38,250 of record JAUXOC010000068.1, on the reverse strand, counting down.
GGCGTTCAAAAATACCGGCGGCGGCGCGCCTGCGGATGCGCTTTGACTTTTGCAAACGGCAAAGGCATGCTGGAGACCCTTGCAACCACGCGATTACAAAACGCATGCAACAAGACAACAGAGTGACCGTCGATATTATCGGCTACGACAGCGGTTGGGGCGGGCGCGATTACGGCTGCGAAGACGGGCCGCTTAAATTCCCCTATGACCAGCTGATCGCACGGCTGGCACAGCAAGACGTGCGCACCGACTGGCATGCGCCGCTGGGGCTGAAGCATCTGGCCGTCCATGACGATCTGGCAAGCAAGGACATGACCCTGCCCGTCCTGCAGGAAGGGCTGCGGCGGCTGGCACTGCGTGTTGCGGCGTCACTGCAAAACCGCCACATTCCGCTGGTGATCGGCGGCGACCATGCGGCGGCGATGGGCACATGGCCGGCGGTGGTACAGGCCAAAAAAGCGCGGGGGAATTTTGGCCTGATCTGGATCGACGCGCACCTGGATGCGCATACCTATGAAACATCTGCCGACGGCAAATGGGGCGGCTGGTGGCACGGCCAGCCGATCACGGCGCTGACCGGCCACGGCTTGAGCGCCCTGACCGGTATTTGCGGCGATGGTGCCAAACTGTCGCCGCAACATATCTGCATCATCGGCCCGCATAGTTTCGAGCCTGCCGAAAAAGCCTTTGTCGAGCGCCACGGCATTCGCGTTTTTTATCTCGACGAAGTGCAAAAGCGCGGATTCAAAACCGTCTTTGCCGAGGCACTGGCCACAGTGCGCGGCGGCACGGAAGGCTTCGGCCTCAGCATCGACCTCGACGGTTTCGCGCCCGAAGATGCCCCCGGCGTGGCCACACGCGAAGACGTTGGCATTATGGCATCCGATGCCCTGCCTGTGCTCGGCGGGATCGGCCGCCTGCCCGATTTTTGCGCCCTTGAAATCGTCGAGTTCAATCCGCACAAAGACGTGAACGGTAAAACAGCCCGCCTGATGCTTGATTTGATCACGGGCATTTTCCTAAAAGCCTGATACTTAATTGAAAATTAAGGATATATGTTCCATACTGGAATTCCGGGACAGAATGTTCTCCGGATTTCGCGGGTTCTCCGTGAAACAACGGCCACACCACGACGAAGTGCAAGGACTGCATGATTAAGATTATCGGGCATATTGGCGTTGTTGTTGCGACCATTGGCGGTTATGCGGCCATGGGCGGCAAGATTGCTGTTTTGAACCAGCCGTTTGAACTGGTGATCATCTTCGGCTCTGCCTGTATGGCATTTATCACAGCGAATTCGAAACATGTCATCAAAGCCTGTTTTGCCGATATCAGATCGATCTATAAAAAAGACAAATACAGCAAGCAGGAATATCTTGAACTGCTGAGCATGCTCTACCTCGTTTTCAAAACCGCGCGTACCAAAGGCTGGCTGGCGCTGGAACAGCACATTGAAAACCCGCATGACAGCGAGATCTTTAAAAAGTTTCCCAGCTTTCACGCCGACCATCACGCCGTGACGTTTGTGTGCGACTACCTGCGCATCATTTCGCTGGGCGCCGATAAGCCGCACGAAATCGAAGCGCTGATGGATCAGGAAATTGAAACCCAGCGCGAAAGCCGCGACCACACGTCGCATTCGATCCAGACCATGGCCGACGGCCTGCCCGCGCTCGGGATCGTCGCCGCCGTTCTGGGCGTCATCAAAACCATGGGCGCAATCACCGAACCGCCCGAAGTTCTCGGCCGCCTGATCGGTGGCGCGCTGGTGGGAACCTTCCTTGGCGTGTGGTTGTCTTACGGTTTCGTCGCCCCGATTGCGAGCGCGATGAAAGAGCGCAACGATGCCGAGCTGAAATATTACATCTGCATGAAAACTTCCATCCTCGCCTATCTGCAAGGCGCGGCGCCGCAGGTGGCGATTGAATTCGGGCGCAAGATTTTGCTGCACGATGTGCAGCCTACTTTCCTTGAAGTAGAGGAAGCGACTCAAAACGTGACGGCGTAATCCCGCGCCGCCACAAGGAAGGCGCATGGCCAAAAAAGACGACGACAAAAGACCCATCATTATCATCAAGCGGGTCAAAAAATCCGGCGGCGGCCACCACGGCGGCGCCTGGAAAGTTGCCTATGCCGACTTCGTGACGGCCATGATGGCCTTCTTTCTGCTTTTGTGGCTGCTGAACGTCACCACCAAAGACCAGCGCGATGCCATATCGTCTTATTTCCGTCCCGCAGACCCGATGATTTCTGAATCAACCAGCGGCGCGGGCGGTGTGATGGGCGGGCAGACGATGTCCGAAGAAGGCGCGATGACCGATGACAAGACGCCGGTATCGCAGCAGCGCGAACCTGCTGAAGGAGTCGGGCGCGAAGACGGGCAGGATGGCATCGACCCTGCACGCATTACTGAAAGAGAACTGGATCAGGAACTTGATCGCCGCGACACGCAGGCCTTTAAAGAAACCGAAGAAAAACTGCGCGAAGCCATTGAATCCGTCCCCGACCTGAAGGAGCTGGCGCAGAACCTGCTGGTTGATATGACGCCGGAGGGGCTGCGTATCCAGATCGTCGATCAGGAAGGCAAGCCGATGTTTGAACTGGGTTCGGCCAAGCCGATGCCGCAGGCGGAAAAGCTGCTGCGCCTGATTACGCAGGTTGTGCGCGACCTGCCCAATAAACTTTCCGTGCGCGGGCATACCGATTCAAAACCCTATGGCCGCGATATTTCGTATGGCAACTGGGAGCTGTCGGCTGACCGCGCCAATGCCAGCCGGCGCGTGATGCTCGGCAGCGCGCTCGACGTCCAGCGCATCGAAAACATTCAGGGCAAGGCCGACCGCGAACATCTGGTGCCGACCGACCCCGAAAATGCGCGCAACCGCCGCATCAGCATTATTCTTTTGAAACAGTCCATCGCCCCCGCGACGCCGCGCCCGCAGACAAAACAGCCGCCCAAACCTGCGCCGAAAAAGGACGAGCCCGCGAACCGTCCGCGCGAGCCGGGTGTGATTTACTTCCCGTGACAACCGCAGAAGACGGCGATACCACACTGGATTTTTACCTGACCGCCGAGCTGCCCTGCCCTTATCTTGACGGGCTTGAGGAGCGGCGCGTGCTGACCTTGCTCGATACGCCTGCAAAATCCGCCGCGCTGCCGCTGTTGCTGCAAAGCGGTTTTCGCCGCAGCCAGAACATGGTCTACCGTCCGCAGTGCCGCGCCTGCAGTGCCTGCCGCAGTGTGCGCCTGCGCCTTGCAGATTTCACGCCCGATGCCGGTTTGCGCCGCATCTTGCGCAAAAACGAAAATCTGCATACTGCCGAGAGCCCTGCCAAAAGCAGCCCCGCGCTTTTTGATTTGTTCCGGCGCTATCAGCACAGCCGCCATGCCGATGGCGAGATGGCGCAGATGACCGAAGCCGATTTTGCCGCCATGCTGGAACAGCATACCGGCCATGCGCGGATGATGACCGTTTTTGATACGCAGAAAAATCCGGCGGGCGCGATGCTCTATGACGATCTGCCCGAGGGCGTTTCGGCGGTTTACAGTTTTTTCGACCCCGCGCTGTCGGCGCAAAGCCCGGGCACATGGATGATTTTGCAGCTGGCCGCACAGGCGGCGCAGGCCGGCAAGGATTATCTTTATCTCGGCTATTGGATCGCCGCATCGCGCAAGATGGCCTACAAAGCGCGTTTTCAGCCGCTGGAGGTTTTTCACGGAAGCGGCTGGGAAGATCTGGCCCCGCCATCAAAGGATATTATTTCCCGCTGAATTTATTGGCGCGCGGAAAGCCGTTGGGCGGCAGCACACCGGCCTGCGCGCGTTCGCCGCGCCATGACTTGAGGTTCGTCTCCACCCGCTCGCGCCCTGCGCTGTACCACGTCAGACCGTCTTTGAGACGGAAGGTTTTGGCATCGGCAAGGCCGCCGTCTTTATGACGTTGCAAAATAACGCCGACGCCCTTGGTCATTTCCGGCACTTGGTCGAGCGGGAAGACGAGCAGCTTGCGGTTCTGGCCGATGGCCGCGACCTGATCGTGGTTCGGTGCGATGGGGAAGCAGATATTCGCTTCGACGCCGCCTTTGACCATCAGGCACTGCTTGCCGTTTTTGGTTTGCGACAAAATTTCTTTTTCCGGCACGACAAACCCGCGGCCGTCATCAGCAGCGACCAGCAGCCTGCGCGCCGGATCGTGTTTCATGATGGTGACAATATCAGCCTCGTTCGACAGGTCGATCATCAAACGCACCGGCTCGCCAAAACCGCGGCCGGAGGGCAGTTTATCGCAAGACAGCGTATAGAATTTGCCGTTGGTGCCAAACACCACCAGCTTGTCGGTGGTTTCGCACGGAATGGCGAATTTGAAACCATCGCCCTCTTTGTAGCTGATGGCGTCAATCTTTTCCTGCTCCACATGTCCCTTCATCGCGCGGATCCAGCCCTTGTCGGAGCAAATCACGGTGATGGGTTCTTTCTCGATAAAGGCCTCGATCGGGACGTCGATATCGACAGGCGCCTTGCCGGCCTGCGTGCGGCGTTTGCCGAGCGGGGTGTTTGGCGCAAAAACTTCGCGGATATGCGCGACCTGCGCGCGGATGGCTTTCATCTGGCGCGCGGTAGAGCCGACGAGTTTTTCAAGCTCCGTTTTCTCGGCGCGCAGCTCTTTGTCTTCGCGGCGGATTTCGAACTCTTCCAGCTTGCGCAAAGAACGCAGGCGCATGTTGAGAATCGCCTCGACCTGCACATCGGTCAGTTTGAAGCGCTTCATCATCACCGCTTTGGGCTCGTCTTCCTCACGGATGATTTTGATGACTTCATCGATATTCAGATAAGCGACCAGCAAGCCGCCGAGGACTTCAAGGCGATGTTCGATCTGCGCCAGGCGGTTGCGGGAGCGGCGCAGCAAGACATCCTGGCGATGGTCGATAAAGGCCTGCAAAACCTCTTTCAGGTTCATCACGCGCGGCGTGAGCCCGCCATCGAGCACGTTCATGTTGAGCGAGAAGCGCGTTTCCAGATCGGTATTCCTGTAAAGCTGCGCCATCAACAGCTCGGGATCCATCGACTTGTTCTTGGGCGTCAGCACAACGCGCACATCTTCGGCGGATTCGTCCGTGATATCATCGAGGAAGGGCAGCTTTTTGTTGATAATCAGCTCGGCGATTTTTTCGATCAGGCGTGCTTTGACAACCTGATACGGAATTTCAGTGATGACGATCTGCCAGTCTTCGCCTTTTTTCAGCTCTTCCTTGTGCCACACAGCGCGCACGCGGAAAGACCCGCGGCCGGTTTCATAGGCCTGACGGATAACCGCTTTGTCTTCGGCCAGAATACCGCCGGTCGGAAAATCGGGGCCCTTGACGAATTTAAGCAGGTCTTTGACTTCGCAAGATTTGTCTTCGATCAGATGATCGAGTGCATCGCAAAGCTCTGCCACGTTATGCGGCGGGATGTTGGTGGCCATACCGACCGCAATGCCCGATGAACCATTGGCCAGCAGGTTGGGGAAATTCGCGGGCATGACGACAGGCTCGACGGTTTCGCCGTCATAGGTCGCGCGGAAATCGACGGTATCCTGTTCGATGTCTTCGAGGAGAAGCTGCGCGACTTTGGTCAGGCGCGCTTCGGTGTAGCGCATCGCGGCGGCATTGTCGCCGTCGATATTACCAAAGTTACCCTGCCCGTCGACAAGCGGGTAACGCACCGCAAAATCCTGCGCGAGGCGCACCATGGCATCATAAATAGAGCTGTCGCCGTGCGGGTGGTATTTACCGATGACGTCGCCGACAATCCGCGCCGATTTCTTGGGCGGCGTTTCGGGCTTCAGGTTCAGCTGCGACATGGCATAGAGCACGCGGCGGTGCACAGGCTTCAGCCCGTCACGCACGTCGGGCAGCGAGCGGGACATAATGGTCGAGAGCGCGTAGGAAAGATATTTCTCGCTCAGAATCTCGCCAAGCTCGCGGTTCTGGATTTCCATCGCGACGACGTTATTGTCACTGCCTGATTTTTTGCCTGTTCTTTTCGCCATAGCGGCGTTTTTAGCGCAAATCCGGCGTTAAAACAACCGGAAAGGCACGTCCTAGGCGACGCCTGCCGCTTCGGCCGCCTCCGTTGCGCCAATCTTACGGGAAAAGCGGGCTTCGAGGCGCAGACGCGCTTCGGGCAGGTTGGTATTGCCGAGGGAAAAGACGCGGTGCAGCAGGAAATGGCCGGTCAGGCGCAGGCCGTCCAGCACATCGGCATCGTCAAACCGCGCCTCCCCACGTAAAAACGGTGGCAGAGCGAGCAGCCGGTCTTTATAGGCCTCCCCCGCCGCCGCGCTGACGGCGCAGCCGGATTTGGGGCTGACGTAGAGAAGGTTATCCACAGCCTGCGTGGAGACGCATTTGGAAAGGTCAAGACCGAAGCCCATTTCGCGCAGGAGCCCCAGTTCCCAAAAAATATAGCTCGGCCCCCAGAGATCGCCTGCAAAACTATCGAGCAGCGCGGTCAGCCCCGCATAAACCGCAGGATGTTTTTCACGTTCGGGCAGGCAGCGGTCGGCGATGGCGCAGGCGGCTTGCAGCGCGGTCAGCCGCGCGGGGTCGTGCATCACATCGGCGGCGTGGCTTTTGTCCAGCTCCAGCGTAAAAGTACCGAGCTGGCTGGAGGCCTTGGCCTGCCAGCGCGCATTCACGACGTTGCCGATTTCCATGATGCCGCGCGTCTTGGCCGATGTCGCGCCATAGACATAGCCCATGGCGCGGCCATAGTTTTCGGTCAGCAGCGAGACCACGCCGCCGTTTTCACCATGCGGGCGAACTGAAAGGATGATACCTGTTTCGCGCCACTCTAACATGGATCAAGCCGCCGCGCGCTTGTCTTCGCCGAGCGCCGCATCGATCACCGTGCCGACATGGCGGGTATAGCGGCTGTAGTCGAAAACTTTATCGAGCCCGCCCGCGCCCAAAACCTTGGCGACATCGGCATCGTTTTGCAGACGCGTTTTGAAATCCGGTCCATCGAGATCATCCCAGACCGCCATCGCCTGTGTCTGCACAGTCTTATAGGCGGCTTCGCGGCTCATCCCCGCCTCGACCAGCGCCAGCAGCGCGGCTTGCGAGAAGACCAGCCCCTTCAGGCTTTCCATGTTTTTTTTCATACGCGCGGGATAGATCAGCAGATTTTCGATCACACCGGCAAGGCGGTGCAGCGCGAAATCGGTCAAAATCGTCGCATCGGGGGCAATCACGCGTTCGACCGCCGAATGTGAAATATCCCGTTCATGCCACAGCGCAACGTTTTCCATCGCCGGTATCACGTTGGCGCGGATGAGCCTTGCAAGGCCTGTCAGATTTTCGGTCAGGACGGGGTTGCGTTTATGCGGCATGGCAGATGACCCTTTTTGCCCTGCGCTGAAAAATTCTTCCGCTTCGCGCACTTCGGTGCGCTGCAAATGCCGGATTTCGGTGGCAAGATTCTCGATGGAGCTGGCGACAACGCCGAGCGCCGCGAAAAACATCGCATGGCGATCACGCGGAATGACCTGCGTGGAGATCGGCTCTTCGCGCATGCCGAGTTTCTTTGCCACATAGGCCTGCACCTGCGGATCAATCGTCGCAAAAGTGCCGACCGCACCGGAAATCGCCACGGTGGAAATCTCTTCGCGCGCCTGTTCCATGCGGCGGCGGGCGCGCTGAAAAGCCGTGTAATGACCGGCCAGCTTGAGGCCGAAGGTCGTCGGCTCCCCGTGGATGCCGTGGCTGCGGCCGACGCAAAGGGTGTCTTTATGCTCGAGCGCGCGTTTTTTGAGCGCGGCGAGCACGCGGTCAAGCCCCGCCAAAATCATATCCGCCGCCTGCCGCAGCTGCATCGCAAAGGCGGTGTCCAGCACATCCGACGACGTCATACCGACATGTATATGCCGCGCGTCATCACCGACATGCTCGCCGACGTTGGTAAGAAAGGCGATCACGTCATGGCGCACTTCGCGTTCAATCGCATCGATGCGCGCAACGTCAAAATCGGCAACGGCGCGGATTTTCGCAGTGACGCCCGCCGGGATGACGCCGAGCGTTTCCTGCGCTTCGCAGGCCAGCAGCTCAACCTCCAGCCATGTCCTGTATTTGTTTTCCTGTTCCCAGATGGCCGCCATTTCCGGCCGTGCAAAACGCGGTATCATGCGGGGATTTTTCCTTGTGCCAGTTGTTTCAGGGTGATCGCACCGAGCGCCTTGCCGCGTTCGATATCGCCGCGCTGCAAAAGGTCGTCCACCGGTGCGAGGGCGCGGATATGCTGCAGGCTGCGCGCTTTTTGCGCATCGCGCGCACGCAGCGCCTCGATCATCTGCTGCACCGATGTTGTATCAAACGGGCGACCCGGCAGATATTCGGCATTGCGCCCCACCGTCAGCGCCAGCACGCCGGCATCGACCAGCGTCGAGACAATCCCCTCCAGCACGGCCGAGGGCACACGCAGCCTTGCCGCCAGCCGCGTCAGGGTGATGCCGCGCTGTTCGCTGTAAAACACATCGCCAATCACGGCGCAGACATGCAGGGCAACTTTTTCGCGCAGATGCGGGCTCAGCTGCATGTCCTTGCGCGACAGCTGCTGGTTTGACGGGTTTTGGATGTAATAGCACAGCGCCGCGCCGACCAGCACGATCAGCCAACCGATATAAATCCAGATCATAAACAAGATCAGCGCCGCAAAAGCCGAATAGATCGCCGCGTAGTTGGCCGAACCCGCAACGAAAACGCCGAACATCTGCCCCAGCACCTTCCACAAAATACCGGTGATAAACCCCGCCACCAGTGCGGGCAACAGGCGCACGCGCGTATTGGGCATAAACATATAAAGCGCGGCAAAGGCCACACCGAACAGCACATAGGGCACGACCTGAAAGATGCCGCCGAACAGCAAATCGACCGGCGCTGCGCCCAGATATTCTTGCAAAAAACTGCGGGTTTTTTCGGCGTGCTGCAGCGTTGTCGTCATGGCGACAGACAGGAACAGAAGCAGCGGGCCGATAAACAAAACGCCCAGATAATCGCGCACACGCTGCGCAAAACTGCGGGTTTCGCTGACATGCCAGATATCATTGAAAGCTGTTTCGATTTTATGCATCAGCGCAATGACGCTATAGATCAAAAGCGCCATACCGACCGCGCCCAAAACGCCGACCTGAATATTATCGACAAAGCTGATGGTGCGCGCGGTGATTTCGGCGCCCTGTTCGCCCAGCGGCTCCAGAAAATCCTGCAAAAACGGTTCGATATTATTATGCGCGCCGATGCCTTTCAAAACCGAAAAGCTGATGGCCAGCACGGGCGCAAAAGACAGCAGCGTCGTATAAACAAGACTGGTCGCGCGCAGCCCCAGATAGCCTTCCTTGAGGTCGCGCCCGACGGCCATCAGCAACCTGAGCGTCAACAGCGGCCAGCGCAGAAAGAACGGCCGCCCGTAGATACCCGCCCCCCATATCTTTTCGTTCAGTTTGTCGAGCGCATCTGCAATCACGGGGCGGCTCCGCCTTCCGGTGCCGGCGCGGGCGCAGGTGCGGGGGCAGGCTTAGATCCGCCAAAAAGCCCGCCGCCGCCCAGCAAATTCTGGATGGCCGCGCCGGGGTCTTTTTTCAGATCGTCCTTGATGCCCTTCAGGTTCTGCTCCAGCGCCTTGCCTTGTTCCTTGATCGCCGACGGATCGGTGATGGCATTCTGGATGACGGTTTTGAAATCCGGCTTGACGCGGATATTGCTGAAAGGTCCCGCGATATCGACAGGGACACCAACGCCGCGTGCATTTTCTGTCGCCGACGATGCCGTCAGCACGGGGGTCACGCGGTACTTCACGTATTTGCGCGGCAGATCGACCGTGCCGCTGCCGCCCGCCTGTACCAGCGGGCCGCGCATGCGGAAGTCATTGTTGGTCACGATGCCCTGCGCAATCGTAAACGTGCCGCCGAGGTCAACGAAGTCTGTCTTGCCCTCGCCCACGCCCGCATCTTGCAACCCGCGCTGGATCATCTGTGCGATATTGACAAAATCGATGCCGGTCAGCGAACCGTTTTTAAAGGTGACGACGCCATTGCCCGCCAGATTGCTGATGATTTCTTTCTGGCTGATCCCGCGCGCGGTGACATCCACGTTCGCATCCGCCGCGCCGCTGAGCTTTTTGAAATCTGCAAATTTTTCCAACACCGGCTGCGCCTGCACGTCTTTCATGTTGAATTTCAGCTTCTGCTCCGCGCCGCCGCTGGGCAGCGATGTCAGAGAAATATCCGAGCTGAACAAACCGCCGAACAGCGACGCTTCGGAAGAAGAAGCTTCCAGCTTGCCGTCCTGTAGCACAGCGCGCAGGGTGCTTTTACCCACCTCGACACCACGAATAGAGAAACCGCCGGTATGCACCTGTACATCCGCATCCACGGTACGCAACCCGCTGAAATCGATAGGCGTGGCATCCCAATCGTTCTGGGGCACAGCGGACTTCTTCGCCGCACCTCCCTGTTCCTGCGCAGCATCCCCGAGGAATCGGTCAAGGCTGATTTTGTGCAAATCCAGCCGCGCATAAATTTTCGGGCGGGTGCCGGAAAACCCGACGGAAAAGGCGCCCGCGCCGCTGGTTGCGACCTCGTCGAGCGTGAGAGACACGCCGTCCAATACAATAGAATCTGCACTGACAGTCGTATTTACAGAGTTGAACGAGACCTTTTCAAACGGCAGATTCTCCGCGGGCTTCGCCGTTACCCAGGCGATCAGGGCGGAAAGTGACGGAATTTCGGCTGTCACTTTCGCCGCGCTGATAAACGAGCCGGACGTCATGAATCTGCCCGCCACATTCGCCTTGATGACATCGGTATTGAGCACCAAATTGCCCCCGGAGGACTTGCCGTCGATGAAATCCTTGGGTGTGTCGATACCCATGACCAGCTGGACACGCTTGCCCAGATAGGTGAGCGACCCGTCGAGCTGAAAGGCGCTGTCAATATCGGGGAACGACACCGTGATATTCACATCTTCGGCCAGCGTCTTGCTTTTTTTCTGGCGGTCGTTGTACAGCACACGGCCTTTGCGGATTTCAAATTCGTTCAGACGGAAGGAGGCCATCGCATCGGCCACGCTGGCATCACTTGCCTTTTTGCTCTCCGGCGCCTGATCTGCTTTTCTGACATCCGCAGCAAATTCCCAGTTGCGCGCACCGCTTGGCGAGACTTCCAGGTTGATTTCGGGCTGGTTGAGTACAAAACGGACAATCTCAAGACGCTTTTCAAACAGCGGGCGCAGCGCGACATGGACATCGACTTCGCTCAGGCGCAGCATGTTTTTTTCTTCTGCCCAGTCGGCGCTTGAAAAGGCCACATCTTTGAGCGTCACGCCGATATGCGGCCAGAAGACCACGCGGGTGCTGCCGATTGTCAGGTCACGTCCGGTTTTTTCTTTCACCACTGTGCGCGCTTTTTCTTCGATGTAATCCATCGGCGCGAAAGTCGCCAGCGCATAAAGCCCGCCGCCGAGCAGCAGAACCAGAACGATTGCCAGGATGGCGAGTTTTTTGAGGATTTTTTTCATGATGCTTTTTTCTCTCCGGTCGTGATCGGGCGGGTGATTTCCGCGATATTGGTCTGGGTATGGGCGAAACGCTCTGCCGGTGTCGCCATCAGCACGCCCGCCCCATCGCGCAAGGTTTCAGCCAGCGCGGCGGATTGCGGCATAACACGCTTCATGTAAAACGCAGCGGTCTGCATTTTGGTTTCATAGAAATGGCGGGTTTCTGCACTTTCGCCCGCTGTGTCGGACAAACGCGCCGCCGCAACCGCTGCCATTTTCAGCCACATATGGCCGATGACGACAAGGCTGGCCAGACGCAGGTAATCGACCGAAACACCCGCGCCATCGCGCAGAACCGCACCCGGATCGCCGCGCAGACCGATCTTGGCCTTGATGGTTTCGCGGATAACGCGGAAACGCAGACGTCGCGTGATGCGTTTCAAAATCGCGGCGGCGCGCGAAACCGATGACAGCATATCGCCGTCCACGCCGGCATCCTTCGCGGCACGCAAGTCGTCGTCCAGCGCATCCAGATAGCCGGGGAGCAGGTTTTCTTTCAAAACCTTGCGGCCGATCAGGTCAAGCGCCTGAATGCCGTTGGTGCCTTCGTAAATGCGGGTGATGCGGGCGTCGCGTGCATATTGTTCGATGCCGTGTTCGCGGATATAGCCATGGCCGCCAAAAACCTGCATGGCGGCATTGGCATGATCGACCGCGTTGTCGGTCATATGTGCCTTGACGATGGGCGTCAGAAAATCCAGCAACGCCTTGGCTTTTTTCTTTGCCGCTGCATCGGGCGATTTTTGCGACAAATCCAGCTGCAGCGCCGTCCAATAGGCCAGCATGCGCGCGCCTTCGGTCTGGGCGCGGATGGTGAGCAGCTCCCGCCGCACATCAGGGTGGTTGATAATAGCAACAGCAGCGGCATCATCGGGCGCGCTACCTGCTTTCTGGTCAATCGGCTGGCCTTGCTTGCGATCCTGCGCATAGGTCACGGCGTTTTGATAAGCGACTTCACTGATGCCGAGGCCTTGCAGACCAACGCCAAGGCGCGCTTCGTTCATCATGACGAACATCGCGCGCATGCCCTTGTGCGCCTCGCCCACCAGCCAGCCCTGTGCAGCTTCAAAGTTCATTTCGCAGGTGCTGTTGGCATGGATACCCATTTTTTCTTCGATGCGGCCACAATAAACATCGTTGCGCGCGCCATCGGTGAATTTCGGCACAACAAAAAGGCTGATGCCGCGAATACCCGCCGGCGTGTCCGGCGCGTCTATTCTGGCCAGTACAAGATGGATGATATTTTCGGCAAGGTCATGGTCGCCCGCCGAAATAAAAATCTTTGTGCCGGTGATTTTATAGCTGCCGTCGGCTTGCGGCACGGCTTTGGTTTTAATCAGGCCAAGGTCGGTGCCGCATTGCGGTTCGGTCAGGCACATCGTGCCCGTCCATTCGCCGCTGACCAGCTTGGGCAGGTATTTTTGTTTTTGTTCCGCCGTGCCGTATTCGTGCAGCGCGTTATAGGCGCCGTGGCTGAGCCCCGGATACATGCCAAAAGCCATATTGGCCGAGCAAAACATTTCGGAGAGCGCGGTATTGAGCACCGCCGGCATCCCCAGCCCGCCGTAATCCGGATCACAGGCAAAGCCGGGCAAGCCTGCTTCGCAAAACTGGCGGTAGGCTTCCTTGAAGCCCTTCGGCGTTGTGACGCTGCGCGTGTCGCGGTGATGCAGGCAGCCTTCGCGGTCGCCGCTGGCATTGAGCGGGAAGAGCACGTCTTCGGCCAGTTTCGCAACCTCGGTCAGAAACTGCGCGGTGGTGGCATCATCCACCCCCGCGAAAGCGGGTATTTGCGCCAGTGACGACACGCAAAGCACGTCGTTCAGCACAAAACGCATATCGTCGAGAGGGGCCTTATACGTCGGCATGGATGCTCCGCTTGGGGGGATGAAAACAACAGCGGTATGTATAGCACGAAACCACCGTGAAAACACGCCGCCGCATACCATAATCTGGGATTTTTTACGCGACTGGACAAAAAAGGCGGACAGCTTATTTTAACAGCATGGAAACGCAGACATACACCTATATGGAAGACCTCGCCGCCGGACAGATTTTTGAATCCGGTCCGGTTGACGTGACAGAAGACGAGATTATCGCCTTCGCCCGCAAATTCGACCCGCAGGATTTTCATCTGGATGCCGAACGCGCCAAAGACACCGCCTTTGGCGAGCTGGTTGCCAGCGGCTGGCATACCGCCGCCATGACAATGTCGATGATCGTCGCGGCCATGCCCAAAATGAAAGGCGGCATGATCGGCCGCACGGTCGAAAACATGTCGTGGCTGCGGCCGGTGCGCCCCGGCGACAGGCTCAGCTATCGCGGCGAGGTGCTGGACATACTCCCATCCGAGCGCGACCCCGCCCGCGCGATGGTGCGCACCAAAAACACCGTTTTCAATCAAAACGGCAAGCCGGTTCTGGAAATGGTATGTCTGATCGTTGTACCACGACGCATATGATACTCGTACCACGATGGGTCTGACGGGGCGCTTTGCCGTAAAGCTGTTAAGAGTCTTTTAAAGCCAGACTGATACCGTGAGGATGCGGATACTCTTCCGCGTTATTTCATGTATTCAGTCCGGAGCTTTCCATGACGGTCATTCTTACCATCCTCGCCTCTCTCGGGTTTCTGATCTGGTTTCGCAAACTCCAGCTCAGCGATGACCGCACCTCCCGCCTTGGCAAGCTCAGCAAAAACCCCGTCGCCTCCGCGGTTATCTATAGTGTCGGCGGCATCATGTTTATCGCGGCGGTTTTATCGACCAGTCTTTTTTATGTCGATAAATACGAAACCGGACATGTCGTGAAAAAATTCGGCGGCCGCAACCTTGGCGCGGGGCAGATCATCGCCAGCAACGGCGAGAACGGCCCGCAAGATTACATCTATGGCCCCGGCTGGCATCTGACATGGTTCATCCGCATCTGGGGTGAAGTGCGCGTACTGCCCGTGGTCGACATTCCGCCCGGCCATTTCGGCGAAGTCGTCGCGCTTGATGGGCGCAGCCTGCCTGAAGACGCGGTCATCGCGCCGCCGCTGCCCGGCACATCGCTGGCTTTTGGCGCGCCCAAGCTGGATGTCGATGCGTCGATTTTTGATGCGACCACGTTCCTCGATAACGAAAAAATCAAAGGCTACAAAGGGCTGCAAGCCACGGTGCTGAAGCCGGGTATTCACCGCCTGAATCTGTATCTGTTCAACGTGCGCATCACCGACCGTCAAGGCCGCACGCGCATTTACGATCAATACGGCATGCGCAGCGAAGTCGCGCAGGGACACCAGCCGACCATCATCACCGAAATTCCGACCGGTCATGTCGGCGTTGTCAAATCGAACCTGGACGAAGGCTGGAATACACAGTGCAAATCCGGCGCCGAAGAAGTGCAGCAAGGCCGCCTCAAGGCCGTGCTTGTGCCCTCCGGCTGCAAGGGCGTGTGGAAAGATATTTTCGAGCCGGGTGCGTATTTCTTCAACCCCGAGCTTTACGAAGTCACGCAAATCCCCACCCGCGCGCAGCGCTGGTCGTATCACGGCGGCTATGACGATTGCCGCATCGATCTGACCATCGGTGACGACGGAAAGTTTTCGCAAACCCGCCACTGCACCCCCATACCTGTTGACCCGAATGTTGCTGACGAAGCGATCTTTGTACGCGTCGAGGGCTGGGAAATTCCGATCGAGCTGCGCGTATTGGTACAGGTCAACCCTGCGGATGCCGCGCTGGTCGCCGCCGCCGTCGGCAGCCTGAAAGAAATGGAAGACCGCATCGTCACGCCGACCATCCGCTCTATCGTACGCAACATCGGCGGCGGTACGCTGCTGGCGCCGCTTTTGGATGAGAAAGGGCATTACCGTGTTGATGCGGAAGGCAATCCGGTGATCGGCGTCCGCCCGACGCGCGCGCTCGACTTTCAGGACTCCCGCCCCTATCTCGAAAGTGCCTTTGAAGCGGCGATCAAGGAAGAAGGCAACAAGGCCGGCATCACCATCCTTGAAGTCAAGATCGACGATCCGGCAATCCCGCCTGAACTTTTGGTCTCCCGCCGCCGCGAACAGCTGGCGCAGCAGCTGGCCAAAGCCTACCGCGAGGAAAAACTGGCGCAGGATGAACGCGTGAATTCGCAAAAATCACGCGCCACCGCCGACCAGCAGAAAGACCTTGTGACGGCCGAGATCGGCGTGAAAGTCGCCGAGCAGTTCAAGGTCCGCCGCGAGTTTGAAGGTGAGGCCGAAAAAACCTATCTGACGCAAGTTGCCGAAGGCCAGAAAGCACAGGCGCAAGTACTGGGTGAAGAGGTTGTCGCCCGCCTGCGCGCGATTGAACTGGTGCTGGCTGCGCTGAAAGAAAGTCCGCAACTGCTGACCGACCTCAAACTGCCTGCCACGGTGGTGATGGGCGGCGGCGACGGGTTGAGCGCTGCTGCGGCTGTTTTCGGCAACACCTTCCGCCCGCCGCAAACACCGCCCGCGCCTGCAAACCGCTGATGCGGCGTATAACGCATAAAAAAGGGAAGCAGATTGCTTCCCTTTTTTTATATCCGGCAGCAAGCCCTACCAGATCAATTCGATGTCCTGCATATAGTACATGACATTCCACGCCTGTTGATTGACGAACAATGACAGGCAGGCCAGCGCCCCCGCCAGTTCCCACGGCACGCGGAAAGAGCGGTAGGCCACGCAGCCCGCGACCAGCACGCTATAGCAAGTGACGATGCCGACGATACGGTCCATTTCTTCGCGCGGCATTACGTCGGACACCATCATCAGCGCAACCGGAAACGTCAACAGCGTCAGAGGAATCGCCACCCAGTTGCTGGCCTGAAAATAAAGCCAGAAGCGCGAACGCTGCCCCAGTGCATGGGCAAAGACCAGACCGAAGCCCATCGTGAGGGCGATACCCAGAATATAAGCCCCCGTCACCGTGAGGGCGATTTGGGGATATGAGTACTCGCCTTCGTGCATGCCATAGGGCGGGTAATACGCCGCCACCACCAGCGCGAAGGGGAAGAGCACCGCCGGTATCCACAGCGAGCGCAGCGCCGCACTGCGCGTGCCTTCGTCTTCAAAAGCGCGAATGCCGCGCCCGAACAATAAAGCCAGATCGAAACTGCCTTTGATTTTTTGAGAAACCGTTGACATGGTACGCCCCCTCTCCTGTTTTGGATCTTGTCCCAAACCGCGTTTGAAAACAGAAAGGCCGGAGAAATACCCCGGCCTTTCCATTATACCCTATTTAGCGCAAAGGCTGCAAACCGGCGGCCGTTTTCGCAAGGCGGACAAGGTTCACAAATTCGGTGCGATAGCCGAATTCGTCTTTGCCGCGTGCCTGATTCGCGACCTCGATCACGGTATCATAGTCCGCTGCCACAAACTTGCTGCCCTTGAGCATCTGGGCAAAGCTGGCCACCGCACTCGCAAAGCGGATGTCATCGCTGAGTGCATCGAAGTCTTTTTCATCCGCCTTGGTGATGGCGCGGGTCATCAGCGTGCTGGTGTCGCTATCCGGCTTTTTGTAGCGGATTTTGAGGAAGGCGTATTCATCGCCGCTCGCTGCTTCCGCTGCATCATCCTGTGCGGGTGCGACGACCGGATGGCCATCGATCACTTTCGGTGCAGGCTTCTGATAGCGCAGATCATCGACGATAGGCGTCGCGCCGACCGGCGTGATTTCGTAGATCGCCGTCACGGTATGGCCTGCGCCGATATCACCGGCATCGACTTTGTCGTTGTTGAAGTCCTCGCGGTTCAGGGCGCGGGTTTCATAGCCGACCAGGCGGTATTCCTGCACGGTCTGCGGGTTAAATTCCACTTGCAGTTTCACGTCCTTGGCGATGGTGAAGAGCATGGAAGAGCCTTCATCGACCAAAACCTTGCGCGCTTCGTTGAGGGTGTCGATATAAGCCGCGGTGCCGTTGCCGTTTTGCGCCAGCGCCTGCATCAGATGGTCGTTATAATTGCCCTGACCAAAACCGAGGATGGAGAGGAAGATACCGCTCTTGCGTTTGCGCTCGACAAAACCTTTCAGTTCATCGCGGTTGCTGATGCCGACGTTGAAATCGCCATCGGTCGCCAGAATGATGCGGTTATTGCCTTCTTTGACGAAGCTTTGCTCGGCCAGCTGATAAGCCTGACGAATGCCCTCCGCCCCTGCCGTGCTGCCTGAAGAGCGCAGACCGTCGAGAACGGCGAGGATTTTATGCTTGTCGGAAACCTTGGTCGGCTGAAGCGCCACACCGCTCGAGCCCGCATAGGTGACAATGCCGATGGTATCGTCGGGCGAGAGCGTATCGAGCAGCATCTTGAACGAACTGATGAGCAGCGGCAGTTTGTCGGCACTGTACATAGAGCCGGAAGTGTCAATCAGGAACACAAGGTTGGACTTCGGCTTTTCCTGCACCTGATAACCTTTGACGCCGATATGGATCAGTTTGTTGCCACTGCGCCACGGGCTGTCATAGACCGCCACGGTCGGCTGGAACGGATGGCCGCCCTGCTCCGGCACGGCATAGTCGTAATCGAAATAGTTAATCATCTCTTCGATACGGATCGCATTTTTCTGCGGCAGCACGCCGTTATTGAGCGCACGGCGCACAAAGCTGTAGGACGCGGTATCGACGTCGATGGAGAAGGTCGAGACCGGATCGGCCTTCACGTTCTTGATGCTGTTTTCTTCAAAAGCCTGAAACTGGTCGCGGCCCTGTTCCTGATATTGATGCACAATCCGGTCATCCGGCGCAGGCATCGGCGCGATCATATCGACTTCGGCAGGCATAAAGGCGACGCCGGGCACAGAAGCGGCGGGCGCTGTCGGCGCGGCACGTTCCTGCATCATGCTGTCGCGGCGTGATTTGGCTTCTTCTTTTGCTCTGGGTGCGGACTGCACAACGTTTTGCGCCGTGTCGGCCAACATAGCTGCACCGCCGACGGCAACGCCTTCGGGGGACGATTTTTTATCCGCGGGTTTCCTCCCCATCTCCAGTCTTGCGCGCTCCTGTCCTGCCTGACGCCATTGCGCCAGAGGATCGACACCAACATCTTGCGGTGATGGAATAGCTATATCGCCTTTTGCGCTTTCAATTGCCAGCGGGATAAAGCTGCGCGGGTTCTGATACTCCGCCTCATTCGCGCGCGTCAGCCGCTCGCGCATATCCGCATCCACATTATCGACCGTACCGCGAGTAACTTTCACCTGATCTCCGCCCGTCGCGAAAAGCGTAGACGAATTCCCGAGCTTCAAAGCTCCGGCATCTTTAGGGGGTTTGTCTTTTTTGCAGCCAAAAAGGCAGAAGCCCGGGGCAGCCTGAACAACGTTCATGGAGGCTTTTGTCAAGTCGGCATTACCTTCCGTTGGCTGAGCTTGGTGTTCGCGCTCAGGCCCGATAATATCCGCCACCTGCTGGTGGTAAAACGATGTGCCCAGAACGGCGACGATGGCGCAGGTGGCGACGGCGCCGACGGTGCCCGATACGATAAAACGCTTTTTCATGATTTTGCTCCTGATGTGGCTCAGTATGTTGCTGATGCCTGTCAGACGCGGCGCGTTCGTTTTTCCTTGGGCGGTTTTGGAGATTTTTTCGTCAAAAGCGGCCATGGCGCGCTGAAGCGCCTGATCTTGCGCGTCTTTTGACGGTTCGGGTGCTGTCAGGTTCGACAGCAGCTCTTCCAGCTTCCTGTCATCCATGGCGTTTCCCCTTTTGTTGCAATTCGAGCGTGGCGGCGATTTTCTTGCGCGCCTCCGACACCCGCCACGAAATCGTCCCCTCCGGACAATCCAGCACCTGCCCCGCTTCCTTGTGGCTCAGGCCTTGCCAGCAGACCAGCACCACGGTTTCGCGCAAAGTCTCGGGCAGGGCATGGATGGCACGCAGTACATCTTTGTTGCCCAGCTGCTGTTCGGGGTCGGGCGCGGTCGATACGTATTCGACGTCTTCAAACAGCGGCATTTCGCGGCTGCCGCGGCGGTTTTTGGCTTTGTAAAAATCTTTCGCGGCATTGATGACGATGCGGTAGAGCCATGTCGTAAAGGCGGCGTCGAAAGAAAAGCTGCGGATATTCTGCGCCAGTTTGATGGCGCTATCCTGCGCGATATCTTCGGCGTCTTCGCGGTTGCCGCACCATTGCCAAGCGATTTTAAACATCAGCCGGTAATGCCTTTCCACAAGCATGGCAAAGGCTTGACGGTCCCCCGCCTGCGCGCTTCTGACCAGTGAATGGTCATCTTGCTGCATATGCCCTGCCTTTTGTTTCTGCCTGTTGGACGATCGAAACCGTCTCTTCCTTGGTAGAATTTTTCTGCTGGAAAATCAACAGGCTATTACCAACTTGCCCAAGGAACCGGCGGCGGTATAGGAGAAACGTCAGGAAAAGCCTTATGCAACATATCTACAGAACGCCTTTTACTGTAAACAATCCACGTCTCTCCACACTGCCGATAGAGGTTTCCCGTTTCAGTCTTTTTCCAATCCGTAAAAACCAAATACACGTGCCAGCCCTCGCGGATTTCCGAAGGTGTATAGGGGGCTCTGATTTCAGTTTGCCCTTTAGTCTTGATACCCGACCAAAGCCTGTAGGGCTTCATGTGGTATATTTTCTCCAATTCTGGGCTATTACCACCATCTCTTTCAGCGACCGACCCGTCCAGAGTAGCCTCATACACCACCCCCGCTGCGCCGATCATTTTCTCATCAAACGGCAAAGCCTCGCACTGTACAGCCCGTGGCACGGAGGCTGCATAGATCGTCAAAACAAAGAGCGAAATAAACAAACCAACAAGCAAAAACCTACGTTGTAGAAACTTTCTCACAAAACCTCGCTGCTCGACCACTTACAGCCCGTTGGCTTTCTCAATTTTCCTGCGGTGTTTGCGGCTGCGGGCCGTCCGTGCCGTCGGCTACCTTTTGCAGCATCTCGCGCAGCGGCTCTGCATATTCCATCGCCGTCGTCAGACCGCAGGGACCCGATACAAAATGCCCCTGATCGTCGCGGCCGTCGGCAAAAACCAGATAAGCCTTGCCCATCTGGAAATGGTCGCCCCACATGGTATTGCGGCTGACCGTGACGACATCGCCTTCGCTGAGGCCTTTCCAGTTTTTTGTGACCTGAAAGGTATAAAAACTGCTGTGCTGGATGCCTTTGTCATTGGGCGGCATCTGTTTTTCGGCTGTGACCACGCCTTCAAAAATCGCAGCGGCGGCCTCGACGCTCGTGCGGTCCACTCGCGGCGGGGCGCAGCTGAGTGCCTGGGCGCTGGCAGGCCATAAAACGGCGCAGATCACGGCAGCAAGAAGGGTGCGGAACATCGGGCTCTCCTAAAAAACTGTTTTAAATCAATGCGGCATAGATAAGACGCCGCGCACGGCAAAATCCTTGGGTCTTAAAGCGAAAATTGCAGCAGGCCGAGCGCCTTGAGGCTGGCATGCCCGCTGCGGGAAATAATCAGATGGTCGTGCACCAGAATATCCAGCGCACGGGCGGCACGCACGACTTCTTCGGTCATCGTAATGTCGCTGTCCGACGGCGTTGGATCGCCCGAGGGATGGTTATGCACCAGTATCAGCGCGGTCGCCCCCAGCTCCAGCGCGCGGCGCACAATCTCGCGCGGATAGACGGGCGCATGATCGACCGTGCCGATCTGCTGCACTTCGTCGGCAATCAGCTCGTTCTTGCGGTTGAGAAAGAGGACGCGGAAATGTTCACGCTTTTCATGCGCCATGGCGACATGGCAGTAATCGATCAGTTTTTGCCACGAACTGAGCAGCGGCTTATGCTTGACGTCCGCCACCAGCACGCGTTCGGTCAGCGCATGCACGGCCTTGATAAAAATCGCCGCGTTTTCGCCCAGCCCCTTCACGGCCTGAAGATCACCGAGCGATGCGCCCAATACCCCCGCCAGCCCGCCAAAATCGGACAGCAGTTTTTTCGCGAGCGGCTTCACATCGCGGCGCGGGATGATGGAGAACAAAACCATTTCCAAAAGCTCGTAGTCTTCGAATGCGCCCGGCCCCGATTTGACAAAACGTCCGCGCAGCCGGTCACGGTGTCCCGTGTGATGGGGCGTTTTTTCTGCCGCGGCGGGTTTGGGTTTACGTTCAGCCATAGGGCGGTTTTGTGTAACCTTTGGGGGAGAGGGTGAAAATCTCGTATCCCGTTTCGGTGACGGCAAGGCTGTGTTCAAACTGCGCTGACAGGCTGCGGTCTTTCGTCACTGCCGTCCAGCCGTCGGCCAGAATTTTGGTTTGCCAGCCACCAGCATTGATCATCGGCTCAATGGTGAAAAACATGCCAGATTGCAAAACCGTGCCCGTACCGGCGCGCCCGTAATGCAGCACTGACGGCGGCGCATGGAACACACGGCCAAGACCGTGCCCGCAAAAATCGCGCACCACCGAAAAACGCTGCCCTTCGGCATAAGATTGTATGGCATGGCCGATATCGCCGAGCGTGGCGCCGGGCTTCACGGCTTCGATACCGCGCATCATCGCTTCATAGGTCGCATCGACCAGCAGCCGCGCCTTGACCGGCACCGCATCACCCGCAAAATACATGCGGCTGGTATCGCCGAACCAGCCATCGATAATAACCGTCACATCGATATTGAGGATATCGCCGTTATCGAGTTTCTTGTCGCCCGGGATGCCGTGGCAGACCACATGGTTGATCGAGATACAGGAGGCATGCTGATAGCCCTTATAGCCGACCGTCGCCGAAACCGCGCCGTGGTCGAGGATATATTGGTGGATCAACCGGTCGATCTCGCCTGTCGTCACATCCGGCTTTACATGGTCGGTGATATAATCCAGCACTTCGGCGGCGAAACGTCCGGCCTTGCGCATACCGGCAAAGGCCGCCGCGTCATGCAGCGGAATACCGGTTTCAATTTCGAGCTCTTCTTCCTGATATGTCAAATCAATACTCTCTGTTTTGGTCATCCTTGCCCAGTAAAATGGCGGCAATCGCCCCAAAAAACAAGCAAAAAGCCGCCAAAACTGCTATCTTGCCGTCATATTGAGACGGTGCAAGCCGCCACTGCGGGTTTTTGGCCTGCACCCGTTTGCTCGAAACAACCCCAAAATCCGAGGATCCGCCGCATCATGTCTGCCGCCCCGTCCCCCACCGCCGCCATTCTGGTTATCGGCAATGAAATTCTCTCCGGCAGTACGCAGGACGCCAATATCGCCTATATCGCCAAACATATGAGCCAACGCGGCGTGCGCGTGATGGAAGTACGCGTCGTGGCCGACATCCCCGCCGCCATCGTCGGTGCCTTGAATGCCCTGCGTGACACCTATACCTATGTCTTTACGACCGGCGGCATCGGCCCCACCCATGATGATATTACGGCGGATTGCGTCGCCCTGGCCTTTGGCGCGGCGATTGACGTACGCGATGATGCGCGCGCCATCTTGCAGGCCTATTACGATGAACGCGGCGTGCCGCTGAACGAGGCACGGCTGCGTATGGCACGTATCCCCGATGGCGCCAAGCTGATCGACAACCCTGTCAGCGCTGCACCCGGTTTTAATATCGGAAACGTCTTTGTCATGGCGGGCGTCCCCAAAATTATGCAGGCCATGCTGCTGCATGTTGATACAATGATCGAAGGCGGCGCGCCGGTTTTATCCAAAACCGTTGCCTGCAACCAGAAAGAAGGCGACGTCGCCTTTGAACTGGGCGACATCCAGAAAAAATACGATGGCGTCGATATCGGCAGCTATCCCCGTGACGGGCAGAAACCGAGCCTGCTGCTCATCCTGCGCGGCACAGATGCGCCCGCTCTTGAAGCCGCCGCGAATGATGTCGCCGATCTGGTACGCAAACGCGGCGAAGAGCCCGCTGTCAGTTAAAAGGATTTTTTATGTCGTCACATCACGCGCATAGCCACAGCAAGGCCGATCTGATTGCCTACGCGGAAAAGCGCGCGGCGCAGCTGAAACAGCGCTGGACAGCACCGCGGGCAGAGGCCTATGACGCGCTGCTCGACCATAGCGCGCCGATCACGGCCTATGCACTACTCGAATATCTCTCCACGCGGCACGGCCGCGATATTAAACCCACCAGCGTCTACCGCGCGCTTGAAGCGCTCTGCGATATCGGCGTTGTCGTAAAAATCGAAAGCCTCAATGCCTTTCGTGCCTGCCGCCACCCGCAGGAAGACCACCGGCATCTGTTTCTGGTCTGCGACGGCTGCGGCCATACCGACGAAATCGCCGACCACGGCATTGGCGAAAAACTCAGCCACGCCGCCGCCGCACACGGATTCAAAACCGGACGTCAGGTGCTGGAACTGCACGGCGTCTGCCGCGACTGCGGGAAATAAAAACCGCCCTAATCCTCGCAGGGGAAGCTGGACGAGCAGGCGCTGCAGGTATAATCGACAAGTTTTTTCACGTTATCTATTTCAACGGTTGCGCCGCGCACGCGCAGGCCCGTCTCTTCGCGCAGTTTGCTGAGCGCGCGCGAAAACGTCTCCGGCTGCATGCCGAGGCGATGCGCCACCACCGTCTTGTCATAGGGCAAGTGCAGCACCACAGGGTCGCCCGTATTGTCGCGGCAAAGCTTCAACAAAAAACAGCCGATGCGCTGCGGCGCGCTTTGCACAGTACGGTGTTCGATCTCCATATCGCGCTGTAATCTCTGGCGCGTCATATTTTGCAAAACAGCCATGCCAAAAAGACTGTTGCGCATGATTTCTTCGGCCAGCAAAAAACGGGGGATGGTGATGATCTCCGCATCCTCTACCACTTCCGCGCCATAGGGCATTTCATCATGACCGGACAGACCGATCTCGCCGAAAAAATTGCCGGCGGTCAGCACATCCACCACCGCCTCATCCCCCGCCAGCGTTTCGCGGAACAGCTTCACCCAGCCCGACAGCACAAAATAAATTTTCTCGTTCGGCGTTTCGGCAGAAAACAAGACCGCGCCTTTTTTCTCAGCCTTCAGCGCTGCATATTCCGCAAAGCCCGCAAGCGTTTCATCGCGCAGCGGCTTAAAAAGCGGCTGCAGGCGCAGATGGTTCTGGATGACGGCTTTGGACGCAGACATGGCGGGAAACTTCGCATTCATTGAAAGAGTAGGTATTTGCAATAATCATGGCAGTTTCTTGACTTTTATCAAGTGGAAAGTTTGACCTTTGTCAATGATCCCGCGCCGCGCGGCTGATAGTTTCACGCGCAGGAACAGAAAGGACTCTCCGCCATGAAAAATAAAAGCGAAAACAAAAATAAATGCAAATACCTTGCCGCCGCGGCTTTGTGCTGTGCCGCGCTGTCCGCCACCCCCGCCAAGGCTGATTTCAACCCGCATGACTGGCAATTGCGCCTCCGTGCCATCAGCGTCACGCCGGATGAAAGCAGTTCGACAACCCTCGGCGGTTCGGTCAAGGCAGATTCCGGCGTCATGCCGGAGCTTGATATTACTTATTTTATCAATGAGAATTTCTCGCTGGAGCTGATCCTCGCCACCACCAAACACGACATGGCGCATGCAAACCCGAGCATCGATCTCGGCTCCGTCTGGGTGCTGCCGCCGACGCTGACGGCGCAATACCGCTTTAACAACCAGACCGCTTTCATCCCCTATGTCGGCGCAGGCATTAACTATACCATTTTCTACAACGCCGATTCGGGCGCGGCCACCGACATTAAATACAAAAACAGTTTTGGCTACGCGCTGCAGGCCGGCATGGACTACAAGCTTGATAAAAACTGGAGCCTGAACCTCGACGTCAAAAAAATCTTCCTCAATACCGATGCCCGCGTCAACGGCGGCGCGGTGCGTGCGGATGTTGACCTTGACCCATGGGTATTCGGCGCCGGTGTCGGTTACCGCTTCTAAGCGGCCGCCACGCAAACAGAAAAGCCGCTCCTGCACAGGGAGCGGCTTTTCTGTTTATACGTCTAAGTTTTTTACGCCGCTTGCACGTGCCGACCGGACTGGCCGGTAAAATAGGCATCAAAGCGCGCCGCCACCACGCGCACCATCTGCCGCGCCTCTCCCTGCACATGCAGCACACGCCCGCAGCGTGTGAGCAAGCCGTCTGCCTCCATATCGGCAAGCCCGTCGATAATTGCATCAAAGAGATCTTCCGGCTGGCCATGCCGCTGCAAAATGGCCCCGATATCCGCACAGAGGTAGCACATCAGATCACTGATCACCACACCACGCAGGGTATCCTCCGCCGACAATACGCAGCCGCGTACCACAGGCAGTGCGCCCGCCAGAACGGCGGCGCTGTATTCGGTGATATTGGCGTGGTTTTGCACGAAGCCCTGTGTCAGCCGCCCGATGGAGGATAAGCCGAAGCCTATCAATACCGGTGCCGAATCCGTCGTATAGCCTTGAAAATTGCGCGCGAGCCGCTTCCCGTCACGGGCACCCAGCATATCGTCATGCGCCGTACAAAAATGATCCAGCCCCACCGGATGCATGCCCGCTGCCAGTAGCACAGACTCAGCACATGCGAATTGATCCAGACGCGCCGCAGCATCCGGCAGATCTTCATCACGTATCAGCCGCATATGCTTTTTCATCCACGGCACATGCGCATAACCAAACAGCGCTATGCGGTCCGGCGCCAGCGACAGTGATTTTTCGGCCGTATCCTGCACATCGGCCAGCGACTGACGCGGCAGACCATACATCAGGTCGAAATTGAGACGCGTGATGCCAAATCCGCGCAGACGTTCTGCGGCCCTGGCCACAGTGTCATAGGACTGCACGCGGTTGATGGCGACCTGCACGTCCGGTGCGAAATCCTGAATGCCGAAACTGGCGCGGTTGACGCCCGCTGCTGCATAGGCTTCGCCGCGGTCATAGGTGATGCCGCGCGGGTCGGCCTCGATAGCGATTTCCGCATCGGCGGTAACATCGAATAGTTCACGCAGCGTCTCCATGATGCGCGCAAAATCCTGCGGCGAGAGCATACTGGGTGACCCGCCGCCGAAATGGATATGCCGCACCTGCGTGCGCACCGGCAGCCGTGCCGCCACACTGCGCATTTCACGCAGCAGCAGCGTGACGTAATCTTCAACAGGTGCGTATTTACGTGTTGCCGTCGTATGGCAGCCACAGTACCAGCACATTTCCGTGCAAAACGGGATATGCACATAGACAGATATACCGGCTTCTGGCGCGAGTGAATCCAGCCAGACCGCATAATCCGTCGCGGCCAGCGGCTTGAAATGCGGCGCGGTCGGATAGCTGGTATAGCGCGGCACCAGCGCGTTATAGGCGAGAATTTTTTGCTTGAGCATGCTATCTATCACCGTCGTCCTCCCGATCATCCTGCAAAATGCGGCTGGCCGCGCCTTCGGGGTCGTCAAATTGGCCGCTGCGCAGCGCCCACATAAAAACGGCCAGCCAGGCACCACCCATCAGCAAAGCCAGCGGAATCAGCCATGTCAGGACGCCCATACTATTTGTCCTCTTTCAGCCGCAGCGCATTACCGACGACCAGTAGCGACGACAGCGACATCGATACCGCCGCCACCAGGGGCGTCACCAGCCCCGCGATGGCCAGTGGCACGGCAATAAGGTTGTAACAGAGCGCCATGCCAAAACTCTGGCGGACGATCCGCTGTGTACGCACGGCGGTTTGTAGCGCGTCTTCGACAGAGGCGATGCCCGCACGCTGGTAAACGATATCTGCTGCGTTCTGCGCGATATCGAGGGCACTGGACGGCGACATGGACACGCTCGCCCGGCTGAGCGCCGCGGCATCATTTAGCCCGTCGCCGACCATAAGCACGTGATGCCCTGCCGCGATTTCGGCATCGACCCTGTCGTATTTTCGGCGCGGGTCAATACCGCCCGACCACATATCAATGCCCAGCTGCGCTGCCATCGCCTGCGTCACCTGTGGCCGATCTCCCGACAACAAAATAACGCGGTATCTTTTGCGCAGCCGCGCGATAACCGCCGCTGCATCCGGATGCGGCAGGTCAGAAAAAACCAGACGCTGCGCCACGGTATCTTGCGTGCCGAACCACAGCTCCATCTTGTCGTCCCCTGCAGTAGCCGGCACACCCAGAAATGCCGCAGAGCCGAGCCTGTGCCAGCCGCCGTTTTCAAAGCGCTGCTCCACGCCCTGTCCGTCCTGCTCTACCGTACCCGCCGCCGGTGCGGCAGGAACCACGGAGACAAGCGCCTGCGCCAGCGGGTGCCGGCTGGTGGCCGCCAGCGATGCGGCCGCCCGCAGCGTCTGCGCATCGATATCATCCACATTTTCAAAAACAATCTGTCCCGTGGTCAGCGTACCCGTTTTGTCAAAAACAACCGTATCGACTTTTTCAAGCCGCTCCAGTGCATCGGCTGATTTCAGCAGCATGCCACGACGGAACAAGCGCCCGCCCGCCATCACCTGCGCCACCGGCACCGCAAGCCCCAGCGCGCAGGGACAGGTAATAATCAGCACCGTCACAGCACAGAGCAGTGCATTTTGCCAAAGCATGCCGCCCGCCAGCGTCCAGCCCAAGAACGTGAACAGCGCAAGCGCATGCACGACCGGCGTATACCAGCGCGCAATGCGGTCGGCGATGCGGACATAGGCTGCACCGCCTTGCTCTGCCTTTTGCATCAGTGCAACGATATCGCCAATCAGACTCGCCTGCTGCGTTTTATCGACGCGCACCTGTAATGGCGTGCCCAGATTAACCATGCCCGCCGCAACCGCCGTCCCCGCCGCAATATAATGCGGCAGTGTTTCGCCGGTAATCGCAGATGTATCGACAGAGGCCGCCGTAAGGGCCGTGCCGTCCGCCAGAATCCTCTCGCCCTTCGTGACCTGTAAAATCATACCGGGCTTCAGATCGGCGGCAGGCATACGGATTAACTCCTCGGGCGCCATCACATGCGCGGTACCCTGCATAAGACTGAGCAGATCGCTGGCGGCACTGCGCGCCCGCGCCCGCATGCGGGCATCGAGATAGCGACCGATCAAGAGCAGAAACAGCAGCATGGCAACAGAATCAAAATAGACATGCTCAGCCGAAACAATCGTTTCATGCAGACTGACGGCGGAGGCCAGCGTGACAGCCACCGCAATCGGTACATCCATATTGGTGCGACGATGGCGGAGCGCACGCCAGGCCGATTTAAAAAACGGCCCGCCTGCGTAAATCACGGTGGGGAGCGTGATGAGAGCAGAATACCAATGCATCAAATCCCGCGTTGTGCCGCCCATCGACTCGCGTCCTGAAAACCACAGCGCGAAGGAAAATACCATCAGGTTGCCCACGGCAAATCCGGAAACCGCGATGCAGCGCAGCAGGTAGCGCAAATGCGCCACCTCTTTGCTTGCCTGTTTTTCAACAGGCGAGAATTGAAAGCCGAGCGCCGCCGCCCGCGCAACAAGATCATTCCCCGCACTGCGCCCGCCATCCCAGCTGAGCGAAAGGCGTTTTTCGGTGACATTCACGCGCGCAATCACGCCGCCACCGTTCAGCAATTTCTCGATTTTAAAGCCGCAGCCGGCGCAGTGCATGCCATCGATGAGCAGACGCAGGTGGCAGCGGCCATCGGCAGTTTCTTCGACATGCCTTGAATAATCTGTTGCGCGCAAGGGCTCGTTCATTCAAACACCCTTCTTTTCGCATATTGGTAAGGGCCGGCAGCTGTTTCGGCCAGAATGCGCACTTCCCACAGCCCCGCCGGCGGCGCTGCTGCGGCGTATTCAAAGCGTCCGGTGTCCGCCGCCGTCATTTCCGCCCGCAAATCGCTTTTTGCATTGGTCGGCCGAAAAAACCAGATCGACGCCGAAGATATCTCAACGGGTATGCCGGCTTTATCTACCAGAGAAAAAATCACAGTGTCGTCGCTATACGTCAGATGCGCCTTGTAGCCGAGCGCCTTTTGCTGCCTGTCTTTGTTGATCGTCTCGTTATAGGCGATGCCTTTTTTATAGGCATTATCCGTCACCAGCCCCGTATGCGTTTTCAGCGCGACATAGGTAAAGCCGCCAAAAACAAAACTGAGCACGACAAAAAACAGGACGATATACCAGGGAATCCATTTATCAGACGGCCTTGGCAATGCTTCACCGGACATTACTGCACTCCTTCACTGATAAAAACGGTTTCCATCTCATCGGCAAATCCCTCTTGATCGCGCACCACCATGCGCAAGTTATGGCGTGGATGCCGCATGGCTTTCCCGGCCTCCAGCACCACCATCACACGAAAAGTGCCCACACTATTGGCCAGCACCATGAGATTATCCGGCTGCGGTGCCCCCGCCCCCGCGACAGAAATCTCGCGCGGCGACAGGCCGTCGATTTCAAGTGCAAAGATCCGGTCTTCGCGCGTCTTATTCACAATTTTCAAGGTATAGGTATTTCGAATATCGCCGCTGGATAGTTTGACGTAAAGCGGATTGCGGTCGTGGATAACACTTAACTCCACATTGCTGCGGTTTAAAAAAGCAAAAAGCATCAGCGCGCTAATAACGGTCATGATCGCGATATAATAAAAAGTACGCGGGCGCAGGAGATTGATTTCGGACTTGAAAAGCACTGCGGTTTTTTGCGCCAAGGTCCGGCGTTCATAGTTTTTCTGCGTATCATAACGGATAAGCCCGCGCGGCAGATCTATTTTATCCATGACATCGTTGCAGGCATCGACGCACAGCCCGCAAGCGATACATTCCATTTGCAAGCCATCGCGGATGTCGATACCCATCGGGCAGACAATGACGCATTGCGTGCAATCTATGCAATGGCCACGGCCTTCCCAGCTGTCGCCACGTTTGTGCTTGCCGCGCGGATCGCCACGTTCGCGATCATAACCGATAATCAGCGTATCCTTATCGAACATCGCCGACTGAAACCGCGCGTAAGGGCACATGTATATACAGACCTGCTCACGCGCATACCCGGCCATGATATAGGTTGAGGCCGTCAGACCGAGTATCCAGCTGCCGGCCATATACGATACGTCGAAATGCCTTATCTGATCGAGCAGCGTCGGTGCATCAACAAAATAAAATACCCAAGCGCCGCCCGTGCAAAGCGCGATGACGACCCAGAGCGCATGGGTGAGCGTCTTTTTCCAGATCTTTTCCAAAGATAGCGGCGATTTATCGAGCTTCATACGTGCATTACGATCACCCTGTATCCAGGTCTCGACTGCGACGAATAAATCCGTCCAGACGGTTTGCGGACAGGCATAGCCGCACCAGACCCGCCCCAGAAGGCTGGTCACGAAGAAGAGCCCCACGGCCGCCAGCACCATCAGCCCTGCAAAAAAATAAACCTCTTGCGGCCATAATTCGATATTAAAAAAATACGCGCGGCGCGCCGGCATATCGATCAGCACCGCCTGGTTCGGCGCATGCGGCCCGCGGTCCCAGCGGATCCACGGCACGGCATAGTAAATACCCAGCAATACGGACATCGCCAGCCATTTCAGCTGGCGATAGCGGCCCTTGACCGAACGCGGGTATATTTTTTTCTGTTTTTCAAAGTAAACGACGCCGTCATTCATTTTGCATCGGCACGTCAGGCTCTGTGCCGCCCAGTGAATGAATGTAAATCGTCAGCGCTTTCAGCGTGTCGGGGCTGAGCCTGCCCTCCCATGCGGGCATCACGCCCACATGCGCGTTGGTGACGGTATTGTGGATCGATTTTTTATCACCACCCCAAAGCCAGACTTCGTCGTTCAGCCGTGGCGCGCCAAGCGTGCGGTCGCCTTCACCGTCTGCGCCATGGCAGGCCGCGCAGTTTTCGGTGTAAACCTGCTGCCCGCGTGTATAAGCAGGCGTGGCATTTGCCTTATCGGCCAGATGCAATTGATGCACGTATTCCGTCACGTCGCCGATTTGGGCGCGCGTCAGCAGACCATCGCGTCCGAAGGCCGGCATTTGCGAGATGCGCGATTCATCATGTCCCGAATTGATGCCAACACGCAGCGTTTCGTGAATCTCATCGAGTTTGCCGTGCCACAGCCAATCATCGTCGTTAAGGTTCGGATAGCCGCGCCCTCCCGCTGCGCCCGTGCCGTGGCAAGCCGCGCAGTTTTCTTTGAAAGCCGCCGCACCGCCCACGCGTGCAAATTCATACAATTCTGCATCGGCCAGAATATCCGCTAGCGCCGCCTGATGAAACCGGTCTTGATATTTTGCACGGCGCTGATGGATTTCCTGCTGTGCTTCTTTCAACTCGCCATACTGCGTCCATTTCCATGTGCCTTCGGTCGCGCCGCTGAAGGTCGGCCAGGCGGGGTAAACGACCCAATAGCCGACAGACCAGATCACGGTCACAAGGAAAACCCACAACCACCAGCGCGGCGCGGGGTTATTCAGCTCTTTAAGACCGTCCCATTCATGGCCTGTCGTTTCGACGCCGGTGATATCGTCTTTTTCCGGTAGTTCCTGCCCTGACACTTATTCACGCTCCTTGAAAGGAATATGGCCGTAGGATTCGATACGTGCCTTGTTTGCCGGCCGGTACGTTATGGCTGCAATCAACACAAAAGCGAGAAAGAAACCGATAAGACCGATCAGCGTACTGTTGTTTGCAACAAAATCGACAAGCGCGCTCATTCTTTCATCTCCGCAATATCCGGATTGTAATGACGCAGATCAGCCATCGTACCCAGCACCTGCAAATAAGCGACCAGCGCATCCATCTCGCTGAGCATTTCACGCTGGCCGTCGAAATCGCGGGTGATGACCTTGTCGCCATAGCGGGCGCGCAGACCGGAGGCATCGCCATCGGCGCGGCCTTGTGCCATCGCATCGTTATAGGCTTGCTCAATCATCTCGTCGGTATAGGGCACGCCGACTGTGCGCAGCGATTTGAGGTGGCTGCGGATTTTTCTCAGATCCACACCGCGATTGGCCAGAAAGGCATAGCTCGGCATAATCGACTCCGGCACCAGTTCGCGCGGGTTTTTGAGATGCGCGACATGCCATTCATCGGAGAATTTCCCCCCCACACGCGCAAGGTCGGGTCCTGTACGTTTGGAGCCCCAAAGGAACGGACGGTCATACATGCTTTCGGCCGCAAGCGAATAATGGCCGTAGCGTTCCACCTCGTCACGCAGCGGGCGGATCTGCTGGCTGTGGCAGGAGCTGCAGTTTTCGCGGATATAAATATTCTGCCCCATCAGCTCCAGCGGCGTATAGGGCCGCATGCCCTCCACCTTCTCGATGGTGACATCCATGCGGAAGAGCGGGATCACTTCGACCAGGCCACCAATCGACACCGCAATCACCGTGAAGAGCAGCAACAGCATAGAGTTTTTTTCAAGTTTCTTGTGCTTATCCAGCATGGGCCGCTCCTTGCAGCGCGGCGCGCACGGGCGCACCGTCTTTGACCGTTTTAACAACGTTGTAAATCATCACCAAGGCCCCGCCGAGATACAAGAGACCGCCCAGTGCGCGAATGATGTAATAGATATGCAGATTGGCAACTGTTTCGACGAAGGAATATTGCAAGAACCCCATATCGTCATACGTGCGCCATTGCAGACCTTGCAGAATGCCCGCGAACCACATCGACACCATGTAAAGCACGATACCAATCGTGGCGACCCAGAGATGTACGCTGATCAGCTTTTTGGAATACATTTCCTTTTTGTCCCACAGCACCGGCACCAGATAATACAGCGCGCCAAAGGTGATAAAGCCGACCCAGCCGAGCGCACCGGAATGCACGTGGCCAATCGTCCAGTCTGTATAATGGCTGAGCGCGTTCACGGCCTTGATCGACATCAGCGGCCCTTCAAAAGTGCTCATGCCATAGAAAGACAGCGCCACGATCATAAATTGCAGGATGGGGTCATCGCGCAGTTTGTGCCACGCGCCCGATAGCGTCATCAGCCCGTTGATCATGCCACCCCAACTGGGCATCCATAGCATGATCGAAAAAGTCATGCCCAGTGTCTGCGCCCAATCCGGCAGCGCCGTATAATGCAGATGGTGCGGACCCGCCCAGATATAAATAAAAATCAGCGACCAGAAATGCAGGATCGACAGGCGGTAAGAATACACCGGCCGGCCGGCCTGTTTCGGCACAAAGTAGTACATCATGCCCAGAAAACCCGCGGTGAGGAAGAAACCCACGGCGTTATGCCCGTACCACCACTGGATCATCGCGCTTTGTACACCGGCGTAGGCGGAATAGCTCTTGGCCTCGGCCAACCCCACAGGTAGCGACAGATTGTTGACAAGGTGAAGGATCGCCACTGTGACGATAAAAGCCAGATAGAACCAGTTTGCCACATAAATATGGGGCTCTTTACGTTTTGCGAGCGTCATCAGAAAGACGATCAGGTAGGCCACCCAGACCACCGTCAGCCAGAGATCCGCATACCATTCCGGCTCCGCATATTCTTTGCCCTGCGTCACGCCGGCCAGATAGCCGAGCGCCGCAATGACGATAAAAGTCTGATAGCCCCAAAATGTGAAGAATGCCAGCGTATCATTCCACAGCCGCGCCTGACAGGTGCGCTGCACGACGAAATAACTGGTTGCAAAGAGCGCATTGCCGCCAAAAGCAAAAATCACGGCCGAAGTGTGGACGGGGCGCAGACGACCAAAAGTGAGATACGGCTCGAAATTAAGGTCGGGAAAGGCGAGTTGCAGCGCGATCAACAAACCGACAGCGAATCCGGCAATCCCCCAAAACAGGGTTGCGATGGTAAAAAGCCTGACGATGTCGTCGTTATATTGCGGTTTCTGAGTATCCATAGAGACGGCCTCTCCCGTGCTGTCGTTTTTGGGGCCGGCATACGCCCGAAGATGGCGGAAATTGCACCACCGCATCTGTGGTATCAGAGCGCGCGCAAACGGGAATTGACTTTTGTCAATCCGCCGCCTTTTGCCGCTTATTTTTCCACCGCCGCGCTATAATGCAGGACCGCCGCTGTATGAAGCGTGACGAGCCCGCGGTTACCCAGCATGTCCCGCACGACCGGCATAAAATCCTGCAGGCGGTCTTCTTGATCGACGATTTCCACAATGGCCGGCGCATCGTCGGAAACCCTGTAGGGGTGTTGCCCTTGCGACGGGCGCAACTCGGCCCCCCCGAAACCAAGGCTGCTTTTGAAAACAGTGGCGCCGGCCAGTTTCCTTTCCCGTGCGCGGTAGACGATTGCCTCGTAAACCGGCACATGCTGGTGATAATGGCTTTCGCCGATATAGATGCGCAGAACGCTGACTGTTGATCCACTATGCATGGTTTTTCTCCTGCGGCTGACCGCGCAGGGAGCCTGCTGCGTGCGCCGCTCTCTATTGCTTTTGCGGCTCCGATTCCAGCATAGACGCGCCAAGAAAAGCGCCCTTTGACTTACATCAAAAGGCGCTTTTATTTGGCGTCAAATAGAGATCACGGTTAGCAGCAGGCTTTTTCCTGACACCCGCCTTCGGAGGCTTGTTTCATTTTAAGCATCAGATAAAGATCATCTTTCAGCGCGGCACGCTTTTTCTTGAGATCTTCCGCATGCACATCCGAGATGCTGCCTGCGCCATCAAACACGCGGTGCAGCTCTTTTGACACATCTTCATAGCCGTCAAAAAGCTTTCGGAAATGCGCATCGGTAATTTTAAGCTCGTGAATCTCGCGCTTCATGTCCGGAAATTCACTGGCAAGATCGTGGTGCTGGGTCATGGCGCCTCTCCATATTGGGGGTTTATGCTTCTATTAACGCATAACCCGCCCCGTCACGGCATGACAAAAGTCAATTCCTGAAAATTTACCCGAAGTGGTGTACGTCTGGCGCACAAATAATCAAAAAATTCAGGCCCAACCGCTTTTGGCGGTCAGGCCTGAATAAAGAGACACTTTGAATAAAGAGACTCTATGTAAGTAGCGCGTTAGGCCTTGCGGCGTTTGCCGCCGGCATTTGCACCACCGGCAGGACGTGCCCGCGGACGGTCGCCGCTGGCAAAATTGCCGCCAGACGGTTTGCCGCCAAAGGATTTTTTGCCTGCAAATTTCTTGGCTGCGCCAGAACGTGCGGGTTTACCATCATCACGGCGGCCTCCTTCGCTACGCGGCGCAGAACGGCTATCTTCGCGGCGCGGTGCGGCGCGGTCGCCTTCACTGCGAGGTTTTGCGCGGTAACCACCTTCGTCATCACGGCGGCGCGGCGGACGGTCTTCGCCGCCTGTACGCGGACGGGCATAGCTATCGCCGTCACGGCTGCGCGGACGGGAATCGCCTTCGCCAGCGCGGGGGCGGGCGGGGCGGCGGTCGTCGTTATAGCGTGGGCGGTCATCATTCCGGCGGGGCGCGTCACCATCACGGCGCGGCGAGTCACTATTTCTGCGCGGCGCGCTACGGCCTTCGGCACTGCGGCGGGGACGGTCTTCACCACCACCATCACGCTTTCCGTCACGCTCGAAGCGGTCGAAACGGGAGAAGGGATCGTTATAATCACTGCGCCCTTGACGGTCATCGCTGCGCTCATCGCGGCGGCGCGGCTTGTCGCCATCTTGCTTGTAGCGGTCGTCCTTAAAGGCAGGCTTTTTATAGCCGTCTTTTTTAAAACCGTCTTTCTTGAACCCGCCTTTTTTAAAGCCGTCGCCAAAAGCCTCTTTGCCGCCACGGGCGAAGGGCTTTTTACCCGAGGGCTTTTTGACAAGTTTGGTATCGGCACGTTCGCTGTTCTTGATCGATTTGTCGGACGGATTCATCAGATGATAAATCGCTTTCCACTTCACGCCGTCTTCGGGCGTGACGAAAATAACGGCTTCGCCGGTCTTGCCCGCACGCGCGGTACGGCCAATACGGTGAATGTAGTCTTCGGCCACCTGCGGCAGGTCATAGTTAATGACGTGTTCGATGTGCGGAATATCAAGCCCGCGCGCGGCAACGTCAGTCGCCACCAGAATGCGATATTCCTTGTCGCGGAAATCGGCAATCACGCGGTCGCGCTTGCTCTGTTTCAAATCACCGTGGATCGCTTCGGCTTTGTGGCCGTCGCGCTGCAGCTTGGTCGCCATACGGTCGGCGCCATGTTTGGTTTTGACGAAAACGATGACAGAACCTTCGCGGCGCGACAGGTGTTCGGACAGCGCCTTGTATTTTTCGGCGGCATTCAGCTTGACCATTTCCTGCTTGATGTTTTCGATCGGACTATGCACGTCACCTACCGCAATGCGCTCTGGCATATGCAGGTATTTTTTGGCGATTTCGATGATATAGGGCGGCAGCGTTGCGGAGAAGAGCAGCGTCTGACGCTCTTTCGGCATATGTTTCAGAATGCGGTCGATCTGCACACCAAAGCCCATGTCGAGCATACGGTCGGTTTCATCCAGCACCAGAAAACCGCAATCACGCAGGTGAACGCTGCGGCGTTCCAGGTGATCGGTGATACGGCCCGGCGTACCGACGATCAGACGCGGGCGGCCTTTAAGCTGGTTGAGCTGACGGTACATCGAATCTCCGCCAATCAGCAGCGCGGATTTGATACCGGTGCCGTGGCCGAGCATTTCGAGCAGCGCTTTTTGTACCTGCGTCGCCAGTTCGCGCGTCGGCGTCATGACCAGCGCGGTGGTTTTTTCGCTTGTCAGCAGACGTTCGATCAGCGGAATACCGAAAGCGGCGGTCTTGCCGGTGCCGGTCTGCGCAGAGCCGAGAATGTCGCGGCCTTTGAGAGCGATGGGAATGGCCTTGGCCTGAATCGGCGTCGGCGTTGCAAATTTCATGCGCTTGAGGGAGTCCTCAAGCTGCTGGGGCAGACCCAGCGTGGAGAAGTCTTTCATTGTGAGTTTTCCTGATGGCGGCTGTGCCGCTGTATAATGGCGACAAAAAAACATGTCGCTGTCTTTGGGGTGCGAATGGCAACCCCCGCATTGCGAC
Organism: Alphaproteobacteria bacterium; assembly: GCA_030682495.1. GTDB lineage: Bacteria > Pseudomonadota > Alphaproteobacteria > Micavibrionales > UBA2020 > UBA2020. Next base: position 857 of record JAUXOC010000068.1, on the reverse strand, counting down.
TGCGTGTCGCTTTTTTTATTGCGACGGTGTATCGCTTTTTTTGCGGTCACGTGTCGCTTTTTTTTTGCGGCCATGTGCCGCTGCCTTTTCCGGCATCATCAGGGAAACCCGCGGTGCTGGAAAAACAAACCCCCGCCCGCCCAGCGGGCTGGCAGGGGTCTGTATGTAATCCGTGCCTGATTGGCGCGGACGCGCGTAATTTACGCGGCGTCTGCCAGTTTCAGGTTAGCAGCGGCGGTTTTGCCACGCTCGGTCGCGAGTTCGTAAGAAACGCGCTGACCTTCGTTCAGGGTATCAAGACCTGCGCTCTGAACTGCGGAGATGTGAACGAACACATCGCTGCCGCCGTTGTCGGGCTGGATGAAACCAAAACCTTTGGTGGGGTTGAACCATTTTACGATACCGGTTGCCATGTGAAATTTTCCTTTATTGCAGACCGTTGCGGCCACATCACCATGACGCGGCCAGAAGAGTTTTGTATTCGCAAGAGGAAGCAAGCTTCCCCGAACGTCTCGAAACTCTTTCACAACGCTGCGATGCTTTTTCCGGAGGAAATTCACCGCTTCATATCGCTTTCGCAATATGTCCTTCCAAGAGTAGTGCTGGAAGGCTCGCACAGGCAGAGTACGCACGAAACTCAAAGCCTTTAAACCATACCCCCGTACAAAAAACAAGGGGATTATGAATACTTACGCAAAATACCGCGTAAAAAATCGGAGAGGGCCTCAGGGGCGACGGACGCGGCTCACAGCGGCGCGCGGCGGTGCAGGCGCCGCGGAAACCACCGGCGGCAGCGGCGTGTGGAAAATCACTATATCACTGATTTCATTTGTATTTTTATGAGACTCGGCCATTCC
>JAUXOC010000067.1 GCA_030682495.1 Alphaproteobacteria bacterium | reverse complement strand
TGGAACCAGTCGCGGCAGGTGATGCGGTTGCCGGTCCAGTTGTGGAAATATTCATGTGCCACGACGCCTTCGATCGCGCCGTAATCGGCATCGGTCGCCGTTTCCGGCTTGGCGAGGACGAGTTTGGAGTTGAAGATGTTCAGGCTCTTGTTCTCCATCGCGCCGAAATTGAAATCGTTGACGGCGACGATGTTGAAAATATCAAGGTCGTATTCACGGCCATATTTTTCTTCGTCCCATTTCATCGAATCCTTCAGCGCCTTCATGGCATGCGCACATTTGTCTTCGTTGCCGTGATTGACGTAGATATAGAGGTCAACCTTGCGCCCGCTCATGGTCGTAAATGTATCGTGAATGTGCGCGAGGTTGCCGGCGACGAGGGCAAACAGATAGCTCGGCTTCACAAACGGATCTTCCCACACGGCATAGTGGCGGCCGCCGCCGAGGTCGCCCTTGTCGGTGCAATTGCCGTTGCCGAGCAGCACGGGGCAGGTTTGCTTGTCGGCTTCGATGCGCGTGGTGAATTTGGTCATCACATCGCTGCGGTCGAGGTAATAGGTGATTTTGCGGAAGCCTTCCGGCTCGCACTGCGTGCAGTAATTGCCGCCGGAATTGTAGAGGCCTTCCAGCGCGGTGTTCTGCTCCGGCTTGATCTCGGTGACGGTTTCAAGCGTGAAGTGATCTGGCACGTCAAGAACGGTCAGGTGGCTGTCGTCGGTGCTGAAACGGTTATCCGCAAGTTTCTCGCCATCAATCGACACAGATTTCAGTAGCAGTTCCTGCCCGTCGAGGACGAGGGTGGTCGCGGCAGGGTTTTCGCGCTTGAAAACCGTTTTGGCCGTGACCGTGGTAACGCCCGCATGAATGTCGAAAGTCAGATGGATATTTTCGATGCTGAAATCCGGCTTCTGATAGTCTTTCAGGTATTTGGTCTGCGGGGCATTTTCGGTTCTGAACATCGCGGGATTCCTTGTCTGGCGTCATCTGTTTTGAAGCGAAATTATACGGCATCAAAAGTAAAAAATCATATATCATTGGCAGAAGATAAGCCCCTCTGGATTATGTAATAATGACAAAGCAAGATCCTTTTTCCCTAACCGAAACAGCGGGCGAAAAGCGCCTGAGCGGGATCAAACAACAAAGGAATTTGCTCAAGATTGAGCAGCATAAGAGGCGCAACTGGATTATTGCTTGCTATGCCGTCGTTATGATGGCGGTGGCGGTTTTTTTCTTTTTGAATCTGAAAGAACCCCAAATGCTGTGGGCCTTCGTGGTATCGGCAATCTGCGGCGGTCATATGCTACGCCGCACGCTGGAAAACCAACGTAATCGCATCAAACGCAAAACAAAGTTCGAAAATGCGCTATGGATTTTCATGTTGCTGATGTTGCTGGCGGCGACAGGCTGGATTGTGCATACGATGGCGTATGTTTATTCTGTTTTGTCGGATTAGAAGGAGTTTATGATGCCAGACGATTTCTTCACCAACAGAGACGACAGCACCGTATCGGAAAAGCACGATGACTTCGCCGATTTCGAGCGCCGCCGCAATTTGCGCAGAATTATCATGGTTGTGGTGCTGCTGGCGGTTGCGGGGGCGGCGTGGCATTTTACCGGCGGCGATATAAAGATGGCCGCGCTGCTGACCGGTGCCTTGGCGCTGACAGGCTTTTCATTCTTTACGCGTCTGAGCGGGATGAAAGATCGCGCCAAAGAAAAGGGCATGTCGCCGGGACGGATTGTTTTGAATATCGTGGTGGCAGCGCTTATTTTGGTCGCGATCTGGTATCTATACGCGCACGGCATGGACCATCTGCTGGAGCCTTGAGTCTTAAATTACTCCGCGTCTTCAAACACCATATCCACCATTTCGGCGGGCGGGACATAGCCGTCAGGCGCGGGTGGTGTGGCTTCTTTTTCGCGGCCTTTGCGGACGTGATCCCAGACCAGTGCCAAGACGTCATCCACGCCCTGATGCGCGGCGGCAGACATAACGTACACTTTCTTGCGGATGGCTTTGGCGAGGATTTTTTGCTGGTCTTCGGCCAGCTCGGGGCCGAGGGCGTCGCTTTTATTGAGCACGATCACTTCGGGCTTTTTGGCAAGGCCTTGGCCATAAGCTTTTAATTCACCCCGGATGGTTTTATAGGCGCCGACGATATCGTCCTGCGTCGCGTCGATGACGTGCAGCAGCACCTTGGTGCGCTCGACGTGGCCGAGGAAGCGGGTGCCGAGGCCGTGGCCTTCGTGCGCGCCCTCGATCATGCCCGGAATATCGGCAATCACAAATTCGTTGTCGTGGCTGCGCACAACGCCAAGGTTGGGCACAAGCGTGGTAAAGGGATAATCCGCAATTTTCGGCCGCGCGCGCGAGGTCACCGACAAAAACGTCGATTTGCCTGCATTGGGCAGGCCAATAATGCCCGCATCGGCAATCAGCTTCAGGCGCAGCCAGATGGCGCGTTCCTGTCCCGGCCAGCCGGGCAGAAATTTGCGCGGCGCGCGGTTGGTCGCCGATTTGAAATGCGCATTGCCAAAACCACCATCGCCGCCGCGCAGAAAAAGAATTTTCTGACCGGTGGTCACAAGGTCGAGCAGTACGGTTTCTTTGTCTTCATCCAGAATGACCGTGCCGACAGGGACACGGATGACGAGGTCTTTGCCGTCGGCACCCGTCATATTGCGGCCACGCCCATGGTCGCCGACGCCGGCGCGGAAATGCTGGGTATAGCGAAAATCGATGAGCGTATTCAGGTTGGCGACGACTTCAAACCAGATATGGCCGCCGCGTCCGCCGTTGCCACCATCGGGACCGCCCATGTCGATATACTTTTCGCGCCGGAAGGCAACGCAACCGGCGCCGCCTTTTCCGCTTTCAAGATATATTTTCGCTTCGTCGAGGAACTTCATGGTACTGGTGGCCTAACAAAAAGCCGGGGAAGGTCATTCCCCGGCTTTTGTGAATACGCGGTAACGCCGGAATTAGGCGGCTTCTTCGGTCTCGAGCGGAACGATCGAAACGTAACGGCGACCTTTCAGGCCGCTGTGGAATTTAACAAGGCCATCGCGCTTGGCGAACAGGGTGTGGTCGCGGCCGATGCCGACGAATTTACCTGCATGGAATTCGGTGCCGCGCTGACGGACAATGATGTTCCCCGCGAGGACGAACTGGTCGCCGTAGCGTTTGACACCAAGTCGCTGGCCAGCTGAGTCGCGACCGTTCTTTGTACTACCACCGGCTTTCTTCTGAGCCATGACTTACTACTCCTGGATCTTTATCGTATCGTGTTGTGATTAACCGTTGATGGCCGTGATTTTCAGCACGGTGACATTCTGGCGATGGCCGTTTTTGCGGCGATAGTTCTGGCGGCGCTTCTTTTTGAAGACGATGATCTTGTCCGTTTTTTTCTGGTTCAGGACATCGGCCTTCACGCTTGCGCCGGCGACGGTGGGCGCGCCAATTTTGGCTTTGCCTTCGCTGCCAACCAGCAGGACTTCGTCCAGCGTGACGGCGGCGCCGATTTCAGCGTCGAGCTTTTCGACTTCAATAATATCGTCCTTCTGGACGCGGTATTGTTTACCACCGGTTTTGATGACTGCGTACATGGCTATAACCGTTTCATTTCAAGTGTTTGTTTTAAATCTGTACGAAGGGAAAGGGCACGTTTTCGCGCCCGGATTCCCGTCCGAGATGTCGCAATATACCCGTAAAACCTACTATGTCAAGAAATTTGCAGAAAAGCCTGCAAGAATCTTGACGGGCAGGGCGGTGTCTTGGAAACGCCTTTTTAACCCGTTTCCAGGATACTGTGAAGCGGCTATACTTGCCACAGGGGGAGTTTCGTACAGGGATGGGTAAAATCCTGAACAGTCTGGTTATTTCGGCTGCCGGCGATACACAGGCGGCACTCGAAGATATTATGCAAAATAATCTCGAGGGATATACGCTACGCTTCACAACCGCAGGGTTTGACGCGCTGACGGTGCCGGAACCGGAACCTGACCTTGTTTTTATCGACAACAAGATATCGTTGCCGCGCGAGGAGCTGGAGCGCATCACCGCGCTTTTTGCCGGTCATACGCAGGTGCTGCTCGATGATGACCATGACGAGGACAGCCGCCGCGATTTTATGAAAGCGGGGGTGGACGAGGTGATGAGCCTTGCCGAACTGCAATCACCTGTCGGCCGCCACCTGCTTGAAAAACTGCTGGCGCTGAAAGACCTCGCCGATGCCGAGGCGCTGATCGAACAGAGCGAAGAGCGCTTCCGCGGTATTATCGAACACGCGCACGATATGATTACGCTGCTCGATGCCGACGGTACGGTGCTGTACACCAGTCCTGCCTTCGGGCGGCAGATGGGGTTTGATGCCTGGGAAGTCCTCGGCCAGACGATTTTCGATTTCGTGCATGACAGCGACAGATATATTTTACAGCAGAATTTTCGCCGCCTGCTGAGCGAGCCTGCGGCGGCGGGCATGTCGCTGGAATTCCAGATACGCAACAAAGACGGCGGCTGGCGCAGTCTGGAGGCCATTGCCTCTAACCTTTTATCTAATGTGACCGTGCAGGCGGTGGTGCTGAACTTCCGCGATGTGACCGAGCAGAAACACGCGGAGCTGGAGCTGGAGAAATACCGCCGCCATCTGGAAGAACTGGTCGAAAAGCGCACGCGCGAAGCCGAAGCGGCCAACCAGCGCGCCGATACGGTTCTGGCCGCGAGCCCCGACACGCTGATCGCCATCGATGACAAGGGCTGCATCAGTTTTATGAGCCAGCACTATTTTCTGCGCTATCCCAAAAGCGCGCCGCGATTGCATGGCATGCATATCCTCGATGCTTTCGACGTCATGGCCGAAGAAGTGCATTTGCCCAAAGACGACCAGCGTTATATCCAGATGCGCGAATGGTGGAAAAATCCGCAGGGCGCGCGCGAGTTCCGTCTGGCCAGCGGCATGTGGGTGCGTCTTCAGGCGCGGCGCATGGCCAGCACGGGCGAGACGGTTGTTTCCACCACCGATATTTCCGAATACAAACGCCAGCAGGCGCTGCTGGCGGCGCAGTCGTCGGAGCTGACCGCCGCGCTTGAAAAAGAAAAAGACATCGTGGAGCAGCAAAAGACTTTTATATCGATGGTCAGCCACGAATTCCGCACACCGCTGACGATTATCGACGGTAATGCGCAGATCATCCTCAGCCGCGGCACAACCTTGCCGCGCGAGATGCTGGAGCGGCGCGCGGTGACCATCCGCTCCGCCGTCGACCGGTTGATCCGCCTGATCGAAACGCTGCTGTCCGCCCATATGCTGGATGCAGGGCGAATGAGTGTGGAGCTGGAAGATTGCAACCTCGCCCAGATTATCGAAGAAGCCTGTACCGACCAGCAGGATATTTCACCCGCGCACCAGATCAAGATGACGCTGCGCGACCTGCCGTCTGCGATGCAGCTGGACAGCAAGCTGGTGCGCCAGATGATGGCCAATCTTTTGTCGAACGCTGTGAAATATTCACCGCAAAGCCCGCTGGTCGAAGTGATGGCCTTTGCCGAGGGGGGGCGCGTGGTGATCGAGGTCACTGATTACGGCCTTGGCATTCCCGAAGACGAGCAGCCGCGCATCTTCGGGAAATATTTCCGCGCCTCGACATCGGGCGGAATTCCGGGCTCCGGCCTCGGTTTAAGTCTTGTGAAGCAATTCGTTGAACTGCATAATGGCTCGATCGATTTGCGTAGCAAGGTCGGTGTGGGCACGGCTGTGACCGTCACGCTACCGCGCGCAGGCGTGATCGAGGCCGCAGCCGCCGACAAGGTGGCGGGCTGATCGGAGACGAGAGATAAAATCCATGCGTCCGGAGGGGTTCGCGGCGCAAACAAAGACAACAAGCCGGAAGCGGCGGTAATCTTGCGATTGTTAACCATGTCTTAACCATTGTTATGGTAAAAATATGGCAATCGCAACGAGGGGAAAAAAGATGTGGGTTATGCAAAGAATGCAGAGGGAGTTTGCGATGACCAAGATATTGCTGATTGAAGATGAAGCGCCGGTACGCGAAATGCTGCTCGACGAGCTGACTGTACAAGGCTACGACGTCATCGAAGCAGCCAACGGCGAAGAAGGCCTGCAAAAGTTTCTGGAGAACGAGCCCGATATCGTGCTCTGTGACCGCGCCATGGCGGGTATGTCGGGTTATGACGTGCTGGCACGTATCCGCGGTGCGCATCCGCAATATGACGAAGTGCCGTTTGTCTTTTTGACCGCACTGACCGACCCGCGCGACAAGGCGGCGGTGGAGCATCTGCGCCCCGCGGCCTATATCGAAAAGCCGGTCGATTTTAACAACCTGACCGAACAGATCAAAAACCTGATCGTGCGTAAAAAATCGGGTTAAGGCAGAGAGATTGTCTGGCAGAAATAAAAAAACGGCTCGTGTTATACGAGCCGTTTTTTTAATCGTGTGTGATCTTACGGTTTCGGCTGAGGTGCGGCGGGTTTCTGGTTTACCGCAACTTCAGGCGAGAAGGGCGACAGGTGCTTGATGCCGCGCTTGATGTCGAGGCCGAACTGTGCGGGATCGCCGTTGTCATTGACCTTAATATAAGCAAGCAGCTCGCCTTTGAAGCTGGGCGCTTCGCCGTTCGGACCGCCGTAGCCATAGGGTAAATCAATCTTTTCACCCTCCGGCGTGCGGTAATACATGCTGTTACCGCCTTGAATATGCTTCTGCGCATCGACTTTTTCGAAATTGCCGGGGGTGCCGATATAAAGCTCGTTGCGGTTATGCAGCTGGATCAGCAGGCGGCCATCGGAAAAGCGGGCGGCGTTGAAAATGCGGTCGGGTTCTGTATCACGCACCGAATGCAGGTTCAGCGCATTTTGCGCCAGCGCACCGTTCAGGTTGTTCAGTGTTTCCGCATCGGCCAGCTGTCCGTGGAATGTTGCCGACGCACCGACGAGGCGGGCGTCAAGCAGCTTGCCGTCATGCGCGAATTCATGGACAACGCTATAGCTTTCGAGCCCTGTGCTGCGGTCGCCGCGCACGGTGATGGCGTTTTTGCCGAAAAGCTCTTTGCGCTCGCCCCATATCTGGAAAGCATCCATGCTGTGATGGGGCAGGAAATAGGCACCCTGATTGCCAAGGAAGAGGATATGACCCTGCGGAAAATCGAGGGCGAACTGAACGCGCGGCTGCGTCATGGCGATGGCCTTTCTATATTATCTATATTAAATGTGAATGCCCGCGAAGATGACAGGCTGCGTGGGCAGCGTCAACCCATTTTCATAAATTGAACGGCTGAGAATAAAAGGCGCAAACAAAAACCCCCGGGCGTTATGCCGGGGGTTTTCGGATTTTTGGGTAACCAAGTGGGGTTTTGGGGTTTCAGGGGAGTTTAGCTGCCTGCTCGGTTACCCTGGCGAACCAGAGGTTCAGCCAATTCAAATCTGGAATCTTGTGTAGTGATTCAAAAATTACATAATTTGAATCGATTCGGCAAGCGGAATCTTTACCCTTTCTTAATTTCTTACCTTAAAAGCAAAATATAAGAAAACGGCAAGTAAGTTATTGTTTATTTTAAATTTTTTACTGCCGCCAAAACCTCTTCTGCGTGACCTTTGGCTTTGACGTTGCGCCAAATCTGGCGAATAACGCCTTTGTCATCGGCCAGAAAAGTCGCTCTTTCGATGCCCATGTACTTCTTGCCGTACATCGACTTTTCGACCCAAGTCCCGAAAGATTCGCAGAGTTTTCCGTCTTCGTCGCTGATGAGCGTGAAGGGCAGCTCGTATTTGCCGGCGAATTTTTCGTGGGATTTCACGCTGTCCTTCGACACGCCATAAACTTTGGCGTTCATCTTTTTGAATTTAGGCAGATTGTCGCGAAACTCGCAGGCTTCCGTCGTGCAGCCGGGCGTGTCATCCTTTGGATAAAAATAGATCACCACATGGCTGCCCGTGAGGTCTTTGTTGCTGATGGCGCCCTCTGCCGTCTGGGCTTTGAAGGCGGGCAGCTTGTCGCCGATGTCGAGTGTCATGAGAAAACCTCCGTGCATATCCGTTATCGTCTGAGCATGATATAGGAGGTTTGGCCGTTTGGGCAATCAGCGCGGCACAACAAATCCCTGAAAGATGTCGTGCGCCTCGCGCAGCTGCCGCGCTTCTTTCCCTGCGGGCAGCGTCTTGACGAGCAGGACATAGGGCAGGCCAAAAGCGTCAAGGGCGCCGAGCGTCTCGTCAAGGCTTTCGCCCTCGCGCTTGGCTTCGTCTGCCGTATAGACATAATGGCGGATACCATCAGGGCGGCTCTGCGGCCATACCAGCTGTACGGGGTCGGCTTCAAACCAGCTGCGCCGC
>JAUXOC010000053.1 GCA_030682495.1 Alphaproteobacteria bacterium | reverse complement strand
AAGGGGGGTGCACGTGTCGAGAGAGGTCTGCACCCCTCCGGTCGGGGCGACCTTGCACAGATGATTCGCGCTGGCCGTTTCTGCTGCTGCCCGTCTCTGCGCCGCGCGGCGCAAAGCGCGGCGACATGACGCAAGGGCATGATATGACGTGGCGTGACTTGAGGGCGGTGCCGGATGTTTGTTGTCATGGCGGCGCCGGACATCATGCGCGGGAATATTTTTTGACAGGGTGTACTGTGTGCGGCGAGCAAAAAAATACGCGGCAGGGAGGCAGAAAAAAATCAAAAGCGAACAGGTCGAGATGAAAGTGGAGATAAACAAGGCTTGTAGCGTTTATATGCGTATTTGTTGCACTAAATGAAGAAGGGCGCCGTAGCCGGGCGCCCTTCTAAATGCAAAAAAAGCAAGTTCAGAGAACTTACTTCTTCTTAGCAGCTTTTTTCTTAGCAACTTTTTTCTTAGCAGCGGGTTTTTTCGCTGCAGGTTTTTTAGCTGCTGCTTTTTTCTTGGCGGCAGGCTTCTTCGCTGCTGCTTTTTTCTTAGCAGCGGGTTTTTTCGCTGCTGCTTTTTTCACGGTTTTCTTTTTCGTAGCCATTTGTTTTCTTCCCTATATGAAGTTGACACATTAGCCGAATGAAGATTTCTCGATCACCCGTCTAATCATAATTATATTCTAGAACGTGATTCTCTGCCTTGTCAAAACATAATTGACAAGACGGACCCCGCGATGATGCAGAGTCCGTCTTGCTGTGTCATTTTGGTTGCGGTTGTCATCGTGCGTCTTGCGATCACGTCGCACGGGCGGAACATGTGTTATTCAACAGCGGGTGCGGCGGGTTCGTTGTCGAAATAGCGCGTCTTGACTTCTTCGGCGGTATGTCCGCGGTCAACCATGCAGGCGGTAAAGGCCGCATCATGCTGTGCCTGCGTGATATCACGCTCGATATTTTCGGCTTCGGCGGCCAGTATTGTCTGGCATTCCTCTGCGTTCTGCATGAAGAGGGCGACTTCGGGAGAAACCGCTTCATTGCTGGTGTTTTCTGCGTTTTCGACGGCCTGTTCAACAGATGTTTGTGTGCGTATCGTCTCGTTTTGCGCCTGCGCGAGATAGGACACGCTGATAAAAGGAATGATGCCGAGAAGGGCTGCGAGGCTCAGGTATTTTTTCATGGAACAGTCTCCGGAAGGACGGGTGAGGAGGGGGATGGCAGAACGGCGGACGCCGCGCGCGTGCTGAGTCGCGCAGTCCAACAATTCTTGCGCTGCTTTGTTCCGCGCGCAAGGGGGGGCGCAGAATTTATCTGCAAAGATCACATTCATTTTCGATGCGCGATGCGATCTGCGTTTCTGTATGTTGTCTGCGCCGGATGATTGGCGGTGCTGCGCCGCTGTGAACGAGAGTTGTTTTTTGAAACGTCCTGCGCTTCTCAAAACGTCGCGGCGGCAAGCGAGACGGATGCGGCTCGTGTGCCTTCAGCGAGGGGCAATGCCTCATTGCGGCGCGTCTTGTGTCTTCATATATCTTCATATATATAGTGAGCCGCAAAAAGCACCGCCGCTGTGTACGTTTTTTAAATCATTGAAAATAAAGAATATTTTTGAGCGTTTTGACGGTAAAAATGTCTAACTGTTTCAAAACGCAGCGTTATTCGGGGCGGCCGATGCTGCGGGTGCAAATAGACATAAATATAATGAGTGTGTGGGAGGATTTTGCAGCCGTCAACGTATCGGATATTGCGGTTTGGGGACACCGATCGCCGCCGCATAGGCCAGCGGCAGCCGAAGATACAGCTGCGAAGTGCTTGCGAAGCCTTTGATTTTTTGGAAAATGGTGATCCCGCAGGGATTTGAACCCTGGACCCTCTGATTAAAAGTCAGCGCAAGCCCTTTAAAACCAATAACTTACGCTTGCAAATTACCCGAAAACATAAGCCTGCGCGGGAAAAGTCTAACGATTGTTAGACAGGATTTTGGCGGTCGTTTCAGGCGAGCGGCTTGGCGCTTTTCGCCAGATAGCGCAAGATGTCGGCCTGCAACAAGGCCGCGCCGCCCGCCAGCTGGGCGGCATCCGCGAGAGAGCTTTCAGCCCATTCTGTCTCGATCTTTCCGTCCATTGAAACGAAGAAATATCCGGCGGCGAGGATATGGTTTTTGCGGACGCTGGCTTGCGCCTCGGCGAACATTGTTTCCATAGCGCACGGGTGCCGCGACGGCAGGGCGACCAGCTTGGGGTTTTTCCATTTGACGCGCCCGATGCGGCAGCGGGGGGTGCTGGTCATCCTTCTGCCTCCGCATAGCACTTGTCGCACATGTCGTCTTCGACCGTGCCGTCGAAACCCTCGCCGCATAAAAAGCAAATCCGCTCGATGTCATAATCGATGGCAGCGGCAGCGGGCGGTGCAGATGGCTGGGGCAGCTTTCTCATGGTGCTTCCTTAAAAGGGAAGGTTATCGGGGTTGAACGTGGCGAATTCAGGCCATTCGCTGGTGTCGCCTTGTGTCCAGCCTTCCAGAAAGCTGCGGGCTTCGTGGTGGTCGCAGATTGTGAGGCTGAAAAGGATTGCCCGCGTCGGCTCGTCGTAGAGGTTTTTTGCTTTTTTTATTTTTTCCAGATCATAGGGGCTTACATTCCACGGATTAGCTGCCATGACATCTTCAAACGCTTTTGCCAATGCGGTGCTGTAGATGCCGCAGCATCTGTCGATGTATTCTTCGGCGGCATCGTTGCCTTCGGCCTCGTGGAGATATTTGTAAACAAGGCTCTCTTTTTTAAACTTCTCGCGCGGTGTCATGGCAGAAACCACAGCGCGACGGGGATGCCGGTGATCAGGCCGAGCGTAAAGCAGGCGAGATAAAAAAGGCGTCTGTAGACGCTGCAGGCGATCGCCTCCAGATAGGCCAGATAGCTGATCGATTTGTGGTTGTCGAGGTAATCGCTGTAAAACTCGCGTAGATCCTGCGGCTCCAAAATAAAAAGCGGTGGTTTCATTGTTCTCTCCGGTGTTTGCGGGTTAATCGTCGCGGCGGCAGCTGCAGGCGGCGCGGGGGGTGCGGTCGCCACAGTTGTCACAGAAGTGCTCGGCGATTTTTTGGCCGATGATAGCGCGCAGGCGGGCATCGCTGATGGCGGAGATCAGGCGGCCGATAGCATCGCCTGCTTCCGCCGCGGCTGCCTGTTCTCTGGCGCGAGCTTTTTCTACGGCCATTATTTTGCTCTTGCTGGTCACAGCGTCACCTCGGCTTTATGCGTCTGTGTTTAATTCTGGCGGCAGGCTTGGGCATGTCGCCGCGCTTGCGCAGCTGGCAGGCGCGGGTCATGACCGTGTGGACCGTGCGGCCGAGAGCGAAGCTGACGGCTTCGGGGCCGTCCTTTTCGTAGTTTGCGATCAGGTATTTCTGATCGGTTGTGGTCCATGGGTGTCTTTGGTTTGGGTGGAAATCAGGGTGATAATTCATGCGGCCGTATCTGTCGTAGGTCACGGGCAGTGTGCCGGTATCGCGGATGACTTCTGTTGTGGTGGCCATGTTCATTGCTTTTCTCCTGCAGCTGGCTGTGCGGGGTGGCCGCGCAGATCGACCGTGATGACCAGATGGTCGGCATGGGTTGTGATGCTGTAGCTGTTTTCGATCAGCGTCAGGGCGCGGCGGGCGATTGTCTCGCGGAGCTTTTTGTTTATGTCGGCCTGTGCCTTGGCGACGATCTCGTCCACAACGTCCTGCACCTCGATGTCGATCTCGGTGCGCAGCTTTGCGACAATCGCGGTGCTGTTAAAAATATTTCCCATGGTGCGTTTCCTTTTTGCGGATTTAAAAATTCATGGCGGCGCAGGGGGAAAGCCCTCCCTGCTGAGGTGAGTCGATCCATCGATCCAGTGACCGATGGCACCGACCGCCATGTCAGGGCTTGCCTGATGCGGCGGCACGGCAGGGAAGTGTGCCGTGCCGCCTGACCAGGCAAGCGGGCTACGCGGCCGCCTGATCCTCCCCTTCCGGCTTGTTATCGGTTGCCGGTTTCGCTTCGTTCTGTTTGCTGGCGGCTCTCCGCGCTGCTGCCTCGACCTGTTGTAGATCGGTTATGCGTTTGACCAGTCCGCCGACATGCCGTTCCCCGATGTTTTCAAGGTAGGGGACAAAGGAGCGGAAGGTGGCAAAGCCTTTCGGGCTGGCCAGTGCGGCAAGATTTGAGAGGTGATCGCTGCATTCATGTGCATCCTGATGGCTGGCCCAGCAGCGCCCGAGGGCATAGCCGATCGCAAGTGCACCCTCGTTAAAGTTCTGCATCGGATTGGCTTTGAAAGCCTCGTCATCGGTGCTGATGCCCTGCGCTGCGACGATGCTTTCCAGTAGAGCGTAATGCGATGCCAGGCGAATAGCGCCCTCGCCGGCCTTCTCTGTGGCGGGCTTCTCGCCCTTTATCAGTTTTGTGATGTCGATCATTGGTGCGTTTCCTTCTTTGGTTGCTCCGCGGCCAGTCTGAGACGGAAAGCCTCTTCGGCCATTTTGCTGGTGCGGACGTTGTACCGGTCGACGATTTCTTCGCAGGTCCGGAATGAATGGCCGGTGATCGAGGCGATCATCGGCGTGGGTGCGCCGGCTTCTGCCAGACGCGTCACCGCCGTGTGGCGGAGATCTTTGAAAATCAGTTCTGCGGTGCCGGCGGGCGGCGGGCCGCCTGCGGCCGCGATGTCGCGGATGCGTTTCAGCAGGTGCGAAAACCATGCGGCGGTATAGGCCTGCCCGCCGGCTGCCGGCAGCAGGTAGACCGAGGGCACGGCGGCTTCGCGGTTTTTTTCGATCTGCGCATCGATGCGCGCCTTGAGCGCCGGCACCATATCGACAGGCAGCACAACCTCGGCCCCTGTCTTGCTTTGCTTTTTGCTGATGCAGCCGTTTTTGTATGCGCCGACCTGCAGGCCGAGCACGTCGCCGAGGCGCTGGCCCATCCATGCATTCAGCATCACGGCGGTGCCGACGGAAAAATAGCCGAGCGCGTCGGCGGTGCGCACGATGTGGTTGACATGCGCGGCCGTCCAGATCGTGCCTTTCTTTGCACGGTGGCTGATGCCCGGCTTTTCGGCGGGGTTGCGCTCGATCATATCCTCCCGCACGGCGTGGGTCATGAGCAGGCGCAGCACGCGCACGACGGCGGCGGCCTTGGCCGGATGGTTTTCGCGCATCTTTTCGTAGAACATCTGCACCAGCCGCGGCGTGATGGCGGTGACGGGCGCATCGGCCGCCCAGGCGCGGATGATGCGAAAGGCGTATTCGTACCCGCCGCGCGTCTTGGGGGCCAGTTCGCGCCAGCGGCGGGAAGATTTGTAGTTATTGATCAGCGCCTCGATGCTGCCGATCTGCGCGTTGACAATCGACTGGTCGCCAGACAGGTTGGCGCGCCAGCTGTCGAGGTCGCGGTTATACCGCTCGGCCTCGGTGCGGGCGTCCTGCAGGTTGTCGGAGAGCCGCTGGATCTTCCAGCCCGCCGCGATCAGGTCGGCGCTGGGCTGCCAGAAATAGCGCGGCCCTTTGCCCTGTTTGCCCGGGCGTGTGGTGAAATAGCGGATGCGGAATTTTGCCATGGTCGTTTTCCTTTTTGGTTTGGCCGCGACTGCTCTGCGCCTTTTGGCGCAACCGCGACTGCGGCTGGTTAATCGCCCCAGTGTTCACCTTCAAGGAATGCGCGGAAAGACAGTGTGCCGTCTGCCGTTGTGATGGCGTGGATGCTGCCGCAGATGTGGCCGTGATGATCTTTAACCTCGGCCATCACGCCGCGCTGCAGCAGCCTGTCCATCTGCCGGCGGATCATGGCGCGGTCGGCGGTGCGCATGACGCGCCGCGTGCGGCTGCTGTCGTACCAGAACAATTCAAGCGGGTATGCGCGGGGGCGCGGCAAAGCCTGCGCCGGGCGCTGCGGGAATTCAATGACGTTTTGGTGCATCTTTATGCTCCTGTTTCGTGGCGGGTGTGAAGGGCAGAACGGTAATATTGGCGGCGACGGTATCGGCCAGCGCGCGCAGGGCGTGCGACAGATAGGGGCTTGCCTTGCGGTGCTTGTCGGCAACGATGCGCATTTCGAGTTTCAGATCGAAAGACGGCACGCGCCGCGCCAGCTGCATCATGACCAGCGCATCGATGATGGCGGCGTGATCGGGTTTCATATCCTCCATGCAGCGACCGATAAACGATTGCAGGATTTCCTCGGCGGTGTTGCGCGGTTTCATGGCCGGCCGCCCAGCTGCTGCAGGCGCATTTCAAGCCGCGCGGTGTGGTCGGCGGTGATCGATTTGGGCGGGGTGCCGCGCTGCGCCCGCAGCTCCGGCGACATCTGGCTGTCCAGCCAGGCGTCGATGGCACCCTCGTCCCAGCGCGGGCGGCCATTCTTGGCATCGCCAAGGACCGGCCGCGGAAAGCCGCGCGCGAAAAGCGTATCGCGGTGGCGCAAAAACCAGTTGGTGCTGCGCCCCAGCTTGGCCGCGACCTCGGACGGTTTCAGGAGTTTACGCATGGTTTTCCTCTCTTTGCTCTTGCAGGTGGCCGGTATAGAGCGACAGCTCGGCCAGCAGGTCGTGGATCTGGTTTTGTTGAAAAACCATGGCGGCGCGCAGCGCGGTGGCGCGCCCGCCTTCGGCAAACGCACGGGTGTCCATGAGCAGGCGGCGCACGTCGGCATGCACCACGAGCGGGTCTGCGGGCAAGCCGGGGTACCTCGGGCCGGTGGCGGCGCGGCCGGATAGCCGC
>JAUXOC010000070.1 GCA_030682495.1 Alphaproteobacteria bacterium | reverse complement strand
TGCCGCCCGCACCGGCAGCAGCAGCGCCGCGCAGGATTTGCCGCCGCGTGATTTTATGCACCAGATGCTGGCGCAATACCCCGATAACACAAAGGATAAAGCACCATGAGTCTGAACGACGAAACGCAGGATCTGAGCGACGCGCTCGACGACATGAAAAACCGCAGCCGCGCGCTGAACGACAGCCTGCGCGTTTTGGCCGAAGAAGGGTTCGACCGCCTGTCACGCGCCGCGCAGCAGCAAACACGGCAAAGCGCGGGCACCGCCCAAAAAAACGCCGGCGATATTGCCATGAACGAACTGGCAAAGGCTTTAAAGGCCGAGATGGGTGAAGCCCTGCGGCAAGTTTTTGTGCCCGCGCACGGCGCGCGCGGCGGCGGCATCAATGTTGTCATTCACAACAATTCATCTGCACAGGTAAGCGCGCGCGAAACCAGTGACGGATACGACCAGAAAACGCTGGAAATTACGATTGACCAGATGGTCGCGCAGTCGCTGGTGCGCGGACGGCAGACAGGGTCTGTGCTGCAGAGCCTGTTTGGCCTTGCGCCGTCTTTGATTGGCCGTTGATACCGCAGAAGGACAAAACATATGACAGATATTATCTGGCCCGAAGATTTGCCGCAGAGCCCGCTTCTGGACGGGCTTCAGGAAACCCTGCCTGACAACCTGCTGCGCACGAAGATGGAACAGGGCTCGAGCAAACTGCGCCGCCGCGGCACAGATGCGCCCGCCAAAATCACCGCGCAGTTTTTGCTGGATGCCGCGCAATGCGCCGTGCTGGATAGTTTTTATGCAGATACCTTGGCGGGCGGCGTCAGGCGGTTTGGATTTACCCACCCGCGCCACAGAGATGCCGTATCGTGCCGTATCGCCCAGCCGCCCGAATATGCGGCGCTTAACGGTGGTTATTTCCGTGCCCGCCTGACGCTGGAGGTTTTGCCATGAGCCGGAGCCTGACACCGGACACCCGCCGCGCCCTGAACGCGCCGGAGACGGCAGAGATTTTCACGGTGCTGCTGACCATCGCGCATCCCGATCTGGACGTTTCCATACGCGTCTGTGACGGCGGCGCGGATGTGACAAGCCGCGGCGAAAATTTTATTGCCTACCCCTTTGCCTTGGCGCTGCCGGAAGACGAAGACGGCCGCGCCCCCCGCGCGCGCCTGAGCATCGACAACGTGGAGCGGCAGATTGTCGAGGCGGTACGCCGCCTGACGTCATCGCCCTTTGTCACGATTGAAATCATCCGCCGCGCCGCGCCCGACGTGGTGGAGGCGCGGTTCGAGGACTTCCGCTTTACCGATATCAACTACGATTCGCAGGTGATCGAAGGAGACCTGACCGTAGAGGATTTTACCGCCGAGCCTTACCCCACCGCCAGTTTCTCGCCAAGCCTGTTTCCCGGACTTTTTTAAGGCGTTAAGTGGCTGGAATCGCGTTTTGAATCGCCGGCTTTAACTCTTCTTTCAATTTTTTTATGGTAAGATAATAAAAATCGGGATAAGCTGTTAAAAATCAGTTAAGAATCTACGTTCTCAGCGATACTTTAACACTTGTCCCACGGGCAGGCTTAGGGGGCTTTACATGAAATCACAATTCGTTGGTGGTGCACAAAACGGCAGTGAGCAAAAAGGGGTCGATTTATTCTACCTCGATCACTCCATGCGCGGCCTGATTGCCGATACCCGTGGCGGCCCGAGCGAGAGCCTTATCGCTGACGTCAAGATTATGCAAGAATTCGCCAAAGCCAACCCCGACAAAGCCAACGTCGCAGGCCTGAATGCCTGGGTTGAAAAGGTTCTTGGCACGGACGAGCCGAACAAAGCCGCGCCCACCACAGCGCGCAGCAAACCCGGCATGAGCGGGAACTTCTAAGACGCCCCAAACAATCTTCCTTCGAAAAAACCCGCCCTGAACCGGCGGGTTTTTTCATGCTTTTTTCCTGACCGCACAAGGATAAACCGCCATGCCCGTCCCGATCTGGGCGGGGCGTTATATCGGCTTGCCGTTCCGTGACCACGGGCGCGACCGCTCCGGGCTTGATTGCTGGGGGCTGGTGCGTCTGGTCATGGCCGAGCAGTTCGGTATTGCCCTGCCGTCGCTTTCTGCGGAATACGAACATACGCTGGCGCTGGACGATATCAGCGGCGTCATCCGCGCACAAATACCCGCATGGGATGCCGTGGATAGCGGCGAGGAGCGCTGCGGCGATGTCATCGTGCTGCGCCTGCACGGCCAGCCGCTGCATGTCGGCATCGTTTTGGGCGACCGCCATATGCTGCACGTCGAAGCCCGCATCGACAGCGCGATTGAACGATACGACCAGACCCGCTGGAAAGACCGCATTTACGGTTTTTACCGCCACCGTACCTTGCACCGGACAACCGACGAGGATTAACCCCATGCCCACGTCTTTTTCAGACCCGCGAAACGGCGGCGCGCTGACGCTGCGCCCTAAAAATAGCGGCTCGCTCACACTGCGCCATGCCGCGCATCCTTTCGCGCTGGAGCGTATCGATGCGCAGCTGCCCGCAGGTGGCAACATTGCCGCGCTGGTCGAGCGCACAGGGATTGTGCCCGAGATTGCGCCGTACTTGCACGTCTTTGTTGGCGGGCATTACGTACCGCGTCACAACTGGCCGCGCGTTTACCCGCATGCCGGCAGCATTGTCACCCTGCGCATGGTGCCGATGGGCGGTGGCGGCGGCAAAAACCCGCTGCGCACGGTTTTGTCACTGGCATTGGTCGCGGCAAGCCCGATGCTGGCCGGGGCGATTGCGGGTGCGCTGGGCGTGGGGGCGCAGGCGGTGTTTATGGGCATCAGCGCCACGCGGCTGATTACGGCGGGCGTGAATATTCTTGGCCGTCTGGCGCTGAACGCCATCGCCCCGCCCGGACGCCCGCGCTTCGGCCTTGGGCAAAAAGAAAGCCCGACGCTGTTTTTACAAGGTGCGCGAAACCAGACGTATCCTTTTGGCCGTGTGCCGCGCGTGTTGGGACGTCACCGTTTTGTACCGCCGCTGGGTGCGGTGCCTTATACCGAAACCATCGGAAATGACCAGTATTTGCGCATGGTCTTTGTCTGGGGTTATGGGCCGCTGAATATCAGCAGCCTGCGCATTGGCGAAACACCGCTGTCGGAATTCGAAGGTGTGGAGATCGAAACCCGCCACGGCTGGCCGGATGACGCGCCGCTGACGCTGTACAGCAACAGTGTGATGCAGAACGACATGGAAATTGTCCTGCGCGAAGAGCATGGCTATGTGCTGCGCACCACCGAAACCGAAGCAGATGAAATTTCAGTCGATCTGACCCTGCCGCGCGGTCTGGTTGCCTTTGGCGGCAGCGGCAAGAAAAAAGCCGCCGCAGTCGAGGTAGAAGTCCAATACAGCCCCGCCGGCGAGGATAACTGGAGCGCGGGCGGCAGCAGCTATAAAACCATCGCCGCACAGACGCTGATGATCGGCGTCAAGCCCACGGCTTTCCGGCAGGGCGTCAAAACCTATGTCGTCAGCCGCACCGATTACATTGTGCTGGATGCCGCAAGCGGCACGGCGAAAGTTTTGGCAGGCGCGCCGTACCGCATAGGGTATGACGCCGAACCACCGCCGCCGCCGTTGGTGCCGGAAGAATTTTTGATGCTGGCGCGCGTCGAGCGGCGGTCGAACGACCCTGACGTCATCCCCGAAGAGCGCATCACCGCCGACAGCCTCGCCGCGCTGGACAGTGGCGCCATCGAAACCGGTGCTGATTTCGCCGCCGGCACATCGTTTAGCGCTAACCGTATCCAGATTGCCGAAGGCGGCCTGCGCTTTGCGGGGTTTAACCTGAGCGCGAAGCAAAGCTCGGCCGTGCGCCGCACCATCAACTTTCGGGTGCCGCGCGGCCGTTATGACGTGCGCCTGCGCCGCCTGACGCCCGACAGCGACGATGACAAAACTTTTAACGATACCGTTTGGACGGCGCTGCGCACGGTGCGCTATGCTTATCCCGTGCGCATGCCGGGGCTGGCGATGAGCGCGCTACGCATCAAGGCCACCGACCAGCTGAACGGTATCGTTGATCGCTTCAACGGCATTTGCGAATCTATCCTGCCGGATTGGGATGGTGAGAGCTGGGTTTTGCAGCCCACATCCAACCCCGCATCGCTGTACCGCCATGTTTTGCAAGGCAATGGCAATGCGCGGCCGCTGGCAGACCACCGCCTTGATCTGCCCAAAATTCAGGCCTGGCATGACAGCTGCGCCGCCAGCGCGCGCGAATTCAACGCGGTGATCGACTATGATGTATCGGTGCGCGAGGTGCTGGGCGATATCGCCGCGGCCGGACGCGCATCGCCGGCGCTGACCGATGGCAAATGGGGTGTCGTTGAGGACAAACCGCAAACCGTGCCGGTGCAGCATTTCAGCCCGCGCAATACATGGGGGTTTCAGGGGCGCAAGGCCTTTGACGACGTGCCCGAAGCCCTGCGCGTGCGTTTTATCAACCGTGAAAAAGACTGGCGGCAGGATGAACGCCTTGTTTTCCGCGACGGCATCACGGCTGACACGGCGATGCGGTATGAAACCATCACCTTGCCCGGCATCACCGACCCGCGGCAGGCTTGGCGTGACGGGCGTTATCATCTGGCCAGCGCGATTTTGCGGCCGGAGACCTATACGTTTTTCTGCGACGTTGAACATATCGTCTGCACGCGCGGCGATCTGGTGCGCTTTACACACGATGTGCCGATGTTCGGCCTTGCTGCCGCCCGTGTTGCCGGGTTGGTGCCGGATACAGAGGACGAAACACTTATCACCGCCGTCGATATCGACAATACCGTGACGATGGAGCCGGATAAAAACTATAGCCTGCGTATCCGCCGTGCCGATAGTACGTCGCTGGTGCTGGCGCTGGATACCGAAGAAGGTGACACGCGCCGCCTGAGACTGTCCACACCGCAGACCGCGGCAGAGATGGACGTTTGCGCGGGCGATCTTTTGATGTACGGCGAGAGCGGGCGCGAAAGCGTGGCGCTGATCGTCCGTGCGGTTGAACCGCAAGGCGATCTGGCCGCACGCATCACCTGCGTCGATGCCGCACCGGCCATTCATAGTGCGGATAGCGGCGTGATTCCCGCCTTTTCAAGCCAGATGTCGACACCGCCGGAGCTGCGCCGTCCGCCGATGCCGCACATCACGCATATGCGCGCGGAAATCGCGGCGGCGGGCGCGGACGGCAGCGCGGAAAGCCGACTGATCCTGACGCTGGCTGCCAGCAGTTTTCCGCGCCCTCTGACGCTGCGCGGCGAATACCGCGCCAAGGACGAAAGTTTTTTTACAGCCGCAGAGATCAGCGTGACGGGAGACGGACGCGCCGCGATAGAGCGCCTGAGCGAAGGCGAGATTTACGACCTGCGCCTGCGCCATGTCAGCGACAGCGGCGTTTTTTCACCCGCGCTGAACATTGCAGGATACCGGATTGATGCACTGGGGCCGGACGCGCCCGCCGCGCCCGCCCTGTCGATGAATGTGATTGGCAGCGCGGCCTATCTAAGCTGGGAAGACCGCGCCCCTGCGGGTATCAGCCATTATATGCTGCGCTTTGCCCCCGTGCTGTCGGGCGCGGAGTGGAACAGCGCCGTCGATGTTGTCGCGCGCCTGTCTGCCGATACAACGTCGATGTCTGTACCCGCAGCCATCGGGAGCTTTCTTTTGAAAGCCGTCGATGTGCGCGGACGGCTGAGCGATGCACCCTCTATCGCCGTATCGGGCATTGCGGGGCTTGGCGGTTATAATGCTATTGAAAGCCTTGCGCAGGCACCGGATTTTGCCGGTACGCATGATGGTACGCAGAATGTCGAAGGCACGCTGCAACTGGCCGCGGGAGAAACGCGGGGCATTTATACCTTTGATACGGTCATTGACCTTGGTGCGGCCTATACGTCGCTGGTCACGGCGGATCTGTTTGCGGGCGGCATCGACCGCGCGGAATCGAGCGATGACTGGCCCGACAACGATCTTGTCGAAAACCGCGATGGCAGCACCGACCCTGCAAGCTGGCGCCTGCGTCTGCAATTGCGCACGACCATGGACGACCCCGCCGCCGCGCCCGTCTGGTCGGTCTGGCAGGATGCGGCGCTGGGTGAATATACCACCCGCGCCTTTGAAGGCCGCGCCATTCTGGAATCGGACAGTCCCACCATTACGCCCGTCGTGGGCGCCCTGACGCTACATGTCGATATGCCGGACCGCACCGTTTCGGCACGAAATATCGCATCCGACCCCGCAGGTCAGGCGGTTGTATTCGGCCGCGCTTTTCGCGCCGCACCCGCGATCGGCATTACCGCGCAGAACATGCAGAGCGGCGATTATTACGTGATCGAAGACGTCACCGAAAGCGGGTTTTCGATCCGATTTTTTGACGACGCCGATACCGGCATCAGCCGCAATTTCGATTACATGGCCAAAGGCTATGGCGAAGAAACCTAACCCCAAGGAGCACCCACATGTCACAGGCAAGCCCGACCATCGGCGCGAACAAGAGCGGTCTTGTATACCGGCAGGAAGACAACGACGGTAAAAAAGCGCTGCTCAGCCACCACAAGGGCGCCGGCGCGCCAAGTTATGCCGAAGCCGGCACACTCTGGCTGGATGACAGCGCGACACCGTGGCGTTTGAAGCTGTTCGACGGCAGCGACTGGATTGTGATGGGTACGCTGCATGCCGGAAATAATTCTTTTCTGCCCTATGTCGGCGCATCGGCTTTGCGGCTCTGCGCTTTTGCCACGGACACCGGAACGGCGAATGCCTGCGCGGTCAGCCCCCTGCCCGCACCGCCGCAGCACCAGAGCGGGCAAATGGTGGTGCTGATACCAGCCCATGACGTTACAGGCGCGACCACACTGGCGCTGGGTGATTTGGACATACGCGACGTGGTGCGCGAAGACGGCAGCGCGCTGCAAGCAGCTGATATGCGCGCAGGCCGAATATATGTGCTGATTTATGACGGCACAAATTTTGTCGTGACCAACCCCACGCGCGATCAAGGCCTGCCCGCCGGCAGCATTATCGGCAGTGCGCATGCGGTTTACACAACCCATGCCGCATTGACAGCGCTTGTACCGCACGACAACACCATTCCGCAGCCGTCGGAAGGAACGCAGATTCTAAGTGCCGTCCTGACCCCGCAAAGCGCCGGCAATCGCGTGCGGATCCGGTTTTCGGGTTTTGCCTGTGCCTCGGGCAACATACCGATCATTGCCTTCCTCAGCATCGACGGCGGCCCCGCCGTGCAGGTCGTCAGTGCCTATGGCAATAGCGCCGGACAAGCGCTGCATATCGGTTTTGAGTTCGAACATACCGCCGAAGACACTGCCGCACATACCTATAGCGTGCGCATCGGGCCGGGCAGCAGCGGCAACGTGCGGATGAACGGCACAAGTGCCAGCCGCCTGTTTGGCGGCGCGGCGGCAGCGACACTGACCGTCGAAGAAATCAAAGCCTAGGAAAGCACACAAGCATGAGCCCCGAAATCCTGTCTCTGCTGACATTGTCGGCGACACTGATGGCGCATCTGTTTGGCACCATCTGGTGGGCGGCATCGATCAGCCGCCGCGTCGATTACATCGAAAAATGGATCACCCACCACGAACATACCGCCGAGCGGCTGGCCGCGCTGGAACAGCGTATCGACCACCTGCACGACGGTATCCAGCGCATCGAACTTTTTCTTCACCAGCGCAGCTGACCGACCAAGGAAACAAACAACATGAACACTTTTTTTATGCCCCGCGGTATCCGCAACAACAACCCCGGCAATATCCGCCTGTCGCCCACGCGCTGGCAGGGACAAAAAGACGTGCAGGCCGATACGTCTTTTGTCGAATTCATCGCCCCTGTCTGGGGACTGCGCGCGCTGATGCGGGTTTTACTGACCTATCACTTCAAGCACGGCCTTGACACCGTAGAGAGCATCATCAACCGCTGGGCGCCGCCGCATGAAAACGCCACCGATCATTATATTTACAGCGTGGCGCGGCATTTAAAGGTTTCGCGCCGCGACAGGCTGGATTTGACCGGGCGCGCCGTTTTAACCGCGCTGGCCGAAGCCATCACACGGCACGAGAACGGCCACCCGCCCGCAGGCACGCCGCCGTTTTGGTACGCGCCCGCGCTTTATGCCGAAGCCGCCGCGATGCTGCCGCCGACCCCCGCCCAATCCCAAAACAGAAAGGTGACACCATGAAAAAATTCCTGTCCTTTATCCTTGCCCGCGCCAAAGAACGTTCCACCTGGCTGGGGCTTGTGTCGATTGCAACCGCGCTCGGCATTGCGCTGACCGAGTTCCAGACCGAGGCGGTGATTGCCGCCGGTGTTTCGCTCGCGGGTGTGATTGCGGCCTTTACCAGCGACAAAAAGGATGGCGGCGATGACGGCCGCGCCGCATGAACGGCTGGGCTTTGCTGGCGCTGCTGCTGGTTCTGGCGGCCATCGGGGCGGCCATCGGGGCGGCGATCTGGCGCGCCGGACAGCGCGCGGAAAAATCAAAGCAGCTGGAGGCGCAGACCAATGATTTGCTGGAAGCCGCTGATATTCGTGATCGTCTGCGGCGCGATGATGATTTTGCCAAGCGCGTGCGCGGTCGTTTCACCCGCTAGTTTTTGTGCGCTGTATATTCCTGTCTATACCGCAGACACTGACAGCGAAGAGACGCGGCGGCAAGCCGATGGCAATAACGCCGTATGGCTGACGCTGTGCAGCCGCGAAGCGGCGGAATAATCAGACGCCGCCGTAAACCGCGTGGTGCTGCATGACTTTGAGCAAAACACGTTCCAGCGCTTTGTGATTGCCGCGGGCGGCATGGTCGCGCGCCGTTTGGCCGCGGCCGTCTTCGGTCAGCGTGCCGATACCGGCCGCGATCAGGATACCCGCCAGTTGCATATCGCCGCGCGCGGCAGCTACATGCAAAAGACCTTGGCCGGTCAGACGTTCGGTGACATCAAGCCGTGCGCCCTGTGCGATGAGGAAGCGTACCACGTCGGCATGCCCCTGCTGCACAGCATAGAAAAGCGCGGTATAGCCAAAAGGATGAATGGGCGCATCGAGCACCGCACCGGCGGAGAGCAGGAATTGCACCATGCCAAGCTTGCCGGAAAAAGCAGCTTCGTGCAGCGGGCGGCGGCCTTCGTCGTCGGCGCGGTCAATATCAAGACCTGCATCGAAGAGCGCCTCTGCGCTCAACACATCGCCTTCGCGGGCGAGGTCATGCATAAAGCTTTGCCCCAGATGATCGACGGGGCGGCCACGTCCCAGCAAGGACGCCAGATCGGGCGTATCCAGATTGAAATTATAGGCCAGAAGGTCGGTGGTGACAGTGGGAGGCGTCATCGCAATCTCCTTTCGTCTTCACGAGCGAAACACTATATCTGGTAGATGGCTTTATTATACACCACAAGATGATGAATAAAAAGTTAACACCGCCTATATTTTAGCCGTGGAATCAAGGTGTTAGCTTGTCATATTTCGCACGTCTGCGCGGGGTGGCGGCTCTGTTTGGCGAACAATAGATAAAGAATTTGCAGAGCCAAAGATTCCACTTTTGAATCATTTAGCCTGCTTTGTTCAAGCGATGCTTTCAGTGCCATAAAGCGCGGCCGCGGCGATAAAAAACCGGCGGTTCCGTTTTTGAAAATATTTTTTCAAAGAGATATTTTTTGCGAAAAATCCGGTGCTTTTTACTTCGGGCCGCGGCTGTCTGTGCCGCCGCGCGGTTTTTTCGGCTTGTCGTTTGCGGCGGGCTTTTCGCTGCCGTCTTCTTTGAGGTGATCGCGCAGCACGACATTGCGCATTGGCGGCGGCGTCATGATCGCAACGCCCATCATGCCCATCGGCATCGCACTGGCGGCAGCGATCAGCGCTTCCTGCTTCCGGGCTTCCAGTTCGCGCAGGGCGCGCGCAATGCTTTTCAATTCGAGCTTTTCGGCATGTTCGCGCAACGTGAGGCCGTTTTGTTTTTTGAAAATATCCGCGCCCGTTTCCAAAAGCAGATGCATGATTTTGAGGTTTTCCATCGTCAGCGCGATATGCAGCGGCGCTTCGCCGGATTTGTTTTTGGCATTCGGATCGGCACCGAGATCGAGGAATTCGCGCACAGTATCCAGATCGCCGGTTTTGACAGCGCGGGTGAGCAGCGTTTCACCTTCCAGCCCCGGCTTATCAAGTGTGTTGCCAAGACGCAGGCGGTTGAAAAATCGTTTGAGCGACATGACGGTGCAATCCTGTGAGCGCCTTTGGCGCAAAAACTATGTCAGGCGAATGGCGGTATCTTGGGCAATCTCGCCGCGTTTCGCAATAAAAAGCATATATATCGACAAAAAAACCGATATTTGAAACATTATTTCGCGACGATTTGAAAGATTGTTGCGGCGATTGCCGGTTTTGCGTATTGACTCCCCGTCCTTGCGGCGTAAGCTTCTCGCACACACCCCTCTATTAAAACAAGGCGCACAAACAAGCGCCGATTGCGAAGGAGACATACCGTGAATTTTGGATTCAACCCGCCCGATCCCAAGGACGTCATGGACGCGATGGAACGTCTGAAAGACGTTTTCGCCCGCGCCGCCAATGCAGATACCGGCAGCGCCCAGCCGCTGTTTCAAAAACTCAGCGACAGCTTCAACAACGCGATTGATGCTGCACTGAAGCTGCAGAAGAGCAACCCGAACATGAACCCGCAGCAAGCGATGATGCAGCTGATGCCGACGCTGATGCAGGTGCAAACCTCGATGCAGCGTCTGGAGCAAGCCGCCCGCACCAATCCGGATGCGGCAGAGGCACTGCAAGAGCTGAAAGGCGACCTGCAAAACGAAATGCGCGCGCTGATGGGCGGTATGCCCGGCTTCCCCGGCGCCGGCCCCAAACAGCCGCCGAAGCCGCCCGTAACACCGCCGAAGCCGCCGAAGCCGCGCGGCCCCGGTCGTGACGGCACGCACGACCTTTAAGGCCTTGCGCTAAAAGATAAAAATCCCCCGCCGGTTGAAACGGCGGGGGATTTTTTATGCGGTGCGGATGGGTTGACCGCGCGTTTCTGTTTTCGTAATATACCGGCATCGGGAGATACAGACAGATGGTAAAGATCCGCCGCGAAGGCAACAAGACGACATGGCTTTTGGAAGAAGAAACCCTCTCCGGCCGTTTGCGCGAACTGGCGGTGATTTTTAACCACCACAGCAAGCAGACCGGTGATGATCGTATGGATCCGCGTTTCATGGCAGAGACGCTGTCCATGCAGGCCGATGCACTGGCCGGTATGGCGCGCAAGCAGGAAGAAGAGATTGAACGTCTGCGCCGTGTCGAGCGCGACCTGGCCGAGCTGCGCGCCGAGTTTAGAACCGAGATAGAAAAGATAAAACAGGCGCCGCAAGGCACACTGGACAAGCCCGCGATGCGCCCGCCATCCAATAACGGCAAAAAATAACGCTGCGCTTTACGCGTCTTGCATACGTTGCATGCGCGTTTTACGCGCCCTGCAGGTGCCGCTCAAGATGCAGTGTGCGCAGCGCCGGTTTTTTCAAAAGATCGCGCTCTTCGATATTTGCCAGTTGCAAGGCATGGCGCAGATTGGCGTCCTGCTCCAGAAATAGCCTGACACGGCCGTGATCGGGGTGCGGCTGCTGAAGTTCCCAGGCAAGTTCGCGGGTTTCATATGATTCGTCGTTGAACACTTTATCGAGCTGTCCCATTCCGTTTATATCTCCTTGACGTTATCAAATATCTACGCCGCCGGCAGCAGGCGCGCGGCGGCGGGTGAGGCTATTAAACATTTGCTATTTAATAATTTTATGGCGGCATTCATGTATATATGGCCGTGTCCTGCTTATGCGGCGGCTGCATTAATACACCCGTATCGCACCTTCTATCGAGTGTATGCTCAATTTATGAAAAGAATCTTAAAACCCTAAAACAGGACGAATACGGTATCAAACGTTGCAATGCGGCAATGTTCCGTTTATATACGCCGAAGGCTCTTTCTCTCATTGGTGCGCGCATTTCGTGTCCAAACGTAAATTTATACGAAGAGCCTGTATTTGAACCATCCATTTTAAGCATCAGAGGATCGTAATACATGGGCCGCAAGCTGGAATTCTGCCGCGAAAAAGCACTGCATACCGCCATGGAAAATTTCTGGGCGCAGGGATATGAACATACATCGATGCGCGACCTGGCCGCGAAGCTCGGGCTGCATCTGGGCTCGGTTTACAACGCGCTTGGTGACAAGGAAAAAGTTTTTGAGTCCGCGCTGCGCCTGCATTTCGATGCCTATGTCATGCCGGACATGGAACGTCTCACTTCCGCCGAAAACCCGCTGGGTGCGATGGAAACGCTGATGACGCGCGTGGTCGAGGAATGCGGCGGTGAGATTGCGACGCCCGGTTGCTTCATCATCAATTCGCTGCTGGAAATCACACGGATCAACGACAATATCAGCGCTTTGCTGCGCGGATATATGCAGACGATGGAAGAAAGCTTTACCATCTGCCTGCGCCGCGCGCAGGACATGGGACAAATTCGTGCGGATGCCGAACCTGCCGAACTGGCGCGCTTTTTTATGGGGGCGCTGTTTTCGCTGCGTACGATGGGAAAGTTGAAAGCCGGTCCGCAGCATCTTAAAGACATCAAAACCTGCACCTTGCGCGCCCTTGCCGCCTGACCGCAGACGCGGAAAATAATTTAGGTAATTATCCCGTTGAAGCACATGTTCACCCTTTCGTCATACCGGCGAAAGCCGGTATCCAGCCCAAGGCCGAAAGGCCTTGATCTATAAATGGCGCTGCGCGCACTGGATACCGGCCTGCGCCGGTATGACG
>JAUXOC010000046.1 GCA_030682495.1 Alphaproteobacteria bacterium | reverse complement strand
GCGGCTTGAAAAAGAATTTCTCGTAGAGCGCCTGCACACCGACCGCCGCGCCCAGTACCAGACAGAAAAGCCAGAATAGCGTCATCATGGCCCAGCCCTGCGCAAGCGCGAGAGGGAAAAGAACCGCCGCCACCAGCGCCGTCATATAAATAAGGCCGGTAAAGAAAACACTGTCACGGTCACGCGTCGCAAAAAACGCCCAGGGCGTGACCGACGCCGCGATGGACCAAATGACCGCTGGCAAAACAATGCTGCTGTCCATCATGATATAGCCCTGCGCAACCGCGAAGATAATCGTTGTATAGCCCGCCATCAGCATGACCAGCCATGTAAAGCTGAGCGTCTGGAAAATGCGGGAGGCGCGCGGATAGTTCATTTTCTCCGTGGCCATCATCATGCCCGCGCAGAAACCGGCAGGCAGCATCAAAAGCGGAAAAATAAGCGCGGAGAAGATAAAGGCCAGCGAGGCCGTCCACAGCACATACCAATGCCCCGCGGTAATCAGCCAGACACCGCTGCACGCCATGCAAACAGCCCCAACCCCGAGAAAGGGGTTGAGGCTCTTTTTGACAAGATTGTGAATCGGACCGGACATATCGGATACTCCCCGTCAGACGCCCGCGGATTAGAACGGGATTTCGTCGTCCATGTCGTTTTTGCCGGAAGCTGCGAAGGAGCCGCCGCCAGAGGATTGCGCGGGGGCGCTGTAATCGCCGCCGCCCGTGGAATCATTGCTGCCGCCGCCGCTCTTGCCGTCGAGCATCGTCAGCTCGCCGCGATAAGGGCGCAGGACGACTTCGGTCGTATAGACCTCGCGGCCGTCTTTTTCGTACTTGCGGGTTTCCAGCTGCCCTTCGATATAAACCTTGGAGCCTTTTTTGAGGAAGCGTTCAACCACGCCAACCAGTGCGTCGTTGGTGACGGAAATGCGGTGCCATTCGGTGCGCTCTTTGCGCTCGCCGGTCGCTTTGTCTTTCCAGCTTTCCGACGTGGCGATAGAGAAATTGGCCACGCGCCCGCCGTTAGGGAACGAGCGGATTTCAGGGTCTTTGCCCAAGTTACCGACGAGAATGACCTTGTTGACGCTACCTGCCACGACTGTACCTTTCCGAAAATTCTAAAACCTGCTTTTGACAATTATTCTAGGAAAAACCGGGGGGCTGGATTAAGATAAATCCACACCGCGAGAATCTGCCAGCGCATGCAAAAGCCTTGATAGGCTTATGTTTATCATGTGCCTGCGGCCGAAACAAGCGGCAAGAAAAGCCCGTAGAAACAGGCCCGTAAGAACCGACCGGAAGGAGACACCCCCCAGATGCGCGCATGGCAAAGAATGCTCAGCGGACGCCGCCTTGACCTTATCAATCCTTCCGCCATGGATATCGAGATCGAGGATATCGCGCACGGACTTTCCAGAGTCGCCCGCTGGAACGGCCAGACCACCGGCGACCATGCTTTTTCCGTGGCGCAGCATTCCGTCATCGTCGAAAAAATCTGCGCCACACTAGAGCCGGATGCCGACCGCGTCTGGCTGATGGCCGCCCTGCTGCACGATGCGTCGGAATACGTTGTGGGCGATATGATTTCGCCGTTTAAAAACGCGCTTGGCATCAATTACCGCGATTTTGAAGACAAGCTGACGCAGGCCATCCATATCCGCTTTGGTCTGCCCGCCGTCATTTCGCCGCAGCTGAAAAAATTTATCAAACGCGCCGATAAAGTTTCCGCCTATCTGGAAGCCACGCAGATCGCCGGATTCAGCGACCTTGAAAGCCGCAAATTCTTCGGGCCGCCGCCGCTGACGATCAAAGACTGGAAAATCGAACCCCTCTCCGCCAACGAAGCCAAAGCACAATACGTCCAGCGCTTCACCGAACTGCTGGCCGAGGTGCAGGAGCAGAGTGCGGCTTAACCATCAGCGGAAGAGACACACCATGCCACAGGAAAAAGTCGCGATCATTACCGCTGGCGGCAGTGGTATGGGCGCTGAAAGCGCTCGCAAACTCGCCGCCGATGGCTTCAAAGTGGGTATTCTTTCCTCTTCCGGCAAGGGAGAGGCGCTGGCAACTGAGCTTGGCGGCATTGGTGTAACCGGATCAAATCAATCCAACGATGATATTGGCAAGCTGGTAACGCTTGTTATGTCGCGATGGGGACGTATTGACGCACTGATCAACAGCGCAGGCCACGGCCCGCGGGCGCAGCTACTCGACATTTCCGACGAAGACTGGCACCTCGGGATGGAGACATATTTGATGAACGTCATACGACCCGCACGGTTGGTAACACCTGCCATGCAAGAACAAAAAACAGGTGTCATTATCAATATTTCTTCCGCTTTCACATTCGAACCCAGCGAACAATTTCCGACATCCGCCGTTTTTCGTGCCGGACTGGCTTCGTTTACAAAAATTTTTGCGGACACCTATGCCAAAGACAACATTCGCATGAATAACGTATTGCCGGGCTGGATAGACAGCCTGCCTGCAACTGAAGTGCGCCGTGAAACAGTACCACTGAAGCGTTACGGGACAAGCGAAGAGGTCGCCGCCACCATCGCATTCCTTGTATCTGAAGGCGCAGCCTATATCACGGGCCAAAACATCCGTATCGACGGCGGGCTAACGCGCTCGGTTTAAAATCCAAAAACAGCCCGAATCAAGCCGCCCTGCGCACCGCCCGCTTCACGGCAGCAAACGGCTTGATGCTGTTTTCATTCGCGGCTTCGTCTTGCAGGCCTTCTTGGTGATAGGCTTCCATATGCTTGCAGCTTTCGTACTTACCGGTGAAAAACGCCGCGACCATTTTGCGGGTACGGCTTTCGGCGCCCAGCGTATCCACTTCGGCGTCGCGCGCGGTGGCGAAGGTAATCATATCGCCGCGCATATAGAGAACCTCATGCGGCACGGCATTTTTCTTTAGATAGGCCGCGAAGGCTTCGGGGGCGTCTTTGGGGGCAGCTTCGGTAAAGGCGATGGTGGCGACCAGTGCTTCGCGGGCGTAATGCTTGCCCAGCGCGACGGCGCGGTTGAAATCGGTTTGTTCCTTTTTCATGCTTTGGCCTTTTCAGGATAGGTTTGGGCTATGGCGGACAGCCCTGACATTTTTCATGTTGTGAAGATTTACCATACTATGTGAAGCCGCAAAGGCTGTGGTACTTATGCCCCGCGCTAAAATTTTTACGCGCTGCGGCTGCGTTGACGTTTTTTGTCCGCGCTCCACTTTATGATGGCATTTCAGCATAAATGTTCTATATTTGTTCCGAAACAAGCGGCGAAAACGGCGGATAACATGGCAAAAACAGGCAAGACAGGCAAAAGCACCCCTATCGGTGGCGCGTCAAAATATAACGACGCTATTCGCGGCGAAAGATATAACGACGCTATTCGCGTCCGTGGCGCGCGCGAGCATAACCTGAAAAATATCGATATCGACATTCCGCGCGACCAGCTGGTGGTCGTGACGGGACTGTCCGGTTCGGGCAAATCGTCGCTGGCTTTTGACACCATCTATGCCGAGGGGCAGCGCCGCTATGTCGAGAGTCTTTCGGCCTATGCGCGCCAGTTTCTCGAGCTGATGCAGAAACCGGACGTAGACAGTATCGAAGGCCTCTCGCCCGCGATTTCGATTGAACAAAAAACCACATCGAAAAATCCGCGTTCGACCGTCGGCACGGTCACCGAAATTCACGACTATATGCGTCTTTTGTGGGCGCGCGTCGGTGTGCCCTACTCGCCCGCCACCGGCAAGCCCATCACCAGCCAGACAGTGTCGCAAATGGCCGACCAGATTTTGGCACTGCCGGAGGGGACAAAACTCTATCTGCTCGCCCCCATTGTGCGCGGACGAAAAGGCGAATACCGCAAGGAAATGCAGGAGCTGAAAAAGAAAGGCTTCCAGCGTATCAAAATCGACGGCATTTTCTATGAGCTTGATGACGTGCCGACGCTCGACAAGCAGCTGAAGCATGATCTTTCTGTCGTCGTTGACCGTATCGTCGTCAAAAAAGATATCGGCAACCGTCTGGCCGATTCCATCGAAACCGCGCTGAGACTGGCCGACGGGCTTTTGATCGCCGAGGATGCGACAACGCAGGAACAGCATATTTTCTCGGCCAAATTCGCCTGCCCCGTCTCCGGCTTTACGATTGAAGAAATCGAACCGCGCCTGTTTTCTTTCAACAACCCCTTCGGCGCCTGCCCCGCCTGCGACGGCATCGGCAGCAAAATGCATTTCGACCCCGAGATGGTCGTGCCTGACCCTGCGCTGACACTGGCCGAAGGTGCCGTTGCGCCTTGGGCAAATTCATCGTCGGGCTATTACGAACAGACACTGGAAAGCCTCTGCGCACATTTCAAAGCCAGCATGAATACGGCTTGGGAAAAACTGCCGCAAAAACTGCGCGATGTTATTTTGCACGGCGGCGGCAAAGAAAAATTCGCCTTCAAATACTGGGATGGCAGCAAGCATTTCACCAGCACCAATACCTTCGAAGGCGTCATCCCCAATATGCACCGCCGCTATCTGGAGACGGAAAGTTTCCATGTGCGCGAAGATCTCGACCAGTATAAAACCGAGCAAGTCTGCACGGCCTGCGGCGGTTTCCGTCTGAAGCCGGAGGCGCTCTGCGTAAAAGTGAACGCCTGCCATGTCGGTGAAATTTCCACCCTGTCGATTGAAAAAGCACAGGAATGGTTTGCCGCGCTCGATAAAACACTCGGCAAAAAAGACATGGAAATTGCGGCGCGTATCCTCAAGGAAATTAACGCGCGCCTCAGCTTCCTCATGAACGTCGGGCTGGATTATCTCTCGCTCAGCCGCATGTCCGGCACGCTGTCGGGCGGTGAGTCGCAGCGTATCCGTCTTGCGTCCCAAATCGGCTCCGGCCTGACGGGTGTTTTGTATGTACTCGATGAACCCAGTATCGGCCTGCACCAGCGCGACAATAACCGCCTGCTCGAGACGCTCAAACGTCTGCGCGATCTCGGCAATACGGTTTTGGTCGTGGAACATGATGAAGACGCCATCCGCACCGCCGATTACCTGATCGACATGGGCCCCGGCGCGGGGCTGCATGGCGGGCAAGTCATTGCGGCAGGCACGGCCGAAGAGGTTCTCAAAAACAAAAACAGTCTGACCGCGCAATATCTGTCCGGCGCAAAAAGCATACCCGTGCCGCCGCAGCGGCGCGCGGGGAAATCCGTACAGACCAAAAAAGGGACAGATACGCAATATATCGAAGTCATCGGTGCCCGCGAAAACAACCTGAAGAACGTGCATGCGAAATTTCCCGTCGGCACCTTTACCTGCGTGACCGGCGTTTCGGGATCGGGCAAATCGTCGCTGGTGATCGACACACTTTATGCGGGCGCGGCGCGGCGGCTGATGAAGACGCGCACCCAGCCCGGCGCGCATGACGATATCCGCGGGCTTGAATATATCGACAAGATCATCGACATCGACCAATCGCCCATTGGCCGCACACCGCGGTCGAACCCCGCGACCTATACGGGCGCTTTTACCCCCATCCGCGACTGGTTTTCCGGTCTGCCCGAATCCAAGGCGCGCGGTTATGGCCCGGGGCGGTTTTCGTTTAACGTCAAGGGCGGGCGCTGCGAAGCATGCGAAGGCGATGGCGTCATTAAAATCGAAATGCACTTCCTGCCGGATGTGCATGTGACCTGCGATGCCTGTAAAGGCGCACGGTATAACCGCGAAACGCTGGAGATCAAATACAAAAACAAATCCATCGCCGAAGTGCTGGATTTGACGGTTGAAGAAGGCGCTGATTTTTTCAAGGCCGTGCCCTCCATCCGCGACAAACTGGAAACGCTGAAAGAAGTCGGCCTTGGCTATATCCACATCGGCCAGCGCGCGACCACGCTATCGGGCGGCGAGGCACAGCGCGTCAAGCTGGCCAAAGAACTGGCCAAACGATCCACCGGCCGTACGCTCTACATTCTGGACGAACCCACAACCGGCCTGCATTTCGAAGACGTCCGCAAATTGCTGGAGGTACTGCACCGCCTTGTCGATCAGGGCAATACCGTAGTCGTGATCGAACATAACCTTGAGGTCATCAAAACCGCCGACTGGCTGATCGACATCGGCCCCGAAGGCGGCACCAAGGGCGGCGAGATCATCATTCAGGACACACCCGAAAAAGTCGCGCGCGAAAAACGCAGCCATACCGGCCACTTCCTGCGCCCGCTTTTGGACAAGAAAAGCCGTGCGGCATAGATAAGTGGCTGAAAAATAACGGTTTTATTTTAGGCCGTACGGGATGGACAAGCGCGCCGCCGCCCCCTATGATGGCCGCGATTTCACATATGGACATGTTTTTTCGCCGCCGCCGCTTGCGGGGCGCTTCCATGTTTTGCCGTGTTTGATACCGGCTGCGAAATCACTTTGTTCCTTTTTAAACACGCATGAAAGACAGACACCATGACCGAACTTTCCGAAGACAAACTTAAATCACGCCGCGAGATCGAAATCGAAATTAACCTGCGCGGCATCGCAAAATTCTACAACAACCTGTTCCACGATTGGCCGCAGGATGGCTATCTGGCCGCTGCGCGCAAGCTGGATGAGACATCGAAAAAATGGATGACCGGCAAAGCCGCCGTCCTGTCCATGCCCGCCGCCATTATCGCGCGCAACAGCGCCCGCGTCAGCCACAACATGGCAGAAGGCCGCTATGGCATTCTGCGCGGCTTCGTCAGCACCGTTGGTGCGGCCTCCGCCTGGGGTGCGCTGGGCTATGCCACCTTTGGCGCGCTGTCGGGCGTTGCCGCTGTTGCGGGTACGGTCGGTACGGTTGGTGCGGCGATTGCCGCCGCTGTCGTAACCGCGCCGATTCTGCTGCCGGCTTTCACGATCAGCACCGTCCTTGGCGCCACCATCGCCGGTACTGGCGCTGCGGTACTGTCGCTGGTGCCTGCCGCTGCAAACCTTCTGAGCGGTGTCAGCCTGCGCCGTACGCTTGATGCGATCAAGGGCATCAAATACGACGAAGCTGCGCTGAAAAGCAAACTGGACGAAGTTTCCGTCGCGTCGAACTATTACCGCCGCGAAGTGCGTGACCTCGGCTATCGCATCCAGCGCCTGCCTACGGAAAACCAGCAAAGCATTTTCAAAAGCCTGAAAGAGCGTTTTGAAAAAGCCGCCGAAAGACCGGAGCCGCAGGACGAAACGGCAACCGTTTTCGCAGCGCCCTCCAGCAAGCCGCCTGCCGCGCCGAAAAACGCAGGCTAAAAGCCACGAAAAACAAAAAACCGCCGGTTACACCGGCGGTTTTTTTTGTGCCTAGAAATCAAGACTGCCTCCGCCTCTGTTCGGCGGCGGCGGCGTATTGTCAGGGTCGCGGCGGCGCGTCCAGTCGCGCAGATCAAGCTCGCTATCGCCGTTCATTTTTGCCAGATTATAAAGCTCCATAAATTTCGGGCGCGGCATATCAAACTGCACGTCTTTGCCGCCAAAGGGGCTTTGGCCGTAGACGAGCTTGAATTTGGTGAAGGGGCCGTTTTTGCCGTTCGTGTCGCCCTCGACGCTCTTCCAATCGATGTCTTCCTCGTCAAGCACGCACATCTGGAAATTTTGCTCTTGCGGCTGGCGCGCGAAGAAAGCGATGCGCAGCGGCACATCTTCAAGACTGTGTTTGACTGTCTGCGCTGGCGGCGCAGCGGCGGTGAAATCACGGCCAAGGTCAGGGAAAGAAGCCTTCGCCGCAACGCCGCCCGTTTTTTCGCGCAAGTCCAGAACCGGCGATGCTTGCAGGTCCGCAAAATAAATCGCCTGCTCCAGCTCTTCATACGGCATACGCACGGCAATTTTGACGCCAGTTTTAAGAACAATGCCCGAGATATCATCCCCCAGATCGGCCAGATAATCGACGCGTTCGCGCATAAAGCTGACGGCGGCATAGGACTGGCCGTCATCACGCAAGACTTTTGCGCGGATCAGCAGGTCGTCTGCCGCACGCATCATGCTCTTGCTGAATTTTTTGGATGGCTGATCGCTCACAATTCAAACCCCTTTGCATCACTCGCCCGCGTGGTTTCCGTCAGGTCCAGCGCTACGCGGCCGCTCTTTTTCGCCGCCTCCAGATTCCACATGAAATTGGTCATCGGCATCTGGACATAGAAATCTTTAAAACCGGTTGCCGCATTTTCTTTTTTAAGACTGATAAATGTTTCAGTCTCCGGCCGGTTCGCATGCGGCTCGAAATAGGCCATATCGGACGTGTTAAAACGCACCATATGAAACCTGCGGTCGTTCTGTTCTTTATGTGCGAAAACAGTGATATCGACGCCTTTTTCATCGTCGGCGGCACTATCGCTCTGCGCCGTTGGGTTGAACTTGCGGCTCAGCGTCACCTTGCGCGCCTCTGCGGCGGCTTCGCCCGTAACCGTCATCAGATCGATATCACCGCTGTTTTTATAATCATCGCCAAAAACTATTGCCCGCAGTTCCTGCAGGGGCAGGGCGGCAGGTATCGTCACGCCGTCATCGAGGCGTAGAGCGGAGAAGTTTTCATCCAGCCCGACGATCATATCCACGCGCGATGATCTAAAAACCACAGGCACAAAGCCGCCCTCGTCCGTCGGCGCATAGGCGCTGACAAATCTTTCGCTATCGCCCCCGCGCAAACGGGAGAACTTTTGCGACAAAGTCTTTTCCGGCGGCGGCTGGCTCATGGCGATTTCTGCTCATGCTGGCGGCGGGCTTCGGCGGGGGACGTCTCCTTGAATTTCCGCATCGAATATTCGGACAGATCAACGGTATCTTCGCCCTTCGCGACAGCTTCGGCGCAAAGACGGCGGAATTCTTCCAGCCTGCCTTCGATAATCACTTCGTTCTTGCCAAAAGGCGCGGCAGCATCGGCGTAAAAAGTCATGTTCACTGTCGGCCCGCCGTGGACGCTGTTGCCTTCTTTTATATCGGACAGGCGAATGTCTTTGCCTGCGAAGGTAAACGGCGTAAATTTGCTGCTCTGAGATGCACGCACAAAGGCCTTGATTGTGACGGCGGCGATGTCAGGTTCTTTTTGCAGTTCCTGCGCGCGGCGGAATTCTTCTTTGAGTTTTTTAACGAGCGCCTCTTTGCCTTCCGTCATCGTCGCCGTGCTGAAATCGACGCGGCCGCTGTCGGGCTGGTCAAGCTTTTCCATTGCGGATTCGTACGAAAGGGCGATCAGAAATTCCTGTCCGTCCTGCAGCTTCATCACCGTATGCGCGGGACCAAAGCCGCGCAGGCTTTTGATGTCGTGTGCGCGAAAGGCATAGATATCTTTATCCGACAGACCTTCATGCCCGGGTACCAATACCTGCACCCAAGGGTCGTCGCTATGCGCGAAAAGATTCTTTTTGAAGGCAGCGGTGCTCTTCATGTTTCGCCTTTCACCGGAAAGGCATAATCTAGCAAGAGGGGGTTATTATGTCAAGCTTGGCGCGGGGGAAATATATTATATATATCAGTTATTTAATTAATATCCGCCCAGCGTTTATGCAGCCAGAGCCATTGTGACGGGCGGGCGCGAATCCAGTCTTCCAGCTGCCTATTGATCTGCGTGAGGATGCGCAGGATATCCGCATCGCGGTCCGAGGTCGCGGTGATATCAAGCGGCGGTGCAATATGCACGCGGAAATGCGCATCAGGCAGACGCTCGATGATGATCGGAAGAAGCGGGCAATTAAATTTAAGTGCAAATTGCGCGGCCGCCGTTGCCGTCAATGCCGGATGGCCAAAAAACGGCACCGCGATGCCTTCGGTCAGTTTCTGGTCCATCAGGATGCCCAGCGCCTCGCCGCCCCGCAGCCGTGTGAACATTTCGCGCGCGCCCTTGTCCCCCTTGATGACATGGCCGATATCATTGCCGCCCCGGGCATGGCGCAGCAGGCTGTCAATCCACGGATTGTTCGGCTTGCGGTAAATCACATTGACGTCGATACCATGCCGCCGCGCGACAAGTCCGCCAACTTCCCAATTACCGATATGGCCGCCGATAAAAATGCCGCCCGCACCGCCGCGCACAAGATCGAAACGCTCCACACCGACAATCTCCACACGATCGGCGGCGATACGGCGTAGATGCGGATATTCGGCAATCACGCGACCGAGATTATCCCACATCCCCCGCAGAATTTCGTCATGTTCCTGCGGCGTTTTTTCGGGCAGCGCCCGCGCCAGATGGCGCAGCGCCGTGCGCGAAGCCCCCATGTGCGGACCGATGCGCGACAGGAGCCAGCCGCCCGTATTCGACGCTGCAGCCACCGGCAGCAGGCTGAAAAAGCCGTAGATGATATAGACACCCAGCGTTTCCAGCGCGTAGCGCATCGCGCGCAGGGTTTTCAGCCAGAGCGGGGCGCGGCGGCGTTTTCTGAATACCTTCATAGCAACTGCCCGTGCACGGCAGCAACAGCTTCGTCAATAAGCATGCAAAGCTGCACCGGATCTTCCCATTCGACATGCACGCCAAAGACCAGCACGCGCGGCTTGATCGCATCCGGCAGGCGCACGTAATCTTTTGCCGTTGTTACCACAAGCGCCGCAGCGCTGCTGGCGGCCGTCATCAATTCCCGCAAATCTTCTTCGGTATAGACGCAGTGGTCGGGGTAACTGCCCCATCCTTCGATGACTGCACCGGCGGCAGCAAGGCTGTCTTTGAATTTTTCGGGTCTGCCAATGCCGGCGAAGGCAAAAACTTTCTTGCCGAACAAATCCGGATTATCAGCATCCGGCACAATCCGCGCGGACAGCACCGGTGCATCCGTATGCTGCCGCACGATATCCAGCGCCCCGGTTTTATCTTCGCCCAGCATCACCACGGCATGCGCACGCGGCAAGCCGAATTCCAACGGTTCGCGCAAGGGGCCCGCCGGCAGCAGCCGTCCATTGCCAAACCCTGCCGCGCCATCGATGACGAGCAGTGAAAAATCTTTATAGATCGAGGGATTTTGATAACCGTCGTCCATGACGATAATATTCGCGCCGGTATCAATCGCCGCTTGTGCCCCCAGCGGACGGCTGCGCGACACCCATGTCGGCGCTTTGGTCACCAGCAGCAAGGCTTCGTCGCCAACATCGTCCGCTGTATCGCGGCCGGGGCTAACCTGTATTGGCCCCGTTTCGCTGCCGCCATAGCCGCGCGTGAGCAGATGCGGATTGTATCCGCGGTCTTTGAGCAGATCGACCAGCGATAAAACCACCGGCGTCTTCCCCGCGCCGCCCGCAACCGGATTGCCCACACAAATTACCGGACGCGCCAGCGGCACCGGATAGTAAAGATCAAACCGCTGCCGCACCGCAAAACCATAAAGCCATGACAACGGCGACAAGGCAGCAGCTTTTTGCGCCGCAAAGGGCGCGGCGGCATCATACCAGAAAGCAGGCGTTTTCCATTTGCCGATCATGGTGCGCCCCGCTGCTGGTCGGCGCGCGCCAGTGCGCTTTGCAGGACAGGTGCGATATCGGCCATGATACCATCGAGCACAGTGGCTTTTTCCGCCGTCATCGCCGCCGCCCGCACCCCGTAGATCTGCCATTCCTGCGGCGATTGCAGCGCGGCAGTGATTTTTTGCACGAGTTCTTTTTCGTCCGCAACCTCGACCAAGGCCTGCGCCGCGCGGAAATCATCCAGCACCGTCAAAAAATTATAGCCGACAGGCCCCCAGAAAACCGTACAGCCGGCCTGTGCCGGCTCAATCGGATTGTGGCCGCCGATATCGGCAAAAGTCCCGCCCATCACCACAAACGGACACAACCGATAGAAAAGCCCCAGCTCGCCCATTGTGTCGGCCAGATAAATACCGCCGCCCGCCGGAATATCCTGCCCGCTGCTACGGCGAGCCACAGAAATGCCCAGCGTGGCGGCTTCGGCCATAATTTCTCCGGCACGCGCAGGGTGGCGCGGCACAATCACGGTCAGAAAATCGGGCTGCGTAGCGCAAAAGGTTTGATGCAGCGCAAAGGCGCGCGTTTCCTCGCCTGCATGCGTGCTTGCCCACAAAATAGCCGGACGCTGCGCGCGGCGGGCGCGCATTTCTGCCAGCACGGCGGCATCATACGGCAACGACGCGGCAGCATACTTAAGATTGGCCGAAACCCGCACGTCCCCGCCACCAAGGGCGCGGAGCCTTTCGGCCTCCGCTTTATTCTGGGCGAGGCACAAGGTAAAAGCACCCAACACCTGCTTAATCGCGCCGCGCGCATAGCGCCAGCGCTTGAAAGATTCCTGCGACATGCGCGCATTGAGTAGCACGGCAGGAATGCCCCGTGCGTGCGCCGCAGAGAGCATATTCGGCCATAGCTCTGATTCCGCCCAAAAGACCGCATCGGGACGCCAGTGATCGAGGAACCCCGCCACCCAGGCCGGATGATCGACCGGAAGATATTGGTGGAAAGCGCCTTCAGGCAATCGCTGCGCCATCAGCGCGGCGGAGGTCACGGTGCCTGTTGTCACCATCACAGAAGCCAGCGGATAGTCACGGCGCACACGCGTCACGAGCGCCAGCAGCGACAGAGATTCGCCGACGCTGGCCGCATGAAACCAGACCAGCGGCGCGGCAGGGCGCGGCAGCTGCGGCCGCCCCCGACGCTCATGCGCGCGCGCAGGGTCTTCCTTGCCCGCGCGGCTGCGTTTTTGTAAATACGCCTCCAGCAGCGGGGCGGATGCCTGCATCGCGATTTTATAGAGGCCGAGCAACATTGCGCCTTTCGGTATTCCTTTTGAGCGTTTCTTTTTCTGCCGGATGCGCGCAGGGCGGCGGCAACAGGCTAAATATGCCACAAGATTGGGGGTTTTTGCCACAAAAGCAAGCTTTTCTTGCGCCCTGACCGCCGCGGGACATACAATAAAAAGAACCGCAACCATACAGGGAACAGCCGCCCGTGACGTCCCCCGAAAACACCCGCGAGGCCGCACTGTCAAAGCTCAGACAGCAGATCAAAGAGCAGCGCGCAAGGCTCGACCCCCGTGTGCTGGAACTGGCGGCACAAGCGGCGGCGCTGTCGCAAAAACCCGGCGGCGGAAAGGAAAGCATGGTGCCCTATGACCGTGTGGCCGCAGCGGAAGCGGTGCGCCTGTTCCTGCAAAGCCACCCCGATGCCGATGGCTTTGAAAAAGAATTGCTGACGCTGCTAAAGCAGGAAACGCATTAAACCGGCCGCAGAGAAATATTGGCAGAGAAATCTTGCAGACAAAAAAAAGACCGACCCCATAAGGTCGGCCTTTTTTTGAAGCTTCGCGAAAAGCTACATCTGGCTGATGATATCGTCAACCGTAGCTGTAATCGGAATAAGCGGCGGTGTCTGCCAGCTCGGCAGAGCCCCCGGACCACTCAGCGCGCCGCCTGGCAAAAGGTCATTCAGCGCGTTGGTGACAATCGTCGAGTTGGTCGCGTTCATCAGCTCCTGCATCAGGTGTGTGCCGGGCGTACCAAAAGTATTCGGAATCGCGCCGCTCAGCATCTGGTACATCGTGAAATAAGGCGTTCCGCGCTCGACCGCGCCGCCCATCAGGCTGCGCCAGTCGGGAAAAATGCCGAGATCAGGCATGTTGCCGTTGCCCCACAGCTTGGCGATGCGGGAGCATTCACCATCGGGGGTCATCGCCGCCATCAGCCCGTGTATAGCATTACTAATCATACTGACGATTGTGTTGACGATGCCGTTTATAAGGTTGGTGAGCGCGGCGACGGCGCCACTGATAATGCCGTTGATTGCCGCCCAGGCTATATTGATAGTGGCCACGGCCGTCATCACCGCAGCCGGCATGGCAAGCCCGAGGAGGTTCATCGCCGTGAGCAATGTGTTATAATAGGTATTAATATCGGTAACATAAGTGCCCAGGTTGGCAACCTGCGTCGTAATTGTGTTAAGAATCGGCTGAAGCGCCCCCATGACAAAGGCATTCAGATAGCCCGCAACCGTTGCGCCAAGCGCATGGGAAAGGGAGTCCGTAAAGTTGCCAACGTGCCCCTGCATTGTGGGCGACACAACAGCGTCCAGCCCCTTCACAAGCTTGGTCGATGCGCCGTAGTCCGGAAAAGAGCTGGTGCCGAAGACTGACAGATTGGCAATAGGCAGAGCCATACCGGGACTAACATCGGAGAAAATACCGCCCAGCTTACCTGTCAACATCAGCGCACGGTCAAAGCAGGTCATCCCGACAGAGTTGTCGTTCTGTTTGATGACCTCACGTGAATGCATTTTGTCTTGGAGACGTTTGGCTTCGGCCGCGTTTTGCATCACCGGCAGCACGTTGACGCAATCACAACCCGGTTGGCAGGCATAAGCCGCCGTCACCGAAAGCGAAAAGAGCAGCGTGAAGAAAACCGCCAGAAACGAATATTTTCTCATGCCCTCGACCCTCGCATCAAAAATGCCCTACCAGAGAAACTTTCGTCCAGCTTACGGGCATGTCGCACCAGCCGCTTGCAGCACCTGGCAGAATGTCATGTTGTTGTTGAAAACGGGGATTGCTGCAACAGGCAATGCCGCAATTGCATCATTCAGCTGCTGAAAAATACCATCTGCGTTGGCCGTATCCCAGTTGGCGGTGAATCGCGCACCGGATCCGCCGGGTGCTGCACCGGCAATCAGCTCAGCCATCGTCAGATAGGGCACACCACCGGCAACACCTTTTTCCTTGATACGTTCCCAGAGGTTTTCGATACCGGGACAATCCGCATCGTCTTCAAGGTTGGTCGCGGCGTAATCGACGACACCGGGTGTATCGAAACCTTCTGCATCGGCGAACTGGCTAAAGAAGGCAGAAAGCGCATCGGTAATGACAGAGGCAAAGTTTGTATTGCCAAAAAAGCTGCCGGAGAAGAGGTTGCCCCCGCGCTCGGCCGAAACACCCGCGGCCTTGCCGAAGCACGTCATCGCGAGCACACTATCGGGTTTGACCACCACCTGTTCGGTGACGGCCACGTCATAGGCGACTCTGGCCTGTGCTTTTTTCTGCATGGCGTCGAGAACCGCAGGGCTGCATCCCTCGACCACTTGCGCATGGGCTGCCGCGCTGATAAACAGGGCGCAAGCCATTGACATGCAGGAAAAAAGGATCTTTTTGACAGAAAACTTGGCGGCGACGGCGACGGTCTTGTTCATGGCGATACCCTAACGTGCATATGAATGACGCATATATCTTTAATTTTAGCAAAATTCTCGGCATATGTCTGCATCAAAGTAGT
Organism: Alphaproteobacteria bacterium; assembly: GCA_030682495.1. GTDB lineage: Bacteria > Pseudomonadota > Alphaproteobacteria > Micavibrionales > UBA2020 > UBA2020. Next base: position 8,425 of record JAUXOC010000046.1, on the reverse strand, counting down.
ATAATGCCTATTAAGTACATTGAATAAAAAGGAAATTCAGTAACTTCATGCGTATCGTCGGCGGCCAATTTCGTGCAAAGACTCTGGCGAGTCCCTCGGGACTCTCGACACGCCCCACCAGCGACCGGGCCAGACAAGCTGTTTTCAACATTCTGGAACATGCCAGCTGGCGTCCCTTTATATTACCAGAAAATGCCGCTGTGCTGGACGTTTTCGCAGGAACCGGCGCTTTGGGGCTCGAATCCCTCTCCCGCGGCGCGGCGGAGGCGGTGTTTATCGAGCAATCGCCCGAGGCGCTGAAGGTGCTCCGCCAGAATATCGATTCGATGAAGATCGGTGCAAAGACACAAGTACTGCGCGCCGATGCCCTGCACCCGCCGCTACGTCCCGCAGGGATTGTGCCGCGCACTCTGGTTTTCCTCGACCCGCCCTATGGCAAAAATATGGGCTATGCGGCGCTGAATGCACTTGCCGCCAAAGACTGGCTGGCGGCGCAGGCCATCTGCGTGATGGAGATGAGCCGCAAACAACCCGAACCAATGCCAGACGGATTCACGCTGGCAGATACGCGGCATTACGGCGTCGCAGAAGTGCGGTTTTTACTGCGCGGAGTCTAAATAAAAAGCGGGCAAAGAAATCTCTGCCCGCTTTTTATTTCAATAGTCGCCGCGTCTTTAGAACGACAGCTCGGCGATCATTTTGTTCAAGTCTCCCTCCAGCTTCTGGCGCTGCGCGGCGAGCTGGTCGCGCATGGCGTCGATCTTGGAGATTTGATCTTCCTGTTCGTTCAGTTTTTTCAGGTAACGCTGCTGCACATCCGATGTGCCGCTGAGGCTGCGCAGGTTTTCGCGCACGCGCTGCTGGTCCTGAAAGATCGTATTGCGCTGGCGTTCAAGCTCTTGCGCTTTACGGTCGATCTCGTCCATCGATTTACGGACATCCGCCATGCGGGCGAAGGCTTTGCGCGCTCCGGCGTCGATCTGCCCGCGGCTGGTGGCATAGGCCACAAGCTGCTGGGTGGAGAAACTGGCAATTGTATAGCTTTGCCAGCCCTGATGTTCGAGCACGACGCTAAAGGTTTTCTTCTCCCCCGCCTTGACCGGCACGCGCACGCGGTAATGCGTTTCGGTCACTTCGACATCTTTGGGGTCGGGCGAGACGATCTGATAATCGCCCATGCGCGGATGTTCGATGACGACGGTACGTTCTTCCTTCTCCGGCGCCTTGATTGTATAGACGGTTTCCTGACGTGTGGTCATGGCCGTGCGCATGACGCCCTGCGCGACGCTGATGCGGCCTTCGGTGGAGCGGCTTTTCTGTTCACGGTCGATGGTGGTTTTGGAATCAAGCGCGTAAGACACCATCCGTTTATCACCGCGCGCCACGACCGGCAGGTTGGCGTCACCGACAAAGCTGGTACCTTTCAGCAATGCGCTTTCTTCGTAGAGCGTCAGAACGCCGGGCGGCAAGCCTGTCTCGCCGTCGTTTTTCATTTCAACGGCGGCCAGCGGGTGGCGCGGGTGGGTATCGGGCTGATACAGCGCGATCCGCTCCATCGGCACTTCGCGGCTGACAAACGGCAGCATCATCGATTGGCCGGATTTGAGACTGAAGCGGTCAGGGAAGCGGAACAAGACCTGCGTCGTTGCCTCGGCGCTTTGCGCAGCACTGGCCGCCTGCGCAACATTGCTCATGCCGCCGTAGCCGCCGGAGGCGAAAGACGCATCCCCCTCGTAAGACGCCACACTATCCGCCGCCATTTCCATGGCCTGCTGGCGCGATCTTTCGCCACGGCCGCTCATCGATTTCATCATCGCCGGAGCAGGCGCCGAAGGAGCGCCGCCCACGACGTTGCCGTATTCGCGGCGCGCCATGTCGCGCGCCGTGCTCACTGCGCCGCTATCGGTGCGCGGCATGACACGGCCAAAGACCTGCACCGGAATTTCGGGGCGCGGCACGTAGTAGGATTCATAGAGCGACTGGCGGAATGTCACGGGGTTGCCGGACACCAGCGTCATATCGACATTGTTCCAGTCACTGGCTGTCATGTTTTCAACCACGGCCCAGCCTTGCAGCAGGCCTTTTTTATCTTTGCCCTCGCCTTCGGGCAGGACAAGGCGATAGGCGGTTTTCCACAGCGGCGCATCGACGACATAGGATAGCGTCACGGGGCGCGCACCTTCGCCGGGCAGCGACACCGTGAGCATACGCCGCTCCGACGTGCCGTTTTCGCGGATGCTGTCGAGCGCACGGGTGATCTCGCCCCTGATTTTCGCGTCATCAAACGAAATCGATTGCAAATCTTCGAGCAGCGCCTGACGCATACCCTCGGACGTCATCACACTGATGCGGTGTTTGGTGGTTGTTCTGCCATCATCGAGCGCCACCTGCTCCGGCTCGACCTGTACGATCTTGCCGGTAATGGCGGCATTGCCGCCGCCTTTCAACGTGATCGACGCGCCCTGATAGGCGTTCATAAGCAGCATCGGGTTTGACAGCTGACCCTGCGAGAAGGGCAGATCTTTGAAAACCTGCTCCAAAGGTTTTTTACCCGGCAGTGTCACGCCACCAAGGCGCCCCTGTTTGTCAAAGATGATAAGACTTTTGAGAATGTCATCCACCTGTTCGAAGCGCACGGGGAATTCGACGGTGGCGTTGTCCTTGACCTGCATCTTGTGCACAAAATTCGCAAGACCGGAGGTCGAGAGGATCACACGGTCAACCGGAATTTCCCCCGTCCCCTCGGCACGCGCGCCGGAAAGCGCACTGGTGGACAAAAGGGCAGCGATCAGCACGGTGGCGGCAAATCTTTTCATGACAAATCTCCTAAAAGGGCGAACTACAGGATAGGACGACGCAGCCGCTGAATTCCTTGGGTGGCGGGGCAACAAATTTCTAACCCCCTCGCATTCAAGCAAAAAAGGGTGAAGAAAGCCTAAACCAGACGGTCGCCCGATGGCTAGAGCACAAAATAAACCAGCAGGAAGCCGCCAAGGAACAGGCGATAAAAAACAAAAGGCATCAATCCGGCGCGTTTCAGCCAGACCATCATAAAGTGAATGGCGAAAAGGCCGGCCAGAAACGACAGGCCAATGGCCGTAAAAGCCTGATGCCAAAGACCGGCGTTATCGGCTTCGAACAGCTCTTTGATCCCCATCGCGCCCGCGCCGGCCGTGGCCGGAATGCCCAGCAGGAAGGACAGCCGCGCCGCCTCCACCCGTTCATAGCCCAAAAACCGCGCCGCCGTCATGGTCACGCCGCTGCGGCTGGTGCCGGGGATGAGCGCCAACGCCTGCGCACAGCCAATAATAAGGACGCGCGCCAATGTGCTATCGGCGATTTTAAGCTCCCGCTTGCCAAACATATCGGCAAGCCCCATCAAAAGCCCGAAAAACAGCGTCGTTGCGGTAATCACCGCAATGCTGCGAATACCGTCCGGATAAAGCACATGCACCAGCGCACCAAAGGCAAAGGCCGGAATACTGCCAAGCGCAATATACCAGCCCAGATTGCGCGCCTGCGGGTTTTGCGCCCGGCGGCCTTGCAGGACGTTCCAGCCGATCTGCCAGACATCGCGGCGGTAATAAAGCAGCACCGCCAGCAGTGTGCCGATATGCAGCGCGACATCGATCAGAATCCCCTGATCGACCTCGCCCAGAAGACGCGGGGCGAGCACCAGATGCCCGCTGGAGCTGACCGGCAGGAATTCAGTGAGCCCCTGAAGGGCGGCGAGGATAAAAAGCTGAAAAAACGTCATAGTATGAATGATTTAGCACTGATTTCCCCCGTCTGTCATGCGTTTTTTTGTAAAGACGGCTTTATAACTTTATGACGAAATTATTAACCATAATATTTTTCACTTAGCTTTTTATCAAGAATCCTGTATGGTCTATCACCATGGGGCTGCAGATTGGCAGCAAGGGGAGCCACGGTGCACACAATGTCTTATGCGTCTTTCGCCAAAAAATTCGACCAGAGCTTCACAAAGCTCAAGGCAGACATGACGCCCGTCCTCAAGGCTCTCTATAAACAAGCGGTTGATGGCTACGTCAATCTGCACAAACGCGGCACGATCCTTCTCAAAGCTTTTTGCCACAATGCTGTGAACATCTGCATGGGCCTGAGCCTTAAAAGCTTTGCGGCCATCACGCTGCTGCCTGTGGTACTGCTTTTAGCCACGGTTGATTTATCTTCGCGCGGTGAAAGAGACGCGCGGCAAATGAAGGATGTGATTGCCGCACAGCTGCAAAACACGCGCAACAACACGCAAACCACCCATGCCGGCATCGATATGCAGCACCAGCAAAAGACAGACAAAGCCGCTGCTGCCGCTGCACAGCAACTGGCTGGTGGCGCGTCTAGAATTGCCCCGCCGATTTTGTCCAGCGAGGCCTTTCTGGCCTTCACGCAGGAAACGCAAACGGCGCGTGATGCGGCCGCCTATCTGGAAGAAGCCCGCAAGGCCGCAAAAATCGAACCCGCCGCCGGACGCTAATCCCTTTTAAAAAGAGGGCTTATATATAATGTTCCCTGAAAATAAAAAACGTTGTCATGCCCGCTTATACGCGGGCATCCGGACGCGGTGAAACCGCATTTTTATATATGCTGCGCCAAAGGCGCAGGCCAGACCCCCGCGTGAAGCGGGGGTGACAAGCGAGGGGGTTGTTAAATATACAAGCCCTTTAAAAATCGCCTAGTCGTTTGAAAAAGCACCTTTATTGCGAGGTGCTTTTTTACCCGAAGTATGGTATAACTTCTGCGGGTTCAACAGCTCAGGGAAGCATCATGCTTTTTTTGAAGAAGATTTGCCAAAGCCTGACATTTAAATGTTTTGGCGCCTTGGCTCTTGGCATCGCCGTGGTCACGCTCGTCACGCTCGAGCTGGCACAAATCGGACTTAATGAAGAATTCCAGACCGAACTGGCGGAAAACCATATCCTCCGCTTCCCTGAAAACGAAGAGACGCTGCGCGCCATGAGCGCACAGCTGCTGCAAAGCACCGAAGCCGCGCAGATCGAGCCTGCGGGCGGCGAATAGCGCAGCCCAAAAACAAAAACGCCCGCGGATAAAACCGGCGGGCGCTTTGTTTTTTGCGCAGCAAAGATCAAAGATATTTTTCGGTCAGCACTTCGGCGATCTGCACGGCGTTGGTCGCGGCACCTTTGCGCAGGTTGTCGGAAACCACCCACATCACCAGCCCGTTTTTAACCGAAGGGTCTTTGCGGATGCGGCTGACGTAGACGGCATCTTCGCCCGCAATTTCTGCGGGCGTCACAAAACCGTCTTCCGGATCGGGGCGATCGATAACGACAACGCCGGGCGCTTTTTGCAGCACCTTGCGTGCGGCCGCGACGGTGACAGGCTTTTTAAATTCGACATGTACCGCTTCGCTATGGCCGACAAAAACGGGGACACGCACGCAGGAAGCAACAACCTCGATATCCTTGCCGAGGATTTTTTTCGTCTCCACGCGCATTTTCCATTCTTCCTTGGTCTGCCCGTCGTCCATGAATTTATCGATCTGCGGGATGACGTTGAAAGAGATCTGCTTGGCAAAAACCTCGCGCTTCGGCACGGCATTGGAATAAAGCGCGCGCGTCTGGTTGAACAGCTCGTCCATCCCTTCCTTGCCTGCGCCCGATACGGACTGATAGGTCGCGACAACCACGCGGGTAATCGTACCCAGATCGTGCAGCGGTTTCAGCGCCACCACCATTTGAATGGTGGAGCAGTTGGGATTGGCAATGATGCCTTTCTTTTTATATTTCTTGATGTCGTCCGGATTAACCTCGGGCACGACCAGCGGCACATCCTTGTCCATGCGAAAGAACGACGAATTGTCGATGACAACAGCGCCGGCCTTGGTGGCCTTGGGCACGAATTTTTCGGAGATGTCGGAGCCGGCGGAAGCCAGCACAATGTCGATACCTTTGAAATTGAATTTGTCGAGCGCCTCGACCTTCAGCACATCGTCTTCGCCAAACGAAATCTCTTTACCCGCGCTGCGGGCGGAGGCGACGGCATGCACTTCGGCGACCGGAAAGTTCCGCTCTACCAAGACGTTCAGCATTTCGCGCCCGACATTGCCGGTGGCGCCGACCACGGCGATTTTGTAAGCCATTTTTGATTACCCTCGTTATCGTTATTGCATCTCTTTGCCGCTCCGGATCGAAGCTGGCCGATTATAAGGGGATTCCGGTAAAGAGGGGAAGGGGATTCGCGCCTGCAACCGCTGTTTATTGCGCCGCCAGCAGGTGATAATAGACGTATTCCCCGTCGGCGCCATTACGTACGCAGGCGGCGCTGGGACTGCCACTCTGGCCTTCGGCATCAATCGGTTTGCCATGCGCCGAAAACGTCCATGGATTCAAACCGGCACGGTCGTCTTTGTCGCCGGGTCTGGCAAAATCAACCGCAATGGATTCAACCCGCGGCAAGGGTGCCAGACCCAAATGACGGTTGAGGCGTTCACATACCGCCAGCGGTACGCCCGACAAATAGGCGAAAACATCTTTGCCCGCCGCATCATCGCTGCCAAGCCCCGCAATAAACCAGCCCTCGCCCTTCTCCGTCACAGCCTTGAACAGCCAACGGCCACCGCCTTCGAGCAAGCCTGCGGGCGGCGCCTGATAGCGGACAGCGCCGCCTTTCTTGTGAAAGACCGCATAATTGCCTGTGCCTTGCGCTGAAAAATCGATTTTATGCAGCGGTACGCCTTCGCTCTGTAACCGCGCCACGCCTGTACTCACCGTTGCAGGGAATTGCATGATCTGCGCGGTCAAAATCTGCGCGCTTTCGTTACGCAGCGCCTTGTCGTGCATCTGGTTATAGGCATAGTAAAGCCCCCCCGAAATCATCACGATCATCAGCAGCAGCAACAGGCCTGTCCGGCTGTTTTGTCCGGCAGCGCCTGCCGGTTTTACGTCATCCTGTTCGCCCGTCAGCATGGCGGCTAGCGCTGCTGCGGCTGTGCCGCGCGTTCTGGTGCGGGGGCGGGCATGCGGCGCAGGGTGTCTTGCGGGTTTTGCTCTTCCTGAAACAAAGGCTCTTCTTCGGCAAGGACGGCAGGGCCTTCGGCGCCCATACCCTCTTCGTCTCCGCCCGCCCAGCCGTCTTCATCGGCGGGCATGTTTCTCATCATTATTTGCGCTTCGGCATCGGACACCTGCGCTGTGGCAGGCGCGGCCAAGGCCGCCATCGTTAAAAAGAGGGAGACAAGCAGAAAACGTTTCATAAAAAATTCCGGATCTTGCGACCCGCCCCTGACAAAAATAGACTAGGCCAGCATACCCCGAAGCTCCCGCCCCGTACAATCCGGATTAAAATTACATAACAACCGGAGCGCCCCTACGCATAAAAATATTTCGTGCGGCGACGATGCGTTCCGTCTTGGGCAGCGCAGCATGAGCGGCTATAGTGGGCATCACCGAGTTAAACCTTACGCCGCGCAGGCGCGCGGCATCACCAGCGGACGGGGCGCATGACCACAGCGTTTGAAGCCGAAGGCTTCACGGACGGACCGGGACCACTCGAGGGCGTGCGCGTCCTTGATCTCACCCGTATTCTGGCAGGGCCGAGCGCCACGCAAATTCTCGGTGATTACGGTGCGGACATCCTTAAAATCGAAAAACCGGGGCAAGGCGACGACACGCGCGGCTGGGGTCCGCCCTATGTGCAGGACAGCGCGGGGCAGGATACGACCGAAAGTTCTTATTACCTTTCGGCCAACCGCAACAAACGCTCCCTCGCGATTGATTTTACCAAGCCGGAAGGTTTGGCGCTTCTTAAAAAACTCCTCGGCTCCTGCGATATTCTGTTTGAAAATTTCAAGGCCGGCACGCTCGACAAATACGGCCTCGGCTACGCACAGCTCAAAGCCGAATTTCCCCGCCTGATTTATTGCTCCATCACCGGCTTCGGCCATAGCGGGCCTTACAAAGACCGCGCGGGCTATGATTTTCTGATACAGGGCATGGGCGGCATCATGAGCCTGACCGGCCCCACCGACGGCCCACCCTATAAAATCGGCGTTGCCAAGTCTGACCTTGTCTGCGGGCTTTATGCGCTCTCTGCCCTCCTCGCCGCGCTTTACAGCCGCGAAAAAACCGGCAGGGGGCAATTTATCGACGTGGCGCTTTTGGATACGCAGGTCGCCGCGCTGTCGAACGCGGGGCAATATTATCTGACGTCCGGCATCGTCACCCCGCGCATGGGCAACGGCCACCCGACCATTGTACCTTACGAGGTTTTTGCCGCCGCCGATGGTTATATCATCCTCGCTGTCGGCAATGACCGTCAGTTCCGCGATTTCTGCGATGTCGCAGGACGCATCGATCTGGCCGATGACGTACGCTTTGCCACCAATAAGGGGCGCGTCAAAAACCGCGCCGACCTGTTGCCACAGCTGCGCGGCGTGATGGCGCAG
>JAUXOC010000045.1 GCA_030682495.1 Alphaproteobacteria bacterium | reverse complement strand
CAGTGTTGCCTGCGCCGCGGCCAGACGTGCAATCGGCACGCGGTAGGGGGAGCAGGAAACGTAATCCAGCCCCACGGTTTCAAAAAATGCGATAGAGGCTGGATCACCACCATGTTCACCGCAAATGCCCAGCTTGAGGCCGCTGCGTGTCTTACGCCCACGTTCTGCCGCAGTTTTCACAAGTTCGCCCACGCCATCGATATCGATAGAGGCAAACGGGTCGGCGGGCAGCAATCCGTATTGCTGGTAGATGGGCAAGAAAGACCCCGCATCGTCGCGGCTGATGCCAAAGGTCGTTTGCGTCAGGTCGTTGGTGCCGAAGCTGAAAAACTCGGCGCGTTCGGCAATGCTGCCTGCAGCCAAAGCCGCGCGTGGCAGTTCGATCATCGTGCCGACAAGATATTCGTCGCGCTTCAGACCGCAAGCGGCGGCAACGCGCTCGACCATGGCGGCAAGTAAATCCATCTCTGCCTTGGTGGCGATGAGCGGCACCATGATTTCCGGCAGCACAGATTTTCCGGTATCAAGCTTGACGGCGGCGGCGGCTTCGAAGATCGCCTTGACCTGCATTTCGTAGATTTCAGGATAAACGATACCGAGGCGGGAGCCGCGCAGGCCCAGCATAGGGTTGGTTTCATGCAGGCGCTGAATACGCTGCTCTACACGCGCCGTGCTGATTTTCAGCGTAGCGGCAAGCGCGGCGATTTCTTCGGAGGCTTGCGGTAAAAATTCATGCAGCGGCGGGTCGAGCAGGCGGATCGTCACCGGTAAACCGGCCATGATTTTAAACAGGTCGATGAAATCCTGCCGCTGGTGCGGTTCGATCTTGGCGAGGGCGTCTTTACGCTCCGCCGCCGTTTCGGCCAAAATCATCTGGCGGACATGCATGATGCGCGCGGGATCGAAAAACATATGCTCGGTGCGGCACAGGCCAATGCCCTCTGCGCCGAATTTACGGGCAGTTTCGGCATCCAGCGGCGTTTCGGCATTCGCGCGTACGTGCATGCGGCGTATATCATCTGCCCAGGCCATCAGCGTTTCAAAATGTCCGGTCAGCGCGGGTTGGCGCATGGCGATTTCGCCTTGCATCACTTCACCTGTGGCACCATCAAGTGTCAGCACGTCGCCTTCACGGAAGGAGACACTGCCAATCGTCATCGTGCGCGCTTTGTGGTCAATGACAACATCGGATGCGCCGGCCACGCAGGGCTTGCCCATGCCGCGCGCAACAACCGCCGCATGGCTGGTCATGCCGCCGCGCGATGTCAGAATGCCTTGCGCCGCATGCATGCCATGAATGTCTTCGGGGCTGGTTTCGGTGCGGCAGAGGATGATTTTATGTCCGGCCTTGGCGCGGGTCTCGGCATCGTCGGCATCAAAAACAACTTCGCCGACCGCTGCGCCGGGGGAAGCGGGCAGGCCGCGTGTCAGCACCGTCTTGGCGGCCTTCGGGTCAATCGTCGGGTGCAAAAGCTGGTCAAGCGATTGCGGCGCAATACGCAGCACAGCCTGTTCTTTGGTAATCAGACCTTCTTCAACCATTTCAACAGCGATACGCAGTGCCGCCGCCGCCGTGCGCTTGCCGCCGCGGGTTTGCAGCATGTAAAGCTTGCGGTTCTGGATGGTGAATTCGATATCCTGCATATCCTTGTAGTGTTTTTCCAGCTGCAGACGGATGGCGTTCAGCTCGGCAAAGACATCGGGCATGACGTTTTTCAGCTCGCTCATCGGCTGCGGCGTGCGGATACCGGCGACAACATCTTCGCCCTGCGCATTCACCAGATATTCGCCATAGAAAGCATTTTCGCCGGTGGAGGGGTCGCGGGTGAAGGCAACGCCCGTACCGCAATCATCGCCCATATTACCGAATACAACAGCCTGCACGTTGACGGCAGTGCCCCATTCTTCGGGGATGCTGTTGATCTTGCGATACGTCACGGCGCGCGGCGTCATCCATGATTTAAAGACCGCGCCGATGGCGCCCCACAGCTGTTCACGCGGGTCTTGCGGGAAGGGCGCGCCGGTTGCTTCGCGCACGATATCCTGATAATCGGCAACGATTTCCATCCAGCCTTCGGCGTCGATATCGGTATCCAGCTTGAGTTTATTCCGGCGTTTGAACGTATCCAGCACGTCTTCAAACCGGTGATGATCGACATCAAGGACAACATCGCTGTACATCTGGATCAAACGGCGATAGCAATCCCACGCAAAGCGCGGATTGTTGCTGGCCTTGGCCAGCGCCGCCGTCGTTTCGTCGTTAAGGCCGAGGTTGAGGATGGTATCCATCATGCCCGGCATGGAGACGCGCGCGCCGGAGCGCACGGCGAGCAGCAGCGGGCGTTCACCCGCGCCGAATTTGCCGCCAATTTCGGATTCCAGCTGCACCAGCGCGGCATCAATCTGCTGTTCAAGCCCTTCAGGATAGCTGTTGCCGTTTTGATAAAACCACGTACAGACTTCGGTCGAGAGGATAAAGCCGGGCGGGACGGGCAGGCCGAGGCGGCTCATCTCCGCCAAATTCGCGCCCTTGCCGCCGAGCAGATTTTTCTGCCCCGCATCCCCTTCGCACAATTCCGTGCCAAAACTATAAACCCATTTCCCCATTTGATTTTGTTCCGGCTTCAATTGTGCTTTGGCTGTCATGTCGGCGTTACCCTTCTGTTTTTGAGAAATCGGCGATGGCATTCATGGTGTCGCGCAGGCCTGCCAGCAGGCACAGGCGGTTGACGCGAATATCGGGTTCGGGCGCATTGACCATGATCTTGTCAAAAAACGCATCTACCGGCGCACGCAGATCGGCCAGTGCGTCCATGCAGCCCGTAAAGTCTTCCTTGCCCAGCAGGTCTTTGACCTTGGCAGCAGCAGGCGCGAGTGCGGCGGCGAGGTCTTTTTCCGGCTGTTCTTTCAAAAGCGCATTCTGAACATCTGCGGCGGCAAAAGATTTTCCGTCTTTCTTTTCTTCGATGCGCAAAATATTTGCGCCGCGTTTGTACGCAGCCAGCAGGTTTGCGCCGTTATCCGTACCCACAAAATCGCGCAGAGCATGAACAAGCTTCACAGCCAGCGCCACATCATCCTTGCGTACATCAGCGGCCAGCACGGCATCGATCAAATCATGACGGATGCCCTGATCTTTCAGCGCGACTTTCAGGCGTTCGGTAAAGAACTGTACCAGATCATCCGTGACGTCTTTGAGCGAGCGCAGGCCAGATACGGCATAGCCGTTATAGGCAGCTTCGAACAGCGGCACCAGCGGCAGGCGCAGATTGTTTTCGAGGATGATGCGGATAATCCCCAGCGCAGCGCGGCGCAGCGCGAAGGGGTCTTTCGATCCTGTCGGTTTTTCATCAATCGCAAAGAAGCCGGCCAGCGTGTCCAGCTTGTCGGCCAGCGCCGTGCAGATACTCAGCGGTTCGGTCGGGCAGCTGTCGTTGGCGCCGACGGGTTTGTAATGATCGGCAATGGCCTGCGCCACGGCGGGCGTTTCCTTGTCGTGCAGCGCGTAATAACGCCCCATGATGCCCTGCACCTCGGGGAATTGAAACACAACACCCGATGTCAGATCCGCCTTGGCGAGCAGGGCAGCGCGCGCCGCCTGTTTTTCATCCGCACCGGTTTGTTTGGCGATATGGCCTGCGAGTTTTTCAAGGCGGGCAACTTTATCTTTGACCGTGCCGAGTTTCTGGTGGAAAGTGATCTGGCCGAGTGCATCGACACGGCTTTCGAGTTTTTTCTTGCGGTCCTGATCCCAGAAGAATTTCGCATCCGACAGGCGGGCACGCAGGACTTTTTCGTTACCGGCCACCACATTTTTGCCGCCGTCTTCGGTGATTGTATTCGCAATAACCACGAATTTATTGGCGAGCTTTCCGCTCTGGTCGAGCAGCGCGATATATTTCTGGTCGCCGCGCATGGTGGAAATCAGCACTTCCTGTGGTACTTCGAGGAATTCTTTTTCAAACGTGCCCACCAGCGGCACCGGCCATTCGACCAGCCCGACGATTTCTTCGAGCAGGCCTTCGTTTTCGTTGACCTTCAGGTTTTCTTTCGCGGCCAGTTTTTGTGCTTCGGCGGCGATATAAGCCTTGCGCTCGGCACGCGATAGGATGACATGTGCGGCCTTCAGCTTCTCGGTGTAATCCGCAAAATTTTTCACCTCGAACGTGCCGGGGGAGAGGAAGCGGTGGCCTTGCGACTGGTTGGCCGCAGGAACAGCATCTTCGCCGCCGCCCAGCGCAAAGGAAAGCGGCACAACTTTGCCATCAAAAAGGGCAATGATGCTGCGCATCGGGCGTACCCATGCTTTCTGTCCCGATTTCCAGCGCATGGATTTCGGCCAGACAAATTTTTCAAAAACGCCTTCGACGATTTGCACCAGCACATCTGCCGTCGGCTGGCCTTTCACGGCTTCGCGGTAATACCAAAACGTCCCCTTGGGGCTTTCTTCCTGCACGCATTTGCTGAAATCGCTCTGGCCGATGGATTTCAGAAATCCGTCCAGCGCTTGCTGTGCAGCGTCGATGCGCGGGCCTTTTTTGTCGATGGGCGGCGGGCTGATTTCGAGCGGCAGACCGTCGACCACAACCGTGATACGGCGCGGGGTGGAATGGGCTTCGGCTTTGGTATAAGTCAGGCCTTTTTCGTCAAGCCCTTTGACGATCAGATCGCGCAGATCG
>JAUXOC010000010.1 GCA_030682495.1 Alphaproteobacteria bacterium | reverse complement strand
CGTTCAAGCCGGAAAAAGACGGCCTGTTCTGCGCGCGTATCTTTGGCCCCGTCAAGGATTACGAATGCCTTTGCGGTAAATACAAACGTATGAAGTACAAAGGCATCATCTGCGAGAAGTGCGGCGTCGAAGTCACGCTCTCCAAGGTGCGCCGTGACCGTATGGGTCACATCCAGCTGGCGGCGCCCGTGGCGCACATCTGGTTCCTGAAATCGCTGCCTTGCCGCATCGGTCTGATGATGGACATGGCGCTGAAAGATCTCGAAAAAGTACTCTATTTCGAGAGCTTCATCGTTATTGATCCGGGCATGACGACGCTGAAGCCCCTGCAACTGCTGACCGAAGAAGAATATGCAGACGCGCAGGACAAATTCGGCGAAGACGCTTTCAAGGCCGGTATCGGCGCGGAAGCGCTGAAAGAACTGCTGTCGGCGATCAACCTCGAAGCTGAAAAAACCAAGCTGGAAGAAGATCTCATCGCTGCGGTATCTTCGGATGCGAAAAAGAAAAAGATCGTCAAACGCCTCAAGCTGATTGACGCCTTCCTCAACTCCGGCACCCGTCCGGAATGGATGGTGCTTGACGTTGTGCCGGTTATTCCGCCCGAGCTGCGCCCGCTGGTGCCGCTGGATGGTGGCCGTTTCGCGACGTCGGATCTTAACGATCTGTACCGCCGCGTGATCAACCGTAACAACCGTCTGCGCCGCCTGATCGAACTTCGCGCGCCCGACATCATCGTGCGTAACGAAAAGCGCATGCTGCAAGAAGCGGTCGATGCCTTGTTTGACAACGGCCGCCGCGGCCGCGTCATCACCGGCGCCAACAAACGCCCGCTGAAGTCGCTCGCCGACATGCTGAAAGGCAAACAGGGTCGTTTCCGCCAGAACCTGCTCGGCAAACGCGTCGACTATTCCGGCCGTTCGGTTATCGTGGTTGGTCCGGAATTGAAACTGCACCAATGCGGTCTGCCCAAGAAAATGGCGCTCGAGCTGTTCAAGCCCTTTATCTACAACCGTCTGTCGGTTTACGGTCTGGCTTCTACGGTCAAGGCCGCCAAGCGCATGGTCGAAAAAGAACGTCCGGAAGTCTGGGATATCCTCGAAGAGGTTATCCGCGAGCATCCCGTTCTGCTCAACCGCGCGCCCACGCTGCACCGCCTTGGTATTCAGGCGTTTGAACCCACGCTGATCGAAGGTAAAGCTATTCAGCTGCACCCGCTGGTCTGCACGGCCTTCAACGCCGACTTTGACGGTGACCAGATGGCCGTTCACGTTCCGCTGTCGGTTGAATCGCAACTGGAAGCACGCGTCCTGATGATGTCCACCAACAACATCCTGCGTCCTGCCGACGGAAAACCGATTATCGTTCCGTCGCAGGATATCGTCCTCGGCCTGTACTATCTGTCGCTTGCGGCAGACGGCATGCCGGGCGAAGGTACGGTCTTCAAAGACATCGCCGAGATCGAAATGGCGCTGTTCAGCCAGGCCGTGCACCTGCACACCAAAGTCAAGGCGCGTTACAACACGGTCGACAAAGACAACAAGCCCGTGACGCTTATCGTTGACACCACGCCGGGTCGTATGATCATGGCGCAGGTTCTGCCGAAGCATCCGGACGTGCCGTTTGAAGTCATCAACCGCATCCTGACCAAAAAAGACGTATCGAACCTGATCGACGTGGTCTATCGCCACTGCGGCCAGAAAGAAACCGTCATTTTCTGTGACCGGATGATGGCGCTGGGCTTTACCTTCGCTTGCCGCGCAGGTATTTCCTTCGGCAAAGACGACATGATTATCCCTGAAGCGAAGGTGAGACTCATCGGCGAGGCAAGCGCCCGCGTGAAAGAGTTCGAACAGCAGTATCAGGATGGTCTTATCACCAAAGGCGAGAAGTACAACAAGGTCGTTGACATCTGGTCTTCCTGCACCGATGACGTCACCAAGGAAATGATGGATGTTATTTCCAAACCGGGCAAACTCGGTTACATGAACTCGGTCTACATGATGGCGCATTCCGGCGCCCGTGGTTCGACCCAGCAGATCCGCCAGCTGGCGGGTATGCGCGGCCTGATGGCGAAGCCGTCGGGCGAGATCATCGAAACGCCGATCATCTCGAACTTCAAGGAAGGTCTGACCGTTCTTGAATACTTCAACTCGACGCACGGTGCGCGTAAAGGTCTTGCCGATACGGCGCTGAAAACCGCCAACTCGGGTTACCTGACCCGTCGTCTGGTGGACGTTGCGCAGGATGCGATCATCACCGAAGAAGATTGCGGCACGCAAAACGGCTTTACCGTTATGCCGGTTATCGAGGGCGGCGATATTATCGTCTCCCTGTCCGAGCGCATCCTTGGCCGTACCGCGGCGAAAGACGTGCTGGATCCGCTGACCGACGAAGTGATCGTGCCCGCTGGCACCATCATCGACGAAGCCACGGCCGAAAAAGTCGAAACCGCCGGTATCGACACCGTGCTGGTCCGTTCTGTCCTGACCTGCGAAAGCAAGGACAACGGTATCTGCGCGAAATGCTACGGCCGCGATCTGGCACGTGGTACGTCGGTCAACCTCGGCGAGGCGATCGGTGTTATGGCTGCCCAGTCGATTGGCGAGCCGGGCACACAGCTGACAATGCGTACGTTCCACATCGGTGGCGCGGCGCAGCGTGGCGCGGCGCAGACTTCTGCCGAAGCGGCGTTCGATGCAACGGTTGAGATCCGTAACAAAAACGTTGTTACCAACTCCGAAGGCGTCAACATCGTGATGGGTCGCAACACCGAAGTTGTCCTGCTCGACAAGCAGGGCCGCGAACGTGCGAACCATCGCCTGCAATACGGTGCCAAGCTGCTCGTCACCGACGGGGACAAAGCCAAAAAAGGCCAGAAACTCGCCGAGTGGGATCCCTATACCAACCCGATCATCACCGAAAAAGACGGTTTCGCCCTCTATGGCGATATGGTCGAGGGTATGTCGATCCGCGACGAGATGGATGAAGCGACCGGTATTTCTTCCAAGGTCGTCATCGACTGGCGCCAGCAGCCGAAAGGCGCAGCGCTCAAGCCGCGCATTACGCTGACGGACAAAGGCGGCAAGGTTATCAAACTGCCGAACGGTCTGGAGGCAAATTACTACATGCCGGTTGGCGCGATTTTGAGCCTTGAAAACGGTGCCGAAGTGAAAGCTGGCGACATCATCGCCCGCATTCCCAAGGAATCGTCCAAAACGCGCGATATTACGGGTGGTCTGCCCCGCGTGGCGGAACTGTTCGAAGCACGTCGTCCGAAAGACTTTGCAATTATCTCGGAAATCGATGGTCAGGTTGAATTCGGCAAGGACTACAAGTCCAAGCGCCGCCTGATCGTGAAGCCGACAGATGGCAAGGGCGAACCGCGCGAATATCTGATCCCGAAAGGCAAGCACGTTGCTGTGAACGAAGGCGACTACGTTCGCCGCGGCGACGCGCTGCTCGAAGGCGCGATGGTGCCGCACGACATTCTGGCGGTGCTGGGTGTCGAGGCGCTGGCCGACTATCTCATCAACGAAGTGCAGGACGTCTACCGTCTGCAGGGCGTGAAGATCAACGACAAGCACATCGAGGTGATTATCCGCCAGATGCTGCAAAAAGTTGAAATCACGGATGCCGGCGATACGACACTGCTGTCGGGTGAACTGGTCGACCGCGAGGAAATGGAAGAACTGAACGCCCGTCTTGTCGGTACGGACAAACGTCCGGCCAAAGGCGCGCCGGTTCTGCAGGGGATTACCAAAGCGTCCCTGCAAACTCGCTCCTTCATCTCCGCTGCATCGTTCCAGGAAACGACCCGCGTCCTTACCGAAGCCGCAATCAACGGCAAGGTGGACAAGCTGATCGGCCTGAAAGAAAACGTTATCGTCGGTCGCTTGATCCCCGCCGGTACGGGTGCTTTCGTGCACAAACTGAAACGCATCGCCACCGAGCGCGACGAAGTCGCCTTGGCTGCACATGCCGCCAACCTGCCGCTTGAAAACGACAATGTGACGTCGCTTGAAGCGGAAGGCACGGATGGCCACAAAACGACCAAAGGCCGTGCTGCGGGTTAATCTCTGCCGCAACGACTGAATAAGCCCCGCGTGCCGCAAGGCCGCGGGGTTTTTTCTGTGCGGGTTTGCTATCTGCGCCTGCCCGCGCGCGGGCATGGGTTGACCGCGCAGGCGAGGGTTGCTACGGTCGTGGCATAGAATTTATTTATAATGACCGGAGTTTCCGATGCCTCTTGATAACAGCAAGACCGCAACCGTTCTGTTTGAATTTAAAACAGCAGATGGCAAGGCGCCGGATACGGCGGCTTTCAAAAAAGATTTCGGCCTTGGCGATCATGAAGTCGATGAGGCTTATGGATTTATTCCGATGCAGGGCCGTTTTGTAACGGTCGTGGTGCAGGACGCGGCCGAGCGCGTGGCGGCGGAAAAGCATCCGCGCCTTGTCGGTTATTTTTCGAACGGCGGTATCGCACCGATGAAAGATAAAGGCGCTGCCGCGCCGATAAATAACGGCGCAGCCGCGCCGCGCAAGCCGGATGGTTTCGGCTCCTTCGGTCCGCAGTAAGATGGGCTGGCAACGCAAAAAGAAAATCCACGCCGATATCGCCGAGCGCGGTTATTTTCAGTGGAACCTCATCCGCTCGCTGGCTTTCGGCGAGCGGGACTGGATAGTGCTCTGCACGGTCTGGTTTTTGATGAGCGAGACGCGCGATTTTTTGACTGTGACCGGTTTTTGCGCGGTGCTGATGGGGGTTTTCTTTCTTGGGCCCGTCTTTGGTATGTTTATTCACCTGATGACGAAGTTTCTCTATTTCCGCAGAAAAGCCGCGGGCAAGCTGCCGCAAACGCCGGAAGGTTTGCGGCGCATCACCTGGGCCGCAAACGCGATTTGCGCGCCGGTGATTATCCTGCTGAGCTGGTTCGCTTTTGATCTGTTTTACCAGTCGGTCGACAGCATCGTCAGCGGCACGGCGGCTGCGGCCAGAGACTTTGTGCCGCAATAAATGCTTTAGCCCCTAGTTTTTAAAGGCCTGCCGCGCCGAAGCTGCCGGTTTTGCGGTTGGCCGCGCATCATCATTGGCGGTGACCAGCTGCGCAACGGCATGCGTATAATCGCGCGTCTGTTCGGATTTGATCTGCGCCTGCGGCTTGCCGGTGTCGCAAATCGCGATGACAGGGGCGAGGGCGCCCGCAAGCTCGGGGTTGCGCAGGGCATAGGCCTTGAGAATCCCGCCCAGGTCGCGGGCGAAATCTTTCAAGTTGCCATCGGAGCCATCGGGACGCGTGCCGAAAGGCACATCGAGGAATTTTCCATCATGATGCGCCGCGCTGTGGCGGGCGGCTTTGAGGCGATCCTGCCAGCCGTCTTGGTCAGGCAAAAGCCCGTAATCGGCCAGTAGTCCCTGCACGGCATCGCGCCCTACCGCATCGCGCAGCAGTGCATGGCAGAAGGGCACGGCGGCCAATGCACCTGTTTCACCGGCATCAAAACCGCGCACTTCTACGCGCTTGCCGATGGGTACGCCGTCGCTGCCCCGGATATTGCAGACCTTGAAATCGGTATAGACAAAGGTTTCGGCCAGATCGTAGTTGGAGCGGGTATTGAGCCCGATTTTTTCAAGCTGTTCGAACTTTACCGGCTTTTCCGGCCAGACGAGGTTTTGTTTTTCGTCGTAGTAAAAAAGCATGTCGGTTTTGAAAACCTGCTCTGCATGGCGGCGGATAAAATCCTCGCCATCCGCCGATTGCAGCAGACTGTCCGGAATGCCGCCGTCTTTGCCAAAGGCATCATAGAAAGTCGCGCGCGGATTTGTTTGCAGGCGTTCGTCCTTGCCTTCGATAAAGGCGGGGTAATTGGCGAAAACGCCGAAAATCGCACCGGTCAGCGCATAGCCCGTGGCCAGCGTATCGCGCAGGTCATCGGGGCTGGCATAGCTGAGGCTGACCTGCGTGCTGGTACAGAGCAGCGTGACCTTGAGAAATTCGGGCGCCTTGAAAAGATCCATCCCCTTGACCAATCCGCGCGCGCGGTCGCGGTCGACCAGATTGTCTTTTGCGCTGTCCAGTGTGACAAAGGGGGCGAGGGCGGCGTCGTTGGTCTGGAAGCCGGCGTCGTGGATGCCCTGTGTATAGTCTTGCCAGGCTTGCGCAATCTCGGCGTTCAGTTTTGCGACCTGCGTGACCGGATAGGCGGGACTGGCGTATTCGACCGCACTGGCCATTTCCAGCTGCGGCTCCAGCCCGCGTGATTTCAGATGCTCGACGATCTGCGCGCAGTCACGCGACGATGCGGCAACGGGCTGGCCGCGGGTGTCTTTGCGGTACACGAAAATTTCGGTTTCGAAGCCGATGTATTGTTCCGGCTCGCTCTGGCCGTTGCCGCGGTATAGCGGAATCACATCGTCGATAGAGCGGATAAGGGTGAAGTCGTCGTTACGAACGTCGGTCATTTGTGTCCTGCCTTCCCGCAGATTTACCGCGGGATATATATGTGCGCGCCGGTTGCAGCGTGCGGTGTTTTAAACAAAAGGGGAATAGCCTCAGCGGAATGCGGGCGGGATCACATTCGCATGGCCACCGCACGCAGGGGGCGTGCTGCGGGTTGGCTCTTTTTTGCAGTGGGGAGGGCGAAGGGCATATTGTGTCGTTCTCTCGGGCTGTCGGTTATATGGTTCCGCAGCGTTTGCCCTGCGGTGCTTTAGCTATTGTTGACGCGGCAGCAAGCTATCCATCAAATCCCGCGATTCCGAAGAATGAAACAATATAACCATATGCCATAACAGCCGTCAACGAATTTGTTGCGGCGCACAGCGGCAAAAAGAAGGGGAAGTGGAAGACTGAACGACCCATATCGAATTTCGTTACGGTTGCTGCCTCTCGGCCCTGGCCGGATTGGCGAATAATATGCCCGCCAGTCTTCCGAGGATGAATATGGCCAGATTCTCCCGCCGCGGCAAGCCCTTTTGACCGGTTTCGAGAATCGGGCGGGAATCGGCACAGGCGGCAAGGCAGGAAAGCCGCAGGGGCGAGAGGGCCGTGTACCCCATTTGATAATAATATTACAATAAAGGCTTATTTTATGAAATTAATTTCATTTTCGGTATTCTGTTTAATGAGAAAGCGGGGGCAAAGATGAAAAAACATAAAAAACCGCAGCTTGCCCCGCAAATAATGTTTGACCCTTGGAGCGCGCGTGATATATTCCGCACGCTCTAAGGATGGGCTGGTAGTAGACATTTTGGTCTAGACGCAGTCCGGTTTTTAACCGTCTTTCACGGGAAAAGTGAAAGTTAGACTGATCGACGATCAGTATCCTGTCGTGTATTCGCGTTTGCGAACCGCAGGTTGTTTCCTTCTCATCCTCCAGACAGTGAAGATTTAACTTTGTTGCAACAGAGAAGGGCTATCAATGCCAACGTATAACCAACTCGTCCGCAAAGGCCGCACGCTGCAGGTCGCGAAAAAGAAAAACGCAGATTTGCAGGGCAACCCGCAAAAACGCGGCGTTTGCACGCGCGTTTATACCACGACCCCGAAAAAGCCTAACTCCGCGCTGCGTAAAGTTGCCCGTGTCCGCATGGTCAATGGCCGCGAAGCCACTTGCTACATCCCCGGTATCGGTCACAACCTGCAAGAACACTCGGTTGTTCTGGTGCGCGGCGGCCGTGTAAAAGACCTTCCCGGTGTGCGCTACAAAATCATCCGCGGCGCGCTCGATACGCAAGGTGTGGACAAGCGCCGCAAATCGCGTTCCCGCTATGGCGCGAAGCGTCCTAAATAAGAAATTCGAAAAAGAGGTTTTTAAGACATGTCCCGTCGTCACTCCGCCAAAAAACGTGAAGTTTTGCCAGATCCGAAGTTCAACAACCTGGTTGTTGCCAAATTCATGAACTGCATCATGGAATCGGGCAAGAAATCCGTTGCCGAAAACATTGTTTACGGCGCTTTCGACATCATTGCCGCCAAGACCAAAACGGATCCTGTCGCGTTCTTCCTTGAAGTTCTCGAAAAAGTGAAGCCGTCGGTTGAAGTAAAGTCCCGCCGCGTTGGTGGTGCGACCTATCAGGTGCCAATCGAAGTTCGCCCGAGCCGCGCGCAAGCGATGGCGATGCGCTGGTTGAAAGAAGCGTCTTCCAACCGCAACGACAAGACGATGGATGCAAAGCTGGCATCCGAGCTGATGGACGCGCACAACGAGCGCGGCGCAGCTGTCAAAAAACGCGAAGACACGCACAAAATGGCCGAAGCAAACAAAGCTTTCGCGCACTTCCGCTGGTAATAGGTTTAAGGGGAATTATTCACTATGGCTGACGTTAAGAAATTTCCGCTCGAGCAGTACCGCAACATCGGTATCATGGCTCACATCGACGCCGGTAAAACGACGACGACGGAGCGCATTCTGTATTACACCGGCAAATCGCACAAAATCGGTGAAGTGCATGACGGCGCTGCGACCATGGACTGGATGGAGCAAGAGCAAGAGCGCGGCATCACGATTACGTCGGCCGCCACGACCTGTTTCTGGAACGACAACCGCATCAACATCATCGACACCCCCGGCCACGTCGACTTCACGATTGAAGTTGAACGCTCGCTGCGCGTCCTTGATGGTGCCGTTACTGTATTTGACTCGGTTGCCGGCGTTGAGCCGCAGTCCGAAACCGTCTGGCGTCAGGCCGACAAATACGGCGTTCCCCGTATCTGCTTCGTCAACAAGATGGATCGCACCGGCGCGAACTACTACCGCACCGTTGACATGATCATCGACCGCCTTGGCGCCGTGCCGCTGGTCACCCAGCTGCCGATCGGCTCCGAAGCCGAATTCGCCGGTCTGGTTGACCTTTTGAAAATGAAAGCCATCATCTGGAAAGGTGATGACCTCGGCGCGTCGTTCGAAGAACAAGAAATTCCTGCCGACCTCGCTGACAAAGCGAAAGAATACCGCACCAAGCTGCTTGAGACCGCTGTCGAAATGGACGATGCGGCGATGGAAGCGTATCTGGACGGTAAAGAGCCGGACCTGGCGACCCTCAAGAAGTGCATCCGCAAAGGGACGATTGCTTACAAATTCGTCCCCATCCTCTGCGGCTCGGCTTTCAAGAACAAGGGCGTGCAAACCCTGCTGGACGCGGTGATCGACTATCTGCCGTGCCCGCTCGACATGCCGCTGATCGAAGGCACGCTGCCGGGTGACGAAGAGAAAAAAGTACCGCGCAAGCCTGATGCGGCCGAGCCCTTCGCTGGCCTCGCGTTCAAAATCATGAACGATCCCTTCGTCGGCTCCCTGACCTTCGTTCGTATCTACTCCGGTACGCTCGAAAGCGGTTCTTACGTCATCAACTCGGTGAAAGATAAAAAAGAACGCATTGGCCGTATGCTTTTGATGCATGCGAACAACCGCGAAGAAATCAAATCCGCATCCGCCGGCGACATCGTTGCGCTGGTCGGCATGAAGGACACCACCACCGGTGACACGCTTTGCGATCCCGACAAGCAGGTGATTCTCGAGCGTATGACCTTCCCCGAGCCCGTGATCTCTATCGCGGTCGAGCCGAAATCGAAAGCCGACCAGGAGAAAATGGGTATGGCGCTGGCACGTCTGGTGGCGGAAGATCCGTCACTGCGCGTCAACTCCGATCAGGAATCCGGCCAGACCATTCTGCGCGGCATGGGCGAATTGCACCTCGACATCATCGTCGACCGCATGAAGCGCGAATTCAAGGTTGAAGCCAACATCGGCGCGCCGCAGGTTGCGTACCGCGAAACGATCACCAAAATCGCTGAAATCGACTACACGCACAAGAAACAGTCCGGTGGTTCGGGTCAATTCGCCCGCGTCATCATCCGTTTCGAGCCCGGCGAAACCGGCAGCGGCTTTATTTTTGAAACCGACATCACCGGCGGTTCCGTTCCGAAGGAATACATCCCCGGCGTTGAAAAGGGCCTCGAGTCCGCAAAAGAAAACGGCGTTGTTGCCGGCTTCCCTTGCATCGACTTCAAAGCGGTCCTGTACGACGGTGCTTACCATGACGTGGATTCTTCCGCGCTGGCGTTCGAAATCGCTGCCCGTGCAGCGTTCCGCGAAGGCCTGCCGAAAGCCAAGCCCGTCCTGCTGGAGCCTGTGATGAAAGTCGAAGTCGTCACCCCCGAAGAATACATGGGCGACGTCATCGGCGACCTTAACAGCCGCCGTGGTCAGGTGGGCAGCATGGACAGCCGTGGTAACGCCCGCGTTATCACCGCAATGGTTCCGCTTGCCAACATGTTCGGCTACATCAACACGCTGCGTTCCATGAGCCAGGGCCGTGCACAGTATTCGATGGAATTCCATCACTACGAGCAGGTACCGCAGGCCATCGCGGACGAAGTGAAAGCGAAAATGGCGTAAGCTGTTAACTGATCCAACGGCTCTGCCGTTAACTGAATTGAAACTGAAACAAGACTAAACAAATAACTCGATTAAAAAACGCAAGGAAGGAATAACAAGATGGCTAAAGGTAAGTTTGAACGTAACAAACCGCACGTGAACATCGGCACCATCGGTCACGTTGACCATGGCAAGACCTCGCTCACCGCGGCTATTACAAAAATTCTCGCTGAAACCGGCAAAGCCGAATACAGAGCCTATGACCAGATCGACGGCGCACCCGAAGAGCGCGAGCGCGGCATCACGATCTCGACCGCACACGTCGAGTACGAAACCGACAACCGCCACTATGCGCACGTTGACTGCCCCGGCCACGCCGACTACGTCAAAAACATGATCACCGGCGCAGCCCAGATGGACGGCGGCATTCTCGTCGTTTCCGCAGCTGACGGTCCGATGCCCCAAACGCGCGAGCACATCCTGCTGGCACGTCAGGTTGGCGTTCCTTCGCTGGTCGTGTTCCTCAACAAATGCGACATGGTTGATGACGCTGAACTTCTGGACCTCGTTGAAATGGAAGTCCGTGAACTGCTCAGCAAATACAACTTCCCTGGCGACGATATCCCCTTCGTAAAAGGCTCGGCACTTTGCGCCCTCGAAGGCACCAACGAAGAACTCGGCAGAAACGCTATCCTGAAACTGATGGAAGCTGTTGACAGCTACATCCCGACCCCGGCACGTCCGAAAGACAAGCCGTTCCTGATGCCGGTTGAGGACGTGTTCTCGATCTCCGGCCGTGGTACGGTCTGCACGGGTCGCGTCGAGCAAGGTATCGTGAAAGTTGGCGAAGAAGTTGAAATCGTCGGCCTGCGTCCGACGACCAAAACGATCATCACCGGCGTTGAAATGTTCCGCAAGCTGCTCGATCAGGGTGAAGCTGGCGACAACATCGGCGCGCTGCTGCGTGGTACCAAGCGTGAAGACGTCGAGCGTGGCCAGGTTCTGGCTG
>JAUXOC010000034.1 GCA_030682495.1 Alphaproteobacteria bacterium | reverse complement strand
TTATTAATTGCGGCGCGGCGGTTTGATGCCGCGGCGGGGCTTTTCCAGCACGGGGCCGTAGATGGTTTCGCGCGGCGCGGTGCCGCCGAGGCGCTGCAGATGATCGTGCGCCTGTTCGATATGCGTTTTATCGGTGAAGGTGTCAAAGCTGGTCACCGTCACGCCTTCGGCGCGGGTCGAAAGATTATGCGCGATTTTGGTATAGGTGCGCGCGGTAAAATTGAATTTCTCGGTGATACGATAACCAATTTTCTTTTCGGTCTTCACATGCGCCACGTGGTCGGGGGCGAGCAGATGCCACGGGTCGGAGTTTTGCGCTTTTTCCCACGCTTCCCAGGCACGTTTCTGCTTTTCCGCCTCGGCACGCAGGTTTTGCGCCAGATATTCATGGCCGGATTGTTCAGCGTAATCCCAGACCGCGCGGCCGGTTTTGGTGCGAAAAGACGCATTCGCGCCCTGTGCCAGCAGATGTTTAATCATATCCGCATCACCGCGCGCGGCAGCCAGATGCAGCGGCGCGGCGCCATCGTGATCGCGCGCGTTGATGTCGGGGCGCTGCGCCAAAAGCGTTTTCAACCCGTCGTTTTTGTTGCCGCCGCCAGCCGCGTAATGCAGCGGCGTGCGCCCTGCGGCATCGCGCGCATTGACATCGGCACCGAAAGACACGAGGTCTTCGACCTTGTATTTGCCGCTGGTATAGCTTTCATCCAAGAGCGCGAGGTGCAGCGCCGTCGCCCCCTTGGCATCCGGCGCATCGACGGAAAGACCGCGATTGAGAAAGAGACTGGCCAGTTCGCGCCCCGTATTTTGATACCCGCCGTAATCTTTGCCGGTGATGGCGAGATGCAAACCGGTGCGCCCCTGTGCGTCGCGCGCACCGATGGCCGCGCCCGCCCCAAGCGCCGCGCGCGCCGCCGCCACATTGCCCGCTGCCACGGCCGCAAGCAGGCGGTCGTTCAGCTGTTCTGGCGTTGGCGGCACGGGGGCATTCATGCGGGCGCTCCGGCGATTTTGTATGAAAGTACATTTTACATACGGCAAAAATTTTACGCCGTCAAATGCAGGAATTTTATAATAAAGTTATCGCAATCCCGCGCTGCATCACTTTATGAGCCCCTTTTTGCGCAGTACATATTCCAACCTGAGCAGGGCGTTTTTCTTGAAGGCAGCCTGTCCGGCGCCGGCGGGGCATTGAATGATGATTTCGGTCAGGCTGGCCGTATCCATGGCGCTGACACGCATGATATTGCCGACTTGCATGAATTCAAAAATGACCTCGCGGCCTTGCAACTTTTCTGTCATATTTTACCCCTGTCACACATCATAGGAAGAAACCGATGACCGCTCAAGTCGCGACCAAGGCTCCCATGGAAAAATCCAAGCTGAAGCCTGCTTTCAAATGGGATGACGCCCTGCTGCTGGACGACCAGTTGTCGGAAGAAGAACGCATGGTGCGCGACATGGCGCGCGATTTTGCGCAGGACAAGCTGATGCCTCGCGTCCTTGAAGCCAACCGGCACGAAATTTTCCACCGCGAGATTATGAACGAGATGGGCGCGCTGGGGCTGCTCGGCTCGACGCTTGAAGGCTATGGCTGCGCCGGCACGAATTACGTATCCTACGGCCTGATCGCGCGCGAGGTAGAGCGCGTGGATTCCGGCTACCGCTCCGCGATGTCGGTGCAATCCTCTCTGGTGATGTATCCGATTTATGCTTTCGGCACCGAAGAGAGCAAGCAAAAGTTCCTGCCCAAACTGGCCACGGGTGAATATGTCGGCTGCTTCGGCCTGACCGAGCCGGACGCCGGATCTGACCCCGCCGGCATGAAAACCCGCGCCAAAAAAACCGACGGCGGTTATATCCTCAAAGGCGCGAAGATGTGGATTACCAATTCGCCCATCGCGGATGTTTTTGTTGTCTGGGCCAAAGACGACGCGGGCGATATCCGCGGCTTTATCCTTGAAAAAGGGATGAAAGGCCTGTCGGCACCGAAGATCGAGGGCAAATTCTCCCTCCGCGCCTCTATCACCGGCGAGATTGTGATGGACGATGTTTTCGTGCCCGACGAAAACAAATTCCCCGACGTCAAAGGCCTGACCGGCCCCTTCTCCTGCCTTAACAACGCGCGCTACGGCATTTCGTGGGGCGCACTCGGCGCAGCGGAATATTGTTTTCATCAGGCGCGGCAATATACGCTCGACCGCGTGCTGTTTGGCAGGCCGCTGGCGGCGAACCAGCTGATCCAGAAAAAACTTGCCGACATGCAGACGGAAATCACGCTCGGCCTGCAAGGCGCGCTGCGTCTTGGCCGCCTGAAGGACGAAAACCGCGCCGCGCCCGAAGCGATTTCGATGATGAAGCGCAACAACTGCGGCAAGTCGCTTGATATCGCGCGGCAGGCGCGCGACATGCTGGGCGGCAACGGCGTTTCGGACGAATACCATGTGATCCGCCATGTCATGAACCTCGAGGCCGTGAATACCTATGAGGGCACGCATGATATCCACGCCCTGATCCTTGGCCGCGCCATCACGGGGATTGCGGCGTTTTAAGCCCGGCGGCACAAGCGCAAAAGATCACCCATGAAGCCAAGCACTGCGTCATACCGGCGCAGGCCGGTATCCAGCCCAAGGCCGAAAGGCCTTGATTTATAAAAGGCGCTTCGCGCACTGGATACCGGCCTGCGCCGGTATGACACGTTGGTATTGCTGCCGGATTTTTTTGTTCTGTTTCAATGACAAAGGTCAATATATCGGGCTTTTTATGTATTCTTAACCGTGTGTTCATAATTGAACGGTATCATCATACTCAAAGTGAAACGACAGACGGGAAAGCCCGCCATGAGTGTGATCGTCAGTAAAAAACAAATCGCCGAAGCCGCTGGCAAGGCCGCCCTGTGCGATTACACTTATTTCCGCGACACATCCGTACCGCCGCCCGCGGGCTGGCGTGTTGTTTGCACATCGGACGAGATCATGCCGGGCAAGCGCGCTTTCTTTGGCGCGCTCTTTGCCAAGACCGACCCCGAAACCGGAGAGACCGATTACACCATCGCCTTTCGCGGGTCGGACGGCAACGACCTCACATCCAATTTCATGATCGCTGTCGGCGGCCTGCCGTCGCAGCATAAAGACGCCGTGGCCTTCACCAAACTGGCGGCGGAAAAAGCAGGTATCCAGACCGATAAAATTTCGCTGACCGGCCACTCGCTCGGCGGTTATCTGGCGCGCACCGTGGCGCGCGTGCTGGATGTGAAAAAAGTCTGGGCGTTTTCCAGCCCGGGGCCGAGCAAGGAAACCCGCGCCTATCTTGAGAAAATCGCGCCGAACGCGCTGCCCAAAGACAAAGTCATTCATATCCGCTC
Source organism: Alphaproteobacteria bacterium (assembly GCA_030682495.1). Lineage (GTDB taxonomy): Bacteria > Pseudomonadota > Alphaproteobacteria > Micavibrionales > UBA2020 > UBA2020. The sequence continues at coordinate 1,918 of JAUXOC010000034.1, read as the reverse complement.
CAAAAACGACATCGTCGGGCTTTGGGGATCGGAAGAGAACATCGTGCTGGAGCTGGACACCAAAAAGCACCACCATGCGATCAAGAACATCCGCAAGCATCTGGCCATCCTGTCCGGCGAAACGCCCGACCCCGCGCTGGTCCACCGCAAGGCCGGTATGTTTGAACGTATCTTCAACGCCGTCAGCAAGCCGCTGTCGGACGGGCTGCGCCTCTTCCGCTCGATCAAGAAACTGGGACAATACATCACCCCGCCCCCGCGCCCGTCGCTGGGACGCGCACCGGCGATGGCATAATGATTTTTTGCGCACGCCGCGCATAAAAAAACGCCCGCAGTTTTTTTGCGGGCGTTTTTGTTTGTCTTGTAGAAACGTTTATTAACCCGGCGGGCGCGGTGCCTGGATGATGCGCACCGGCTGGGTTTCCGCAACTTTGTTGACGCGGATATGCTGCACGGCTTCGGCGGGGACGGTCATTTCGACGTCGTAGCCTTCGGCGCTGATGATGACTTTGGTCGTCGCGCCGCTCAAGACCGTACCGGCCATCGCGCCCGGCTTGGCAGGTTGCTGCGGTGTGGCGCCCGGCTGTGCGCCGTTTTGTGGCGGCTGGCCTTGCTGGTTGTCTTGCTGGCCTTTTTTGATCGCTTCCTGACGTGCGCGTTCGCGGTCGGCCAATTCCTCTGCCGATACTTCACGCATGGAAACGATATTGGGGCTGCCGACGAGGCCGAAGGGCAGATGGCCGTAGCTTTTGATGTTATAGGTCTTGCCGACTTCGAAATCCTGATACATCTGGTCGCGGTTGAATTTCAGATGCAGGGTGGCGTTTTCATTGCGGAAGGTGCCTTTGTCGGTGACGACGCGGTAATTTTCGTAGACGGCCTTGCCTTCTTTCTGATTCCATTCTTTGAAATCGCGCTGCACCTGGCGGACTTTGACTTCGGTTTCCTGCGTCGTGCCGTAATTGTAATAGCCGGGCCCGCCGATCAGCGCGGTCGAGGCAACGGTCACGAGCGCAACCTTTTTAAAGGCGCCCACCGCTTTGCCTTTCATGTCGGCGAGTTTTTCCTTGAAGGTTTTTTTACGGCCAGAGCCGTAGCCACCAGTTGCCATTCTTTTCACTCCCGAAGGTCAAAACGAAATTTTGAGAATGAAGGCAAGTTAACACTGGAAAGAAACAGTGTCCACGCCCTAAATAACAGAAATTTTCTTGCGATGTTCGGGAAATATGCGGCGCAGCAGAAAACGGCGCGGTGTCTTTTACGACATCAGGCTGAGACCGCCCGCACCCATTTGTTCGAGCCAGAAGGCTTCGAGGTCGTGCAGGGTTTTGTTCATCTGTTCGAGACGTTCATCCGACAGGCCGGCGGCGGCAAGGCTTTCTTCGTGACGTTGATAGAGGCGGTTCATGCCTTCGTTCAGACGGCGGCCTTTCTCGGACAGACGCACACGCACGGAGCGTTTGTCGTGGATCGATCTCTCCTGCAACAGATAGCCGTTTTCGACCATTTTCTTGACGTTATACGATACGTTGGAGCCGAGATAGAACCCGCGCATGGTTAATTCCCCCACCGTCAGTTCATCGGTGCCGATGTTGTAGAGGATCATGCTTTGGACGTTGTTGATGTCGAAGATGCCCGCACGTTCCAGCTCCACCTTCAGCACGTCCAGAAACTGGCGGTGCAGGCGTTCGATAAGCGTGATGGATTCGTAGTAGACGGAAGGCACCCGAAAGGCTCCTTATTCAACAGGAATTATAGTGTAGGACAATTCCTTAGGCGCTGCAAACCTCTTTACAGCACCAGATCGCGCTCGCCGAGACTTTGGAAACAGGCGTCTATGTCTTGGTCGGAAACTTCGGTGATGCGCGGCGGCTGCCATTTGGGCTGGCGGTCTTTGTCGATCAGCGCAGCGCGGATG
>JAUXOC010000069.1 GCA_030682495.1 Alphaproteobacteria bacterium | reverse complement strand
CAGCAAGACTTTCAGGTCGCTGCGCGTAATCAGTTCGGGGAACATGCCGCCCGAATATTCGAAAAGCGCGCGGCGCAAGTCGGTTTCCTCGATCTCGAAACGCTTGGCAATGCCGGGCAGATACCAGACGGGGTCGATGGCAGCCTTGGTGACTTTCACATCGCCATTCGCTTTCAGGACATCGCCATCCGGCTTCAGGCGTCCGGCAGCAATCGCATCCTTGATCTCGGGCATATTGATATGCGCCTTGGTCACGGCAATCGTCGGGCGTACATCGAGGCCTTTTTTGCGCACATCGTCAAAGGCCTCACCGACCATATGGCCCCAGGGGTCAAGACTGACGATTTTACCGGGATCCATCCATTGCGGATGCGGGCCGATTTTTTCCGCGGGCGAGGTATTGGTCAGGTCCGGCACATGCAGCGGGTCGAGCACGCCGATGGCCACCGCCATGGCACGGTAAACAGAATACGCACCAGAATAAGCGCCAATCACATTCGATGCCGCATGGTCGGCCATGCTGGCGATCAGCGGCCCGCGTTCTTCCAGCGTTTGCGCACCCCAATTGACTTTCGGCACCTTGCTGTCTTTGGGCGGGTGCGAGGTCAGGATGATATGCGACGACGAATTCGGACGGTTCTTTTTCATGTGCGGTCTTTCTATGGTTCACCAGAGCATCACTCTTCAATCGATCGACGTGAATGCTCCAGAAGCTTATATTTTTAGAGCGAACCGTCGTCGCAGGCCTCCGGCCTGCTCGGGCTTCGCTCTGCCACCGCAATCGTTTTTATATTGCGGCGCACAAATAAGTCCCTGAAATCTCAGGACATGAGTCTGCCCCAGAACGCCGCAGGGCGCAAGCGATCCGCCGCCTTTCAAGGCTTAATTTATGGCAATTTTATAACGTCAGGAGGGTCTGGATACCCGCAGCCCCAGTGGTTTGGGCACGGTCATGTCGTGCAGACGGATGGCGGCGCGTTTGAAGCCGAGCCAGACCATCACCTGCATCAGCGGATGCGCGACCAGATTGTGAAACGCCCAGGCGTTTTTCACCCAGCGCAGCCGCCGTCCCTCCAGTGCGGCAGGGTGCAACAGCATCACGGCCTCGAAGGCATCAAAATCACGCGCGGTCATGCGCTGTCCGCCGCTATGCACAATATCGACCGTGCCGTCCTGTTCGATGCGTGCGATATCCACCCGCTCTACGGCGGCGATGGGGATAATCACATCGCCGGCTTTGATAAAAGCGCGCTGCTTCACTCTGCCAGTCCTCGCAAATAGGGCGTGGGGTCGCGCAAGGTTTCGGGTTTGGCCTCAAGCGACGGCCATTCGGGCGCATCGCGTGTGCCCTGTGCGTGCAGCTCAAGATGCAGCATCGCCATGGGGCGGCCTTTGTCTTTTTTCAAAACCGTGACGACATGACCAATCGTATCGCCCGCGGCCACCTGTTGCCCCAGATGGCAGGTAGGTGCGATTTCGCCGTAAACCACAACGCCGCTATCGCCTTCGACCAGTACAGCATCGGTATCTTCCCACCAATCCGACCCCGCCTGTGCACCGGTAAAAGGGATGATGGCGACAACCTCCCCCGCTTCTACCGCCTGCACCGGTGTGCTGGCTGGGCAATAAAGATCAACTCCCTCATGCACATGATTTTGCCGCTGCACGCCATACGCCCCCGGATGCGGCGCCAGCGGCAAAGCCGTGGCATCCGGCGGCATATCGCGAAAAGACTCGCTGTCATCCGACAAAACCAGACGCAAGGGCAGAGGATTTTTCCAGACCGCTGTCATCATCAACCGTCCACATGTCCGCCGGTTTTGTCGTCCAGATCGAAATTGCGTTCGATCACATCAATCACCCGCGCGGCTGGCACATCGCTGCGATACACAATATTCGGCCCGTGCTGGTCGAGCATCACCGCCCAGATACCGTCTTCAATTTCGCGCAGGCCGTCGGATGTGTTTTTGCCGCATTCGTGGCTGCCGCATTCGTACGGACGCTGGTCGCGCAGCGGAATTTTATCCGGCGCATCCGGTTTCAGCGGGCAATGGAAATGCACGATATTGTCCAGATCCGGATGATCTTCGAAAATAATCCGCTGGCTCTGCCCGCCCACCGAAGGTTTGCCGCCATAGGCCATCACGCGGTCGCGGCCTTTGGGTTCAATCAAGACCATACCGTTTTGTTTCAACTGGTTGAAATTCGACCAGCGGCGCGATGTGATGATTTTTCCGTCCGGTCCGCGCACCGCGAAATGCCCTGCCGTCACTTCGCCTCGGGTGCGGGTTTTAACGGGTTTATAGGCACCGCGGGTGATGCAATGCTCGACCACGGCGCGCAAGTTATCGCTAATCATATCCGACGTCCACGTCACACCTTCCGATCCTTCGACGACGGTCGAACGGGTGAAGGTCGCGCGGGCGCGCATCAGCGCCATATCGACCAATCCTTCCAGTGCTTCGACACGTTCGGATGTCACATGGTATCGCGCTTCTTCTGGGCAGACGACCATGTTCATGCGCGTGACCACATCGTTGACCAGCACAAGGTTGATATGCGCGCCTTTCATCAGTTTCAGACCCGCCAGATACATTTCATCTTCCGTCGCGCCTGTGGTGGTTTTAAAGGCGACGAGGAAAATATCCTTGCGCTCGCGCCGGATGCCGGAGACGATTTTATCTGCCGGTGTCAGCGCCATCATCGTCTGCCCCTCGGCGGTTTTCAAACGCTGCGCCTTGCGTCCCGCAGCCACATCGCCAATTTCGCCTTTAAAATCACAGATCGCCGGATTCCAGAAGACGATTTTGGTATGCGGATTGGCCACGATCTCTTCCGCCAGTAGCGCCATATCTTCGTTGGTTTCGTAGGGCGATGATACATCTGCCATGCGGGTCAGCGTCAAACGGGCGCTCTGGCCAAGCCGCGTGCAAATACCCGCAATTTCCCGCGCAGTTGATCCATAAGCCGGCGCAGCCAGTGCCAGATGGTTGCGCACATGCACAATCGTGCCGCCGCCCACCACATGAATGGCTGCGCGCGTATCGGCCACGGGCGGCTGCACCCTCCCCGCACCGAGTTTTTCCAGCCGTTCAATCTCGCCCGCCAGCCGCGCCGTAATGGGGCGCTGGCCGTTTTCCAGCTTCTTGTAGGTATCGCGCTTGAGGTTCAGCTGCGCCGCCGCTTCGTCGCGCGACCAGCCCATACGGTTGCGCCATGCGCGCAGGGCAGAGGCTTCGATGGCAGATTTTTCAGGCTCGGTAGCGACGGGCGTTTTGGACATGGCGAATCTCCGTTTCATTTAATCGGGTATTTTTTACCCCAATGAGGGTATTTAATACCCGATTAAATCAGATTCGCAAGCAAAATCTATTTCCCAGATTATTTGACGATGTAGGAGATTTCGGGCGAGGCATATATCTCCGCCCCTTCTGCCACCACACGCGCCTGCAATTTATGTTGCCCGCGCCGGAGCATCCAGAGGTGCGAGGACGAAGCCGAGGCCGCACCCAGACTCTCGCCATTTAAAATCCATTCCACTGCCTGCCCTGCAGCCAGCCCTGACAGGCGAAAGGCGAAGTGCTGCATATCCATCGGCACGCGCGGGTCGATGGCCATGTGCAGACCTTCGGTCGGCTGCACAATATCAAAACGCGGCTTTGCCGTGATGTGCGGCGGGGCGTTGTCATCCTCCGCAGCGGCATGCGGCATAAACCATTCGCTGCGCATATGGCAGCGCATAGGATCGCGGCTGTCTTCGATGCAGACATCGCGCAAGGTCAGATGCGGGCTGATCTTGAGTTTTTCCGTCACGCGGCCACGGTTCAGTTCGCTGAAAATACTGCGGAGCGCCAGTGCCGGCCCCGTGCCACCCGTGACGCCATCCGTTGGTTTGTGGTCGAGGTTCCCCATCCAGATACCTGCCACATATCTGTCGTTATAGCCGACCGCCCATGCATCGCGGTAATCGGTCGATGTGCCGGTTTTCACCGCTGTTTGAAGCGGAAAATTGAGCACGCTGCCCGCGCCGAATTCAAGCCGCCGCGCATGCGGGTCGGACAGGATATTGCCGACAAGCGTTGCAGCGGCTTCGCTGTAAATACGGTCCCGTTCGCGCGGGGCCGGATCGTCGATGATGACATGCAGCGGGTTTTGCACGCCGCCCGCCGCCAGCGCCGCATAGCCGGAGACCAGTTCCAGCAGCGTCACCTCGCCATTGCCGAGCGCAAGACCATCGTCGTAAATTTCCGCTGCGCGGCCGAGGCTCTGAAATCCCAGCCGGTGCAGCGTTTGCAGATAGTTTTTGACGCCGACATGGTGAATGGTTCTGACCGCCGGAATGTTCAGCGAATTACCGAGCGCTTCGCGCAGCGTCATGCGCCCGTAAAACGTATTGCTGTAATTGCGGAAACGGTGCAGCCCCGCGCCGACAGCGCCCGCATAGGGGCTATCGTCAATCATCGTGCTGGCCGTCCAGCCACGATCAAGCGCGGCGGCATATAAAAACGGTTTGAGCGCAGAGCCCGGCTGGCGCGGCACGGTCACGGCATCAATCTGCCCGCCAGGCGCCTGTTCGTTTCCCGCGCCTGCAACGACCCAAGCCAAAACCTCGCCGGTTTGATGATCGGCCACCAGTGCGGCGGCATTATAAATATTTTTTGACTTCAGCGTGCGCATGCGGTCATCGATGATTTTTTGCACCCGTGCCTGCAGCCCCGCATCAATCGTGCTGCGCAGGTCTTCGTCGCTGCCTGCCGCCGGCTGACGGCGCAGATATGACACCAGATGCGCCGCATCGACGGGCAAAGACGGTTTTTGCAGTTCAAACGCCTGCGCCAAGAGATGTGCAAGGGCGGCGTCATCCAGCGTGCCCGCCGCCTGCAGCTGCCGCGCCAGACGCAGAATAGCGCCATCAATCCGCGCCGGATCGCGGTAAAGATCATAGCTGCTGGGTGCGCGCACCAGAACGGCCAGCGCCAGCGTTTCCTTGGTCGTCAGCGTATCGACATCGCGGTTGAAATAGTAACGTGCCGCCTGCGCCACCCCGCGCCGCCCCGAAGCATAGGGCACTTGGTTGAGGTAAAATTCGAGAATTTGCGGTTTGCTAAAATGCCGCTCCAGCCGTGCGGCCTCGAAGCCTTCGACCCATTTCGACCAGAGTGTGCGCGGGCGCGGGTGCAGCTGGCGCACGACCTGTTCGGTGATGGTGCTGGCACCACGCACCGTGCCGCGCGCACGCATGTTTTGCCAAAGCGCGCTGCCTCGTGCGCGCCAGTCGATACCGCCATGCGTGTAAAAGCGCTTGTCTTCGGAGAGCAAAAACGCCTGCACCAGCAGATCCGGCATATCGTGCAGGGCGCGGCGGTCGGCGGTGTTCCAGCGAGTATGATAACTGGCCGTGAGCGGTTGGCCGCCGCGGTCGGTCACGCGCGGCACGCCAGCTTCGCGCACTGCTTGCCGCCATGTTTCTTCGGCAGGGTTTAGCGCCAGAAACGTGGCCAGCGCAAACCCCGCCGCGAGCAGCAGCGGCAGGGCGAGCGCGTATTTAAGGAACTTAAGGCGCCGCCACATCCAGCCTGCCCCTTACCCCTTTGCCGTAGACATCGGGGTCGTACATTTCTTCGGCATGCACCGGCATATGCACAAAAGCCCCCTCCGCAATCGCCTGCGCGGTATAGCTCAGATGATAGTTACCGGCGGGCAGATAGTCGGAATAGAATACCGCGCGGTCATGGCGGAGTTCTTTGTGATAGAAACTCCAGCGGGATACGCCGTACGATACCCAATCGCGGAATTTGAACCACCACGCGCCGCCTGCCATGGGCTGTTCGCCCTTGGCCGCATCGACAGTCGAAGCCGTCGCCAGATCGCGGTTGACGGATTCAAGCCCGCCCGGCAGCGGATCGTCGACGACCACGAAATTACGCGCCGCAGGCAGCGACAGGTAAATATCCGCCCGTACAATCTCGCCGCGTTTGACGCTGTCTTCGGGTTTCAGCAGTTGCCATGCACCGTCCCGCTCCACGCTGTATTCGCGGCGGATTTCGATGCCGGAATTGACAGGTTTGCTGAAATCCGATTTCGGCGCATATTGCAAACGCGCGGCATAATAAAGCCGCCCGCTACCGCTGCGTTCAATATCCAGCGTTGTTTTGTGGCCCGCGTCATCGCCCTGCATACCGCGCGCCAGCGTTACCGGCGCATCACGCAGGTCGGTGAAAGCCGCTGCGCCAAAAGTGGCACCATCGAGCTTCGCTGTCACCTCCATCGCTACCGGATCTTTTTCGTAGACGCGACTATAGGACGTCAGGGCATTCATGCAGAACATGTTTTCCTGTGTGTTCTCCCAATGGTCGCGGTTTTTACGGGTCTGGGTGATGGTGCGCACAAGCTTGAACGGCATATCGCCGGCCAGCTTATGCCCCTCTTCGCGTCCGGCATAAACCGTAAAGGCATCAAGGATCGCGCAGTTATCGCGCAGCGGCGTGGCCAGAATGCGGCGATAGCTATCATCCAGTTCCTCGCTGAACATGAATTTTCCGCCGGTCTGGTTGGCATAGGACAGAATATCTTTCGCTGTTTCTGCCGCCAGATCGCCGCCTTCTTTGAAATTCAGCGCGGCACGCATGTAATGTGCCTTACCGAACAAACTCATCCCCTTCACATGCGGGCGATAGCGCTGCATATCGTCCAGCGTCACCTTTTCATGCGCGGATAGTGCCGCCAGCGCCACGGCGCGGACGGTCGATCTCATGCCTTCGGTATAAAACCCCGGCGCCGTATCATTGCGCAGGAAATTTTGCAGGTAACCGTGCAGTTTCTTCTCGACCGCTTCGGGCACTTTGTGGCCGGATGCGCGCATCCAGTTAAAAGCCAGCGCGGTATAGGCGCTGAGATAGGGGCTGACATATTCATCGCGCGCGATGAAATAGCTCATACCGCCATTCGGCGCCTGAAACGATGCCGCACTGTCGAGCGTCGTTTGCGGCAGTTTATCACTGCCCTCCCATGTCAGGCTGTCGGGCATATAGGATTTGAGGTTCAGGTAATGCGCTGCCATGACACCCTTGCTGAGGATTTGCTCCCAGCACAGATAGGGGTAATCGCGCATGTATTTGAACGCGCCCTCGACCGGGGCAATGACGCTGGGTGCCAGCACCACGCTCACGCCGCCGACATCGGGATAGATGCCTTCGGGGAAAAGAATGCTTTCGCTGGCCTTGTCTCCGGTTGTCGTGCCATAGCTGGCGGCAGTTTCAAGCGACCGCATCTTGCCGACCGGCATGCGGTGCACCATGCCGTCTGCATCCAGCGCATCTTGCGCGCGGATGGTAAAGACCAGCTCGCCCTTCTCCTGCGCCGATGTCTCCGGCAAGGCCGCCGTTTGCACGGGCATATAAACTGTGGTGCGTTTATAAGGCTCCAGCGTTACCTGCTGCGTTATTTTGGCGGGAGTTTGCGCCGTATCGACCGGCCCCTCGACGGAGATATTCACATCAAGCGTGCGCGCTTTGTCCGTGCGGTTCATCACGCTGAATCCGGCCTTGAAGCTGTCGCGCTCCGTCACCTGATTGGGCATGACAGGGCGCACCTCGGTCGGGCGGTTGACCTTGAATGTCCCCTGCCCCAAGCCGAGGCGATCCGTTGGCGTCACCGCCATGGCCAGCACACGCCAGCCTGTCAGATTATCCGGCAGATCAAACGTAAAGCTGGCATTGCCATTGCTGTCGGCATGCAGGGCAGGATTCCAATAGGCGACGAATTTAAACAAATCGCGCATGGCGAAATCAGACCCGCCATCGCCGCCCGGATTGGCGCCTTTTTTCTCGAACTTCTGGCGGCCGATCAGGCGCGTCAGCAGGTTGTAGTTTTTAAGGTCGAGGCCTTCAAGTTTGTAAAAACCGCTATAGGGGTCATAGGCTTTCGCACCGCCTGCAATCAGATCGAACACCGCTTCGTCCAGCACCGCCACGGCGATTTCCACCGGCTCGCGCCCCTCCGGGTGTTTCGGCTGGGCGTTGAGCGTCACCGTCACCTTGTCGCGCGGACGATAGACTTCGGCATCGGTTTTGATGCTGACCACCATTTGTTTATGTGGATCTTTGACCGGCACAGTGACATAGCCCATGCGGAAAGACGGTTTACCCAGATCAACGCCGCCTTCAATCGGCGCCTCTGCCGCGCGCGGCGAGGTCACGACGATAGACAGATAAAAGCCCGGCAGGTAATCCGGCTTGACGGGAATTTCGATGACCGGCGTGCTGCCTTCCAGTTTCATGGTAAAGCTGTCGATGACGCCGTAGCGTTCCACCGTCACCAGAGCCTCTGCGCCCGGCCAGGGATTTTTCACCAGATAGCGCGCGGTATCGCCGACGTTATATTCGGCTTTTTCCGGCACGATGGGCAGCAGCACATCGCTTTCATTATGCCACATCACATAGTCACGCCCTGCCACCCACAGGTATTGCGTGCTGCTATGCGCACGTTTTTGTGTATCCTCGATGGTGGCGATGGCGCGGTAATATCCGGCACTGTCCGGCGTGAAAGCACAGGTTTCTGCCCCCTTGGCCGAAACACCTTCGCAGGCGGCGGCGACTTCCCACTCGACGCTATACTGCGTCAGATAGGCATTGCCTGCGCCTTTGACTTTCGCGGATTTAGTTACCTGTTTTTCGATCTGTACCTTGACGGGTACGCCTTCGGTGATGTCGCCGCGCGGATCGGCGACGATGTATTCGATCTTTGCTTCCGTCTTCGCGTTATAGACCCATTGGGTGCCGCGCACACCGACAAAACGGTCACGCCCGACAAAATCCGCCTGCGCCTGAGAAGCGATATATTTGCCGCGGTCATCCTGCACGGCGGTTTCCACCGTCAGGCGGCCATAAACGACATTGTTTGCCTCGATTTTAAAGACAGATTCAAGATCGCCCTGTGCATTCAGCGGCGCGGTTGTCTGATACAGCTGTCGCGCCTGTTCGTCTTCACTGGCGGCGAAGTAAAAACCGGCCGTGGCGGGGTTTTTGGGCGTAAAGCCCCGCGGCTCCAGCATCGCGGTCACGCGGGCATTCGCATCCGTATAGGGTCCGCCGGAGTGCAGACGCGCCGTGCTTTGCACTGTCACGTCCTGACCATCCGCAAAAAGATCGCCGTTCAGCGATGTCGCCGCGCGGAAAGGCGCAGGCGTGAAATCGCTGACCAGCACATTGATCGGCGTCCATGTGTAATGGCCGCGTTGATATTCGTTGAGACTTTTCTGTTCAGGCGAAAATTCACCGCTGAGGCGGAATTTATACCAGCCCACCGGTGCGTTTGCGGCCACGGTATACTGCCCCGCGAAGCTGCCAAAATTATTGAGCCTGACGTCTTCGGTGGTAGATACCACATTGTCCATCGGATCGACGATTTCCAGTTTGTATCCGGTACGCGGCGCGGGCTCCAGCGTGCGGTCATTTTCGTTTCGGACATAGATTTTATAATCGATAGTATCGCCCGCGCGGTAAATGCCCTGCGCGGTTGCGCCCCAGGCGCGGATATGTCCAAATTTACGGCGGCTTTCGGCATAGATGCTTTCGTTCGACGCGCGCCAGATATCAATGCCAAATTCCCATGCCGCAGGCAGTAGCGCCATATCTTCGCCCTTGTCCACGCGCACAAAAACGCGCGGCGTATCATCGCCATAGCCGCGCGCCAGCTCCAGCATCGGGTCGATGGTTTCGGTGCCCGAAAGCCTTGCCAGACCGCGCGCGTCAGTGCGGGCGTTCGCCAGCGTGTTGTCATTTGTCGGCACGCTCATCGATGACAGGGCGTCACGGTAAAAGGTGACCTTTGCACCTTCAACCGGCGCGCCGCTCGCCATATCCGTCACCCAGACGAGAGACGAGAAATGTCCGATTTTGACATGCACCTGCCAGGGCGTGACCTGTGCAAAAAGTTTGCGCTCATAGGGCGACTTGTTGGGTACGTCCGGCTCGGTTGACAGATGGCCGAAAACCGCACCGCTTTTGCCGCCCAAAGCTTCGCGTACGCCGAAGGGGATGGCGTATTGGATATTGCGTACATCGGGCAGCGCGGTTTCATGCTTTTGTCCGTCTTTCATGCCCGCCGACGTCACACCGCGGAAATTGAAAATGGTTTTTTGCAAATTGGTGACATAGAGCGGCACGTCGCTGTCGGTCTGCCGCTCCAGCACGGCGGTATTGTGGATCAGCTCGAAATTCGGGCGGCGGTTATCCGTCGCAAACGCCGTCATGAAGCCTTGCGGCAGGGCGCGGCCAAATTCGTCTTGTAGCGCGGTTGCGGGCGCGGTTTTGCCAAACAGGCTGCGGAACCATGCGCCGATACGCGCCCAGAAACCGCGCTTGATCTCGCCAAGACTGACGGTATAAACCTGCACAGCCTTCAGCCCTTGCGGCAAAAAGACATCGTATGTCTGGCCTTTTTGATGCGCACGACCAAGGCGTGAATATTCGTCTGACAGATCGCCCCAGACGTCATCCGCCGCCGCTGCCGCACCGAATGCAGGGTTAAACGTCACGTGCTGTTTGACCTGACCGCGCATGACCGGCACGGAAAAACGCAGTGCCACGGGCGCCATCGGGTTACATTTCGCATCGCTTTTTTGACCGGGGGCGATATTGATTTCGGCATCGCTATTGTCGCTGCAGCGCAGCCCCACAAAAGAGAAAGCCGGAAAGGTATCAAAGACGGTTACATCACGCGCGGCAATCGCAGGCGCATCGCCTTCGGACGAGATCAGCCCTGCCGAAAGCTTCAGCGTTACGCTGGTATCCAGCGGCAATTCTTTTGCAGGCTCTGCGATCAAAACACGGTGATAGATTACGCCGTTTTTCTCGATCGGATCATGCGCATATTCGGGCACGCTGAGCTTGATTTTCGTGTTCTTGCCGCCAGCCTCAAAAGAAAGGGCTTTCTCAGCGGATTTCAGCGTCACCGGCTGGTTGAACGTCACGCGAATGACCGGCGTTGCGGGTGAGCGCCAGGTCTGGAACCAGCTATGGCGCACATCGGCGCGCTGGGTGATGAAGCTGTGCTCAAAAGGTGCGGCAATCGTAGCGGCATCTTCCGCCGTGATGCCGGGATTGACCGTCAGTTTATAGGCCGTCGATTGCTTCATCGCTGTTTGCTCGCCCAATTGGCACGCCAGCGACGACGGGTTGATCCAGCGCCATTCGCAGTCCAGCGCGGGTGTGATGCTCACGGGGATTTCTTCGGCGCTGCGCTCCATCCGCCCGAGCGGTACCACGGCGCGGTTGAAGGTGATGACGATCTGCCGTCCGGCAGGCACATCCGCCCCCTCCGGCGTGATGCGCGTGATTTCGAGAGGTTGCGATACCCCGCTCTCCTGCGCCTGCGCCGCCCCTGCGGCAAAAACAAAAAACGCAGCAATCAGAACAAGAGAAAAATTCCGCATGTGGAAACCTCGGCTAAAAAACATCGGTGGGTGAGTCTCGCAGATCATAGTGAAAAAGCTGTAAAGATGCGAGCAATCCCTCGATTTAGAGGAACGGGCGGTACGGTTTTGGCGCTTCCCTTTTTCTTGCATTTTTTATGCATAACCGTTTAAAAACGAACACAGGGTTTCAGAAACGATTTTGCCTCGGAGGAAACGACATGACACAGCCGCACCAGCAGAGCCAGCCGGACATACATACGGACGGTGCAGACGGAGACAGCAGTCTTGCCGCCCGCCGCGCGCCGCCGGTGGTTGATGCCGAGGTTGTCGAAGAGGCAACCGGCCCCGCCGCCGCGCCGCGCGCCGAACAGGCCGAAGACAGCTCGCTTGCCCGCCTCAAGGCACGGCTGAAGCCCCTGCTGGAAACGGCGCACAGAGCCTTTACGGAGCATCCTGCGGCTGCCGGAGAGACCTATTGGCAGCACCTGCTGTTTACCCTTGGCATGGGGGCGCGGCTGATGTTTGCGGGATTTGTCATCCTGCTGCACGGTATTTTGCCCTTTGCCCTGACCTATACGGGCAGCAAGCATTTGAAAAAATGTAATAAAATCCTGTCCGAGCGCGCCAAAACCGCGCAAATGGCCGATGAGTCGCCGATGCCCTATGGCGACCATATATAGATTTGTCGCCCTGCTTTATTAGATTTGTCGCCCTGCTCTATGGGATCCTATCCAAGCCCGCCAGCCACGGCGGCCTTGGCGCTGCCTTTGCGGGGGCAAATGCAGGATTTCATGGCTTGACAGAATAAGCCCCCTGTGGTTTTTTGACCCATCGCCTTTTTATATTTTTATGAAAACATATGAGCGTGACAGGTTTTGCCTGCCCGCCCGCAGCCGAAGGACCCATGCCATGAGCGAACCCGAAAAAAATCCTGACGACATCAAACCTTTGCCCGAAAGCTCGCCCGATGCGCCGAGCCGCCCGCCCGCCAACAGCAACGAAGCGCTGACGCCGGTTGCGAAAAACCATCACCCGCACCGTGTCGACGCCCTGCGCACGCAGCTGGCGGAAGAGGAAGCGCCTAACAAAAAATATGGCTGGGGCAAAAAAGCGCTCAGCATTACCTTTAACATCGCCGCCGGTGCCGCCGCAGCCGCCGCTGCCAAAGCCATCGTCGCCGTGCCCATGGCGCTGATGTCCGCGCCGGCTGTTGCAACCTTGCTGGTCTCTTCCATCGCTGTCGGCGCGGCCATGACTGTCATGTGCCATGCGGGTCAGACGTATAGCGCGAAGAAAAAAGGCGCTGAAGGTCCGAAATTCTGGACCAAGCAGAACCGCAACACCTTTTTGAAATCCAGCGGCTTCGCCCTGATCGGTGGCGCGTTGTTTATGGGTTTTGGCGATGCCCTGATGGATAAGTTCTTTGGCCCGTCGCCCGAGGCCACGCCCGCACCGGTAGAAGTCAAGCCGGAGCCAATTGTGACCGCGCCCGAGCCGATGCCGGAGCCTGCCCCTGAAGAAGCTGTCGTTGCCCCCATCGCCGCGCCCTGCCCGACACCGATGGAATCTTTCAGCACGCTGATCGACGGCCATACGGTTTCTGACCGCGTGACGGATGCTATCGCCCGTGCAGGATCTGAAAATGCCCGCGTTGCCGCGCAAGGCGCCAAAGACCTTGCCTTCTTCGCCTTCAACGGTTTTGACGGTGTGCCCAAAGACCCGAGCGTCGCAGCCGGCCTGTTCCAGCAAGCCGCCGAAGCCGGCAACGTGCAGGCGAAAGTCGATTTGCTTTACATGCAATACCACGGTCTGGGCGGCGTCACGGCCAACCCGTCTGCCGCTATTTCTGCCATGAGCGATATCGGCACCCCGCGCGCCGAAATGTTTGTGCAGCAATGGGGCGGCGCGGACAAAATCACCGAACGCGTCGCCTTTGACGCCAAAGCGATTTTGTCGGGCGTCAAACTCTGCCCCACACCGTAAGCGTTACCCGATACCAAATAAAGAAGCCGGCGCGTGTAGCCGGCTTCTTTATTGTTTAGAAAATTTTTCCATCGAACGGATTTTTGCCCTCGGCATCTTCGACTTCGATCACCCAGACATCGGGATCGCGGGTGATGGTGCGTTTGATGTAGTCATCGGCGCGGCGCTCTTCGACCGGCGCATCGTCAAAAACCTGCAGCCAGCCCATATTGCCGTCCACATCGCGCATCTGGTTAAGCAAGGTACAGCCCGCCCCGCGTATAACGATTTTCACCATGACCGTACCGCTGGCATAGGCGCCCTTGTGCACGACATAGACCGGGATCGCCGCCGTCATACAGCGGCGTAAATGCGCATCCACCCAAAGTCCGGTGGGCAGGCGGTCGTCTTCGGCGGGCGCTGTCATGGGAATTATTTCTTGATCTTTTGGCCAAACATTTCAAATGTATGGTCGACCATTTTATAGCCGATATCGGCGGCGATTTTGTTAATCAGCGCGACGAGTTCCTCGCTCTGAAACTCGACCACCTTGCCGGTCTCGGTATCGACCAGATGATAATGATGGCCGTGGTCAACTTCGAAACGGGCGGAGGTGTCTTTAAAATCGTGTTTGAGCACCAGCCCCAGTTCGTTGAGCAGCCCCAGTGTACGATATACCGTGGCGATGCTGATAGAGCTGTCGACCTGCCGTGCACGTTCGCAGAGCGTCTCTACCGAGGGATGATCTTCGGATTCTTCCAGCACTTTCAAAATCACCTTGCGTTGATCGGTGATTTTGAGGCCAGCTTCGGTACATTTTTGCAATAACATTGACATGCTTAATTTATAACCGATCCGGTCCGGCTTGACCATACCCCATTTCCGGATTTTCCCCTGTCATTTAAGGGGGATAACCCGCGCGGCCGGAAAGGACATCGTGACCGTGGTACCCGAACCTTCGCGCGATTGCAAATCCATGTGGCCATCGTGCAGTTCGACCATCGCCTTGGCGAGTGGCAGACCGAGCCCCGTGCCCTGCCCCTTGAAGCTGCGCGGATCGCCGACCTGACCGAAAGGCTCCATGACATAGCGCAGCTTATCGGCGGGGATGCCGCTGCCTTGATCGGAAACCTCGATCAAAAGGCCATTGTCGTTGCCGACGCGCGCCCGGATATACACATCCGCGCCGGGCGGCGAGAATTTCACGGCATTCGAGACAAGGTTGATAAGGATCTGGCGCAGCAGCCGCTGGTCAGCCTTCATATGCGGCAAACCTTGGGGAATATCGGTGCGCAGGCTGACCTGCGCGGCCTGCGCGCGCGTCTGCATGATACGCCCTACAGAGCGCATGACGTCTTCGACCTCGACCTCGGTTTCCATCAGGTTGACTTTGCCCGCCTCGATTTTGGACATATCCAGCACGTCGTTGATAATGTCCAGCAGGTGCCGCGCGCTGAAATGGATGTCGCCGACGTATTCTTCATACTTCGGGTTGTTGACGGGGCCGAAGGTCTGATTTTTAATCATCTCTGAAAAGCCGATAATGGCATTGAGCGGGGTGCGCAGTTCGTGGCTCATATTGGCAAGGAAAGACGATTTGGCGCGGTTGGCGACATCGGCGTCTTCTTTGGCACGGCGCAGTTTGCGCATCATATTTTTGCGCTCGGTTACATCGCGGATGGTGGAGACCATGAAACGGCGTTTCTGCGTCAGCTCCATCAGCGCCGTCGTCACCAGCACATCGGCAACGGTGCCGTCTTTTTTAAGGATACGCACTTCGCGCGTGCCATGACGTCCCCGCTCCATAAAAGCCGTATAAAGCTTGCGCGAAATCGGCTGGTCGTTTTCAGGGATCAGCAGGGTGAAGTCTTCGCCGAGCAAATCTTCGCGCGACCAGTCGTAATCGGCCAAAAACGTATCATTCACACGCACGATACGGCCGTGATGGTCGGTGACGAGGATGCCAAGACCGCTGGCGTCAAACAGCGACGTCAGCAGCATGATCGCGTCGTCGCGTTCGCGCTGCAACTGCGCGCTGTCCAGCACATCGGGACGTGCGGTGACGTCGATATAACGCACGCGCCCTTCGGCATCCAGCACGGGATTGAAAATAAAGGCCTGCATCTTGATGCCCGCCGCGGTGCGCGGCAGCGCGTTGAAGGTCACGGCGCGGCGTACTTTGAGACACGACAGGAATGACTGTTCGATCTGGTCGGCAACGGTGCTGGAAAACAGCTCGCGCGCGGTGCGCCCCAGCATGTCTTCGCGCTTCATTTCAAAATATTGCGCGGCGGCGGCGTTCACCTCGGCAAAAACAAAACGGCCATCGGTTTCCACAGACATCGCCATGCGCGCCACCGGCGAGAGCAGGAAGAACTGCCGGAAGTCGCTGTCGGAAACGAATCCCGCAATATTGCTGTTTTGTTCGGAAACGGTCATAAAACGCCGGGCTGCAGTGGAATACATGAAACACCTACCTTTTTGGTAGCACGTAAATAACAAAAAACTGGTTAACAAAACCTTTCCAAGCCCGCCCCAAAAACACAATTTTTCAAGAAAAAGCAGATACTTAAACAGCCGACTAAAAATAAATCGCAAAAAAAGATCATTTTCTTGACATAATGCATTTGACTGAGGTACATTAGTACCATATAAAGAGCCTGCGAATGGTTCGCAAAACACACTCAACACTGCACTCACTTGAAAAAAGGAGCGACATACATGAGTTACTCATTCGACCGCCACTTCCAACAGCGTCTCGAACTGATCTTCAGAAAAGCAGAGTTCGACCGCATGGCTGAATTCCGCCGCCAACGCGAGCTTGAGCAAAAGCAGCAAACCGCCGCTGACCAAAAGCCCAAGAACGACAACGGCACCAAATGCGAGAAAAAAGCCCCCGCGCCCAAACCGCGCTAGGCTTCTGCTCTTTCTATTCGACAGGCCACCGGATAACGTCGGTAAGGTCATACCAATAAAAAGACAATAAAATAACTGCTTAACCGCCCAACGGCTTCAATCGTGGGCGGTTTTGTTTTGTGCGAAAGGCTGGGATAAAAATCAAACGTCGTCTTTGGTGCGTTCGCGCGCGAATTGCGCCAGTGCTGACATTTCGCGATATTCGGAAATGCGGTTGCCGCCTGCGCGTTTGGATTCTTCCAGCGCCGTTTTGGCGTAACCGACGCAGACATCGGGTTTTTCACGCTGGATCGCCTCGGCAATGCCGAAGGAGGCGGTGACTTTCAGCTTCTCGCCCGACTGCATAAAAATCGGGTTGGTTTCAATCTCGGCGCGCAGGCGATCCATGACCGAACAGGCATCCATGAATTCGACGTGCTTCAGCACCAGAATATATTCGCCTTTGCCAAGGTAATAGGCATCGTCAAAAGACCGCACGGTACGTGCAATCACCTGCGCGACAGAGGCATAGACCAGATCCATGCCGCGGCGGTCGTGTTTTTTTTGCAAGTCTTCAAGGCCATCGATCTCGATATTCGCGATGCTGAACGATGTGCCCTTGCGGTCGAAACGGTCTTGTTCGCGCTTGATGTCGTTGCGCATCCCCGCCACGGTGCGCAGGCCGGTGACCGGATCGACAGCGGTCGATGAATCGGCAAGATCTTGCTGCAATCGGCGAATATGGTTGATGAAGCTGTCGCATTGGTGCTCAAGCCCGTCATACAGCGCCAGCGTTGGCGTCGCACCACCTGCACAATGGTCCAGCATCAGGCGCGCGGCCTTGCACATTTCTTCATGTGCGTGCACCAGACGTTCAACGACCGCACGGTCAACCGTACCGCGGTCGGCTTCGCGGCGGCACCAGATCAGCATCGCCGAAGGTGCGCTTGCTTCCGCGGGCCGCGGTTGAGATCCCGGAAAGAAAGATTGGCGGATGACTTCGTTACGCCAGTCGAGGATTGTTTCGATCTCCGAAACAATCATGTCTGTTGAAATAACCTGGGCGTATGAAACAGCCACGATAACCCTCTTGAAACCCACGGGAAGATTATAGAAAAAAGATCTTTATCTTCCCTCTTTAAAATAATCTTACTTTATTAAAATATCGTAAGCACGGGTTTTTAACAACGGCCAGACGGGGAAGATTTCACGCTACCCAGTCTTTTTGCACCTGATCGAGGGTATTGCTGCCAATTGCCGCCCGTACCTCGCGCATCAGACGGTTCATGGTTGCCACATTATGGATTGAGAGCAGCATCATGCCGAGCGACTCGCCGGTGCGGAACAGGTGGTGGATATACCCACGGCTGTGATGTGTGCAGCTATAGCAATCGCATGTCGGATCGACTGGGTCCTGATCCTTCATGTACTGCGCGTTGCGCAGGTTCATGCGTTCTTTCGGTGCGCCTTTGACCATCGCCCAGCCGTGGCGGGCGATGCGGGTGGGCGATACGCAGTCAAACGTATCCATGCCGCTGCGCACATTGCTAAAGACGTCGAGGAAACTGCCGATGCCCAGCAAATGCACGGGGCGCTCGGGATGGATATACGGGCTGCACATGGCGACGACTTCGTACATCTGTTGTTTGTCGCTACCGAGAGAGCCGCCGATGGCGGTCGCAAAGAAATCGCGGTCACGCGTCCATTCGCAGGAAATCTTGCGCAGGTCTTCATACACCCCGCCCTGCACGATGCCATACATGCGCTGCTTGCCGTCGTCCTTGCGTTGCCATTCCGCCAGTGAGCGGTCGCCCCAGCGCATGCTCATCTCCATCGATTTCGCGGTATATTCGCGGTCAACGTGGAACGGCGTACATTCATCCAGCTGCACAATCAGGTCTGCGCCGAGCTTGCGCTGGATGTCGATGGAGCCTTCAGGCGTCAGGAAAAACTTCTTGCCGTCGAGGTAGGACTGGAAAGCCGCTCCCTCTTCGCTGATCTTCAGAATCGTTTTCTTGCGGTGACGCTGGCCGCGGCCTTTGATTTCATCGGCAACGGAGCCATAGCCGAGCGAGAAAATTTGGAACCCGCCGCTGTCGGTGAACATCGGGCCGTCCCAGCCCATGAATTTATGCAGCCCGCCCATGTCCGCGATCAGATCGGCGCCGGGCGACAGCATCAGGTGATAGGTATTCGACAGGATGATATCCGTCTTCGCATCGCGCATCTGCTGCGGCGACAGTCCCTTTACCGAAGCCTTGGTGCCGCAGAAAATAAAATTCGGCGTATCGATTGTGCCGTGCGGCGTGGTCAACCGGCCAAGGCGCGCATAGGAAGCCGGATCTTTATGGGTGATGTCAAAGGCGAAGGTCATGGCAGCACATGCGGGAAGGTTGTAAAGTGGCAACAAAAAAGGCGGGAGATGTTGCTCCCGCCCTTTTTAAATTTTCAGCACCATCAGGCGGCTTTCGCGGCGGCCTTTTTGGTCAGGTTGCGGCGCGGCTTCGGCTCGGGCTTCGGCAACTCGCCGACTTTTGCCACGATAGCCTTGCGGACTTTGCGCAGTTCTGCCGGCAGTTTCGTCGGCGCGATCGACAGCAGGTAAGCGTCGAGGCCGCCTTTGTGTTCTACCGTGCGGATGCCGTGCGTGCTCGTCTTGATCTTGACGTTACGGGCCAGCGCAACGCTGTAGAACGATGCGTCCTGCAGGTTGGGCAGGAAACGGCGCTTGGTTCTGTTGTTCGCGTGGGACACGTTATTGCCGACCATCGGCCCTTTGCCCGTGATTTCGCAACGTCTGGTCATGGTATTTATCCTTGTTTCGCTTTATATATTGCCCCGCAGGCGCAGTTCTGCCGCGCGGACGAGAATCTTTACAGACGCGAAAGATATGTTAAGCACCGCCCCGCCGTCAAGAATTTTAAGCCTGTTTTGCCCGTAAATCGCGCTTATTTAATTTTCATAATCATATTCACAACGGTTTTTGACCTTTTGTTCGGTAAAAGGTATAACAAGGCACCCCCACAGCCCAGAGGAGCCGCGTAAAGCGCCATGACATCCCCTTTCCCCTTCGTCGATAAAAAGACCGCCAAAAGCACGCCCATCACCCCCGTCAATGCCGAAGGCTTTGCAGCGTGGCTGAAGCAGCAGGACGAAAGAACCCGCAACTGGGTGGCTGCCAGCGGCTTTAAGGCGGCTGATGGCTCCCTGCTCTCTCTGCCAGACGACAAGGGCGGGATTGCCCGTGTGCTGTTCGGCGTCGGCAAAGACGACAGCCTTTATACCTATGCCGACCTGCCCTCCAAACTGCCCAAAAATGCGGCGGGCTATTACATCGACAAAAAAATGTCCGACGACCGCGCCACGCAGGCGGCGCTCGGCTGGGCGCTGGGGTCTTACCAGTTCACCGAATACAAGCCGTCGAAAAAACGCGACTTCGCCGCGCTCGTCTGGCCACAGAACGCCGACCGCAAGGCGGTGAAGGCAACTGCCGAAGCCACATTCCTTGTGCGCGATCTTGTTAACCTTCCCGCCAACGATCTCGGCCCCAAAGAACTGGCCGATGCCAGCAAGAAAGTCGCCAAGGCGTTTAACAAAGCCAGCGTCAAAATTATCCTCGGCGAACAGCTTATCAAACAAAACTATCCCGCCATCCACGAAGTCGGCAAAGGCAGCCCGCGCGAGCCGCGCCTGATCGACATTCGCTGGGGCAATGAAAAACACCCGCTCATCACGCTGATCGGCAAAGGGGTTGTGTTCGACACCGGCGGCCTAGACCTCAAACCGTCGAGCGCGATGGGCTTGATGAAAAAAGACATGGGCGGCGCGGCGCATGTGCTGGGTCTTGCACATATGATTATGTCGGAAAATCTGCCCGTGCGTTTGCGTGTGCTGATCCCCGCCGTTGAAAACTCGGTCGACGGCCATAGCTTCCGCCCCGGTGACGTGATTAAAACCCGCAAGGGCCTGAGCGTCGAGATCGACAATACCGATGCCGAAGGCCGCCTTGTGCTCTGCGATGCCATCGCCGAAGCCTGCCGCGAAAAACCCGACCTGATTATCGATTTCGCGACGCTGACCGGTGCTGCGCGTGTGGCGCTCGGCCCCGATCTGCCCGCCATGTTCTCCAACAACGACGGCATTGCCGATGCGCTGATGAAATCTGCCGAGAAAGTACAAGACCCGCTGTGGCGTCTGCCGCTGTGGAAGCCCTATATCGATATGCTCGGCAGCAAAATCGCCGATCTGAAAAATTCCGGCTCCGGCGGTCATGCGGGGGCGATTACCGCCGCGCTGTTCCTCGACAAATTCGTCGACAAGGACGTGCCGTGGGTGCATATCGACACCTTCGCCTGGAACCCCGGCAGCAAACCGGGCCGCCCCGAAGGCGGCGAAGCGCTCGGCATGCGCGCCAGCTATGACATGATCAAGGAAAAATTTGGCCAAGCCCCGAAGACGCCCGCGAAAAAGCCGAAAGCGCCCCGCGCATGACGGGGGCGCGCTGGAAAGTCACCGCCCCCGCCGCCTGTGTCCGCGAAGTGCCGGATAACGAGGCCCTGCGCGGCAAGATGGAATCGCAGCTGCTGCACGGCGAGATTTTTATCGCCGAGGAAGAAACGGCAGAGTGGCTGAAAGGCCGCTGCGAACATGACGGTTATGCCGGATATGTCGAGAAAAAATACCTGACGCGTGAATTCGCCAATGCAACCCATGTGGTCACGGCGCAGCGCACCGATGGTTACCGCGACGCCAGCATCAAATCGCCGATCCGCGCGACGCTCGGCTTCGGATCGCAAGTAACGGTGGCCGAGATGGGCGAGAAATTCGCCAAGCTTGATGACGGCACGCATATCTATGCCCGCCACCTGTCCGATATTTCGGCCAAGGAAGATTTCGTTGCCGCCGCCGAAAAACTCATCGAAACGCCCTATGTCTGGGGCGGACGCGGCGGGCTGGGCATTGACTGCTCCGGCCTTGTGCAAATCGCCCTCGCCCGTGCCGGCATCAACGCCCCGCGCGATACCGAAGATCAGGAAAAAACTGTCGGGCAGGACGCGTCAGACAAACCGCGCCAGCGCGGCGATATCGTCTATTTCCCCGGCCACGTCGGCATCATGGTTGATGATAAAAACATCCTCCACGCCAACGCCACCCACATGAAAACCTGCGTCGAGCCGCTGGACGTGGTCACCAAACGCAGTGACGGCATTGTGACGGCGGTGCGGCGGGTTTAGAATACCCTCCACAGCTTTATAAATGTCATCCCGAGCGCGCACATGCGAGGGATCTTTTCATTGGCAGCATGCTGGATCCCTCGTCGCGCTAAAGCGCTCTGTCGGGATGACAACAAGAAACTGTGTTTTTAGAGGTCGCTATATCCCGCAATAAAATCTTTACGCCGCCGCATCCTTCTTGCCGCCCTTCGGCTTGGCTTTTTCTGCCGTTGCGCCGGTGGCGATGACGAGGCCGCCGGTGTCCGATGTGACCGTGATGCTGCCGCCGTCGCTGACTTTGCCTTCGATCAGCAAATTGGCGAGCGGGTTTTGCAGGTCTTTCTGGATCACGCGCTTAAGCGGCCTTGCGCCGTATGCCGGATCATAGCCCGCATCGGCCAGCCATGCCCGCGCTTTGTCATCGAGCGCGAGGGCGATTTGACGCTCCAGCAGCATTTTTTGCAGACCGGCGAGCTGAATATCGACGATATCCACCATCACCTCGCGGCTGAGGCGGCGGAAGAGCAGAATATCATCGATACGGTTGAGGAATTCGGGGCGGAACGCGCCGCGCACCACTTCCATCACCTGCCCGCGTACCAGCTCCACATCTTCGCCGTCTTTCTGGCTGACCAGATATTCGGAGCCGAGGTTGGAGGTCATGATCAGCACGGTATTGGAAAAATCCACCACGCGCCCCTGACTGTCCGTCAGGCGGCCATCGTCAAAAACCTGCAATAGAATATTGAACACATCCGGATGCGCTTTTTCGACTTCGTCGAACAGCACAACCTGATAGGGTCTGCGGCGGACGGCTTCGGTCAGCGCGCCGCCTTCTTCGTAGCCGACATAACCCGGAGGGGCACCGACCATGCGGGAAACCGCATGTTTTTCCATGTATTCCGACATGTCGATGCGCAGCATGGCGGCTTCATCGTCGAACAAAAATTCGGCCAAAGCCTTCGCAAGTTCCGTCTTGCCCACACCCGTGGGGCCGAGGAAGAGGAAGGTGCCGATCGGCTGGTTGCGGCGTTGCAACCCCGCCCGCGCGCGGCGCACGGCATTGGCGACGGCGGCGACAGCTTCGGTTTGGCCGATAACACGTTTTTGCAACAGGTCTTCCATCTGCATCAAACGGTCGCGTTCGCCTTGCAGCATTTTATCGACCGGAATACCCGTCCAGCGGCTGACCACGGCAGCGATATCGGCGTCTTTGACCTCTTCGTTAATCATCGCGTTGTCGGCGGCGACGGTTGTTTCGGACAGGCGTTCTTCCAGTTTCGGGATGACGCTATAGGTCAGCTCCCCCGCGCGCGTCCAGTTGCCGTCGCGGTGTGCCTGTTCCAGTTCGATCCGTGCCTTTTCCAGCTCTTCCTGAATTTTCTGGCCGCCGGCGAGTTTTTCCTTCTCCGACTGCCATTTCGACGTGATTTCGGCTGATTGTTTTTCCAGCGCTGTCAGGTCTTCTTCGAGCCGTACCAGTCGATCACGCGTGGCCTGATCGTCTTTTTCTTTTTTCAGCGCCTCGCGCTCGATTTTCAGTTGCACGACGCGGCGGTCAATTTCATCCAGTTCTTCGGGCTTGCTATCCACCTCCATACGCAGGCGTGACGAGGCCTCGTCGATCAGATCAATCGCCTTGTCGGGCAGGAAACGGTCGGAAATATAGCGGTTGGACAGCGTCGCCGCCGCGACAATCGCGCTGTCGGTGATGCGCACGCCATGGTGCAGTTCGTATTTTTCCTTGAGCCCGCGCAAAATAGAGATTGTATCTTCTACTGTCGGCTCCTTGACGAAGACAGGCTGGAAACGGCGTTCCAGCGCGGCGTCTTTTTCAATATGCTTGCGGTATTCATCCAGAGTCGTCGCGCCGATCATATGCAGCTCTCCGCGCGCGAGCGCCGGTTTCAACATATTGCCCGCATCCATCGCGCCTTCGGCTTTGCCCGCACCGACCAGCGTGTGCATCTCGTCGAGAAACAACACAATCTCGCCGGATGCGGCGCGGATTTCTTCGAGCACCGCCTTCAGACGTTCCTCAAACTCGCCGCGGAACTTTGCGCCCGCAATCATCGCGCCGAGGTCGAGCGACATCAGTTTTTTATCTTTCAGGCTTTCCGGCACGTCGCCATTGACGATGCGCAGGGCGAGACCTTCGATAATCGCGGTCTTGCCCACGCCTGGCTCCCCGATCAGCACGGGGTTGTTTTTGGTGCGGCGGGAAAGGACTTGTATGGTGCGGCGGATTTCTTCGTCGCGGCCGATCACGGGGTCAAGCTTGCCTGCGCGCGCGGCTTCGGTCAGATCGCGCGCGTATTTCTTGAGCGCTTCGAACTGGTCTTCGGCGGAGGCACTATCGGCAGTGCGACCTTTGCGCATCTGGTTGATCGCCAAGTTGAGCTTTTGCGCATCAATGCCGTTTTCTTTCATCAGACGCGCCGCTTCGCTTTGCGGCACCAGCGTGATGCCCTGCAAAAGACGCTCCAGCGTCACATATTTATCGCCGGATTTTTGCGCCGCCTGCTGTGCCTGATCGAGAGCCTTGGCAAGGTTCGGCGACATGTGAAGCCCGCCCGCGCCGCTGCCCGATATGGCAGGCATACCCGCGATACCTTCGTTCAAAACCTTCATCAGGTTTTCAGGCTTGCCGCCCGCACTGCGCACCAGCGTGCGCACGACACCGCTGTCGTCGTCGAGCATGCATTTGAGCAGATGTTCGGGCTGCAGCTGTTGGTGATTGTTTCTGAGCGCCAGCGTTTGCGCGGCCTGTACGACCGATTTGGCGCGTTCCGTGAATTTTTCGAAGTCCATTGTTGCGGCACTCCTTGTCTGTGGCAAAGGCCCTGAATAGGCACCTTTGTCCATTATACGCTCGAAATTCGGAAGCGGATGCAAAAAGAAGACGCGCTGAAAGCGGTTTGTCCAAAGGCCGATATCCGTCACCCCGTGGCACTTTGGCTATGCCTTTACTAAAAAGTTCGGCATCGGGCGATTTACCAATACCGAAGGGGTCGGATTGAATTCCCTTGACAGTATTTTATGACAGGCGTACATTTTCATAATCACAAAAACCGCGAAGCGCGCCGGAAAGAGATGCCTAAATGGCTGAATTTTATAAAGAAAAAATGATCCCCCTGCTGCAAAATCTCGTCAACCGAGTCGAAACGGCATTGGAAATCCCGAACATCACGGAAAGAACCGAACAACTTCTGGTCACACGAAACATAGCCGAAGCGGGCTTCGCTGCACTGGACATGACGGTTCAGGACAAAATTCAGACCGGCATGTGGCTGTCGACCATAGGTTCTCTGACCGCTATCTGGACAGGTCTGATTTTCTCGGCACCTCTCGCCGTGCCGGCTCTCGGTGTCCTGCTGATAGCAGGCGGTACGAGCATTATCATTTCGAACAGCCTTGACGAAGGCCAAATCAAAACCAATAAAAAAAGTATCCTGACAAAGATAGACTCGGAAATCAGCGCGATCCTTGAAGACTCTTTGCCTGAGGCAATTCAGTCCCCCCTCTTCCGCAGAAAACTGGAGGAAAGCTTCAATCCCGAAGCCGTCGCAGCAAAAACAAACTATCAGACGCTTAAAAACGACGTTCGGAAAGTGCCGTCACCCAGCGCCGCGCCTTGATGAGAAGAAAAGAGCATTAAAAAAGAGGCGCTGTCGAGAGCGCCTCTTTTTTTATTCTCTTGCTAAAAAGTCAGGGCATCACTCAGACCGCTTCGGTTTCCTTGACCCGGCCCGAAACGCGGCGGGTGCGGGCCTGTTCGACCGGTGCGGCGGCGGCTTCGGCTGCGCCGAGGTCTTCAACGCCGTCATCGGGCGCGGCAGCATTCAGGTTGCCGTTGACTTCGCCGGACGAACGGGCCGGCGCGGGTGTTGAATTGCGGCGGCCGACAAGAAATCCCTGATCGAGATCGTCGAGCGCGACATCGGGCTGTTCGCCCGCACCGGCAACGTCACCGTTCATGTCATCTTGTCCTTGAGAACCGCGGTGATGATGGCCGTGCTGCGGCTGCCCTTGCGGTTGCCCTTGCGGCTGGAATTGCGCCTGCTGGCGGTTATATTCTTCGGTCATTTCGTTCAGCATGCGCTGATAATGCTCGGCGTGTTGCAGATAGCTTTCGGCCAGAACGCGGTCGCCTGCGCCCTGCGCATCGCGCGCCAGCGTCAGGTATTTTTCATTGATCTGGAGGGCATTGCCGCGAATGCGCACATCGGGGCCGTTGCTGTCGAAAGTCTGTACGCGCGGATTGACGCGGCGATGATTGCTGCTGCCACTGCTGTGATGATGGCTCTGGCCACTCACGTTGCCATTGCCATTACCGTTACCGTTGCCGCCGCTGTTGCCATTGCCGCCGCCACTGCTGTTGTTGCGGCCGCGAAAGCGTCTTCCGTTTTGATTATGTCTCATATGACCCACTTCGTATTTGATACGCTGCCCCGATTTCCCCTGTTCCCGGCCAATTGGCACGCGGGAACCCCCTGTTTGGTGACGTTCTGCCCTGCGGGACGCTATTTTTCCACAGAACGCACAAGTTCATGTTACTCAAGCCCGAGTCGCTTGAAAAGCTGTTTTTTCGCAAAATATTGATTTGAATGCTTTTTCTGGCTATTTCGCCAGTCGGGCGACAATCACACGATCACGCCCCGCCAAATCCTGTCGCGTTTCTAGCACAGTCTGGCCATGAGCGGCAAGCAGCTCTTTGACCGCCGCAGCCTGCGTATGGCCGATTTCATAGAAGGCCAGCCCGCCGGATTTCAACCACCGGGGCGCCAGCCGTGCCAGCGCGCGGTAGGCATCCAGACCATCGTCGCCGGCAAACAAAGCTTCGGGCGGATCGTAGTCCAGCACCTCGGGCGCAAGACTGTCACGCTCATGCTCGGCGATATAGGGCGGGTTGCTGATCAGCACGTCGCAGCGCCCCTTGGGCTTGTAATCTGCCCAGTCCATCGCCTGAAAGGCAACACGTTTGCGCAGCCCCAGCAGACGCTCGTTGGCAATCGCCGCGCGCACCGCCCCCGGATTGATATCGATGCCGATGCCCACCGCCTGCGGCCATTCCAGCAGCAAGGACAGGAGAAGACAGCCGCTGCCCGTGCCCATATCCAGCACGCGCGGTTTTTCGTTGCCTTCTTTGGGCACCCAGTGGAGCGCAGCCTCGATCAACGTTTCGGAATCTGGCCTTGGATCAAGAGTTTGTGATGTTATCTTAAAATCCGACTTCCAAAAACCGCGCATGCCGACGATGCGTGATACCGGCTCGTGCTTCAAACGACGGGCAAGCGCCTTTCTTAAAGAAGCTTCTTCGGTTTTTGCCAGTAACCTATCGTAATTTAACAATAATTCTTCATGACTGATTTCCAAAAGCCCCTGCACCAACAGCCGCGCATCCAGATCAGGCGTATCCATACCCGCATCTTCAAGCGTTTGTTTAAATTCACGCAGGATATCCCCGTAGGAACTGCCGGTTTGCTCGAAGCTGATATCAAGCCCCTGCCCGCTCACCATGACATCTCTGTCAGCTTGGCGGCCTGATCTTCGGAGATCAGCGGCTCGATAATTTCGTCCAGACATTCACCGGTGATAACGCGGTCGAGCTTGTAGAGCGTCAGATTGATGCGGTGGTCGGTCACGCGGCCCTGCGGAAAGTTATAGGTGCGGATGCGCTCTGATCGGTCGCCGGAGCCGACCTGATCCCGCCGCTCGGCCGCGCGGGCATCATCGAGTTTCTGGCGCTCCATATCATAGAGCCTCGCGCGCAGAATTTTCATCGCCTTGTCTTTGTTCTTGTGCTGCGATTTTTCGCTCTGTTGCACCACGGCGATACCACTTGGAATATGGGTAATCCGTACGGCGGATTCAGTCTTGTTGACGTGCTGTCCGCCCGCCCCGCCGGAGCGCATAACATCGATACGTAAATCACCGTCTTTGATGTCGATATCGACTTCTTCGGCTTCGGGCAGCACGGCGACAGTGGCGGCGGATGTGTGGATGCGTCCGCTGGCTTCGGTCGCCGGTACGCGCTGCACGCGGTGGACGCCGGATTCATATTTCAACCGCGCAAAAACCCCGTGACCGGAAACCGCCACCACGGCCTGTTTGATGCCGCCAAGGTCGCTTTCGGCCATTTCCATGACCTCGAACCGCCAGCTGTGATCGCCTGCGTAGCGCCTGTACATATCCAGAAGGTCAAAGGCAAAAAGCGCCGCCTCGTCCCCGCCCGTGCCGGCGCGGATCTCCAGAATAGCGCTTTTGTCGTCAGCGGCATCGCGCGGCAGCAGGGCAATCTGGATTTTCTTTTCGAATGACGGCAATTCTTCCTTGAGCCGGAAAAATTCTTCTTCCGCCATCGCGCGCATATCTTTGTCGGCGCTGGCATCGCGCATGAGGCCTTCCAGATCGGCATATTCGGCGCGGGCTTTTTTGTACTGGCGGATCGTCGTGGCCAGCGGCGTCAGTTCTGCATATTCACGCGACAGATTGATAAAAACATCGGACGCGAGCGTGCCCGAAGACAATAACGCCTCGACCTCGTGAAAGCGGCTCAGCACCTGATCCAGTTTGCGCTCCAGCGACATGGCTTTCCCTTAGGCCGCCGTTTCTTGCTGCGCGGCGATTTTCTTTTCGATCTCCGCCGCTTTTTCTTCAACCAGATGCACCAGATGGTCGACGATGCTTTCGTCTTTCAAACGGTGCGCGGGCTGGCCTTTGAGGTAAACCTGATGCGTACCGCGCCCGCCGCCGGTAAAGCCGATATCGGTCATCAAGGCCTCGCCCGGGCCATTGACGATACAGCCGATGACAGAGACCGTCATGGGCGTGGTGATATGCGCCAGACGTTCTTCCAGCACCCTGACCGTTTCGATCACGTCGAATTGCTGGCGCGAACAGGACGGGCAGGAAATAACGTTGACACCACGGTGGCGCAGCCCCATGGATTTGAGGATATCAAAGCCGACCTTGATCTCTTCGACCGGATCCGCCGTCAGCGAGACGCGGATGGTATCACCGATACCCGCCCACAAAAGGCTGCCGATACCAATCGACGATTTGATCGTGCCCGTGCGCAGGCCGCCCGCTTCGGTCACGCCGACATGCAGCGGATAATCGCAGGCATCCGCCAGCTGCTGGTAAGCGGCAACGGCGAGGAAGACATCCGACGCCTTGCAGGAAATCTTGAAGTTGAAAAAATCATGGTCTTCAAGAATCTGGATATGGCGCAGCGCGGATTGCACCATTGCTTCGGGGCAGGGCTCGCCGAATTGTTCCAGCAAGTCTTTTTCAAGCGACCCTGCATTCACACCGATGCGGATGGAGCAGTTATGATCTTTCGCGGCCTTAATCACCTCGCGCACACGCTCGTCGGAGCCGATATTGCCCGGATTGATCCGCAAACAGGCCGCGCCCGCCGCCGCGGCTTCGATTGCGCGTTTGTAATGAAAATGAATATCCGCAACGATCGGCACGGACACCTGCGCGATGATGTCTTTGAGCGCCGCTGTCGATGCTTCGTCGGGGCAGGATACGCGCACAATATCCGCACCCGCTTTTTCCAGCGCGTGAATTTGCGCAACCGTTGCCGCCACATCCGGCGTCGGGGCATTGGTCATGGACTGCACCGTGATAGGCGCATCGCCACCCACCGGAACCTTGCCCACAAAAATCTGGCGCGATTTGCGCCGATAGATTTGCCTATACGGCCTGATGTCACCTGACATGTTACTCACAACTCACACACCTTATGCGCAGCCACAACTGTCTATCAGTTACGGACGCGGATTTTCCTTTTTTTCAGTTCCTCGGGGTTTAATGCGACGCCGCGCAAAATTTCGCCGGAACGACCCAGACTTTGCGCCTGCACACCGTCAACGACAATGTTTAGCCCGCCCGCATTCGATGTTACCAGCGTCATGCCTGGCTGGTCGGGGACGAAAAACTGTTCGCCTTGCGCCATAACTTTTTTATAAACGACCTTACCGCTGCTGTCACTGATCTGCACCCAGCTTTTCTGGCTGGCTTCGATCACAACACGCGTTTTGCCACGTTTGACGTTGATAACCTGCGGCGGCGCGACAGCGGGGCGCTCTTCGCTGGCCCGCGTGGGTCGTACCACCATTTCCGTTTCCGGTGCCCCTTGTGAGGAGGGCGCTACAGGCGCGGCAGCGGTTGATACGGGGGGCGTTTCAGCTGTACCCGCTGCTGCGGCCGTTGTTTCTGCTGCAGTTTCGGCAGGCGTAATCATGCCAGTTGTATAGCCCGTCAGCGGCTGCGCGTCGGCCAGCGTCGGCTGCCCCGATGCCGTACCCACGACCGGCGCGGGCGGGATGTTTTCGGCAAGCTGCACTCCGTCATCGTCAGAAGACAAAAGCGACCATGCCACAAACAGCACGACAATGCCGAAAACGGCTGCGCCGATCAGCACGGGACCGGGCAGCTTGTCTTCGGAAATCGGATCGGAAAAATGAAGCGAGGTCTTGGCTGCAGGCTCCCCTTCATGCTCGCGCTTGAAAGTCTCCACGATTTCTTTTGCATCGAGTTTGAGGAACTGCGCATAGCTGCGCACAAAACCTACGGCATAGGTCATGCCGGGCAACTGGTCGATGCGGTCGTCTTCAATGGCGTGAAGCTGCACAACGCGCACATTGATCGATGCGGAAACATCTTCGAGCGGCAGCCCCATCTTTTCCCGCGCGGTACGCAGGATTGTACCGACCGTATGGGTGGGCGCATCGGTTTCTTCTTGCGTACCTGGTGCGGCATGCTGCGCGGGGCCACTTTCGGGCTTGCCGCTGCGGCGCGCTTTTTTCTTCTTTTGGTGCTCGGTATGCTCGTCGGTCATCGGAATTTCCTAGTTTACAGAGATAATCTGGATGTCATGGTCGCGGGCGAAGGACAGCAATCTTTCGCGCAATGAATGCTCGCGCGAAGCCATGAGATGTTCAAGATAAGGCACCAGCCGCCGCGTATCAAGCGTAGGGATCATGGTCTTGATCGCTTCAATCGACTGCGCGGGTACCGACAGCGTGCCGAAACCCAGCGCGATCAGCACCATCGCCTCGAGCGGATGACCCGCCATTTCACCGCAGACGCTGACCGGCACATTTGCCGCGCGGCATTGATCTGCAATGGTTTTTAGCACCCGCAGCATTGCCGGTGACAGCGGGTCATAGCGTCCACGAATGGCATGATTGCTGCGGTCAGCTGCATACAAATACTGCATCAGGTCATTTGTACCAACGGCGATAAAATCGACGGTTTTCAAGATCTGGTCCAGCTGGAAGAGCAATGCAGGCACTTCCAGCATCACACCGAGCGCGATTTTCTCCGGCACGGCGATGCCGTTTTTATGCGCGCGCAGTTTTTCCATCTCCAGAAGCGCGCAGGCGCGGTCAAGCTCCGCCGCTTCGGTCACAAAGGGCAGCAGGATATGCAGCGGCCTGCCTTTTGACCCGCGAATAAAGGCACGGAACTGCGTACGCAAAACGGCAGGGCGGTCCATACCAATGCGCACGGCGCGCCAGCCCAGCGCGGGGTTTTCTTCGTCCGGTGCCTTGAAATACGGCAGCGGTTTGTCACCGCCGATATCGAGCGTGCGAAAGACCACGGGCTTGCCATCCATCTTGTCCATGATGCGGCCATAAAGTTCCGCCTGCGTCACCACCAGCGGATATTTCTGCCAGCCCATAAAAGACAGTTCGGTGCGGAACAAACCAATCCCCTCCGCCCCCAGCGCCAGCGCCGCATCCACTTCGGGCATCAATCCTGCGTTCATCATAACACCGACACGAATGCCATCGCGCGTGACGGTTTGCTGCGGCATATGCCGGCGGTATTCAGATGTGCGCAGACGCCGCGTCTCGATGCTTTTGGCGTAGATGTCCTGCAAATATTCGGACGGGTTGATATAAACCGTACCGTGATCGCCATCGACCAGCGCAAGATCACCCGCATTGATAAAATTCAGGATATCGCGGCACTGCCCGACGACCGGAATCCCCAGCGCGCGCGCAACAATCGCGACATGGTTTGAATAGCTACCTTTTTCAAGGATCACACCCTTCAGCCGCGCCGGATCGTAATCGAGCAGGGCAGCAGGGCCGAGCGCACGCGCGGCAAGGATGAAACTATCCGGCAGGGTTTCCTCCCGCGCATCCCCTGTTGCCGCGTGTGACAGGCGCGTCAGGTGCCCCATCAAACGGTTGCTGAGGTCTTCGATATCGGCCATGCGGTCGCGGATATAGGCATCGCTGACCTTCATCATGCGCACGCGGGTTTCGTTTTGCACGCGCATCACGGCGGCTTCGGCAGAAAGACCTTTGTCAATCGCCGCTTCGATTTTGGCCAGCCAGCCGCGGTCACGTGCGAACATCTGATAGGCTTCGAGGATATCACGGCTTTCGGTGCCCGCCGCAACGGCGCTGCGGTTGAGCATGCGGTCGATGGCATCATTCATACTGCCGAGCGCGTCTGCCAGACGTGCTTTCTCTGCCCGCACATCTTCGGCAATGATATGCTGAAGACCATGACCCGCATCATAAAGCACAACCGTGCCCATCGCCAGGCCACGGCCCAGCGTGACGCCTTCGACCAGATTGGGACGCTCGCCGCCGGCGGTGCCGGAGCTAAGCTCCTGACGCGAGATAATACCGCCGGCCACAATCAGCTCGGCCACCACCATGGCGATGGTTTCAAGGATATCGATAACTTCGGGGCCATAGCTGCGTGGCAGTTTGTTCTGGATCACGAGGACGCCGCGCACATGCCCGCCGCGCAAAACCGGCACACCGCAAAAACCGCGGTAATCCGCACCGCCCGTTTCAGGCCGCAGCGCAAATTGCGGATGCGTCGTCACATCGCTGAGCACCAGCGGCACAGCCCCTGCGGCGATATCGCCGATAAAGCCTTCGCCCACACGCAGCTTGGCGCTATGCGCGACATCGGCAGGCAGGCCGACGGTTGAAAAAAGCTCGATGACTTCGCCCGCCCGCTGGATAAAGCAGGAACAGACATCCGCGCGCAGCTCCCGCGCGACAAGGGTGACGATACGGTCAAGCCGGCGTTCTGCCGGCAGGTCTTCGGCCATGATGGCGCGCAGGCGCAGCATGATCTGGCGCGGACCGGCCAGCGCCATTTGCGCTTCGACAAAGTCGGATTCAGTTTCTTCCCGCGTGCGCGAGGGATTGGAGGGACCCGGCGTCCAGCTGTGCGGGTCCGCCGCCATCAGGCCTTCCCGTCCTCCCCGTCCAGACCGTAGGCTGTGTGCAGGGAGCGTACGGCAAGTTCGGTGTATTCTTCGGAGATCAGCACGCTGACTTTGATTTCAGACGTTGTGATGACCTGAATGTTGATGCCTTTTTCGGCCAGCGTCTTGAACATTTTCGATGCCACACCCGCATAGCTGCGCATACCGATGCCGATGATGGAAATTTTAGCGACATCGGCACTGGATTCAAACTGCGCGCCGTCAAGCGATTTGATCGACTCTTTCAAAACTTCAATCGTCTTGGGCAGATCGGCGCGCGGCACGGTAAAGGTCAGATCGGTGCGCTCCCCGCCCGGCGAGACGTTTTGCACGATCATATCCACGTTGACTGCCGCATCGGCCAGCGGGCCAAAGAGCTTGGCCGCCACACCGGGCACATCGGGCAGATTACGCAGGGTGACTTTTGCTTCATCGCGGCTATGCGTGACGCCGCTGACGACTTCCTGTTCCACGATATTCTCCTCATCTTCAACCAGAGTGCCGGGCAGGTCGCTGCCCAGCGCCGTTTCAAAACTCGACAGTACCTGTACCGGCACTTTTTCTTTCATCGCCAGCTCGACCGAGCGGGTCTGCAAAACCTTTGCCCCGACGCTGGCCATTTCAAGCATTTCTTCGTAGGAAATACGGGCGATTTTGCGCGCGTGGTTGACGATACGCGGATCGGCCGTATAAACGCCATCAACATCGGTATAGATGTCGCAGCGCTCTGCCTTCAAAGCCGCCGCAACGGCCACCGCCGAAGTATCAGACCCGCCACGCCCCAGCGTGGAGACGCGCCCGTCCGGTGCCAAGCCTTGAAAGCCCGCAATGACCGCAACCTCGCCGCGATCAAGGCTTTCGCGCAGAAGACCGGTCTCGATACTTTTGATGCGCGCCTTCGCGTGAATGTCGTTGGTCATGATCGGCACCTGCCAACCCTGCCACGAGCGCGCAGGCACGCCGCGCTTTTGCAGCGCCAGCGCCAAAAGGCCGGATGTCACCTGTTCACCCGATGACACAATCGCATCGTATTCGCGCGGATCGTAAATCTCGGAAATTTCGGTGCAGTATTTCACCAGCTGGTTGGTCACGCCGGACATCGCCGATACCACCACAGCAACCTTGTGCCCGCGGCCGATTTCGGCGGCAACCTTGTTGGCGACGTTTTCAATGGCCGGAACCGTGGCGACCGATGTGCCGCCGAATTTAAGAACGAGTAATCCCATGGACTTTCAAAGCCTCTTCTGTACCGCCGCGAGAGTAGTCGTCACGGGTGGTTTTCTCAACCCCCTGCCCCTGTTTTCGCCGCGCGGCTTGTATTCCCACCAGAATAGCCCGAAGGGGGTATGATTCCGAAGAGTCTTTTTGCTGATTTTATTAAATATTTTCGTGTTTTTAGGTGGCTTTGGGTGCTATCCAGAGAGGGCTACCGTCAAACCGCAGAAAAGGATATGGGATATGGGAAATATTACCGTGATCGGCTCTCAATGGGGCGACGAAGGCAAAGGCAAGATTGTCGACTGGCTGGCCGCCGAAGCCGATATTGTCGTGCGCTATCAGGGCGGGCATAACGCCGGCCATACGCTCGTGATCGGCGAGAAAGTCTATAAGCTTCACCTGCTGCCCTCGGGCGTGGTGCGCGGCAAGCTCTCCGTCATCGGCAACGGCGTGGTTGTTGACCCGACCGCGCTGCTTGAGGAAATCGAGCGCCTGAAAGATCAGGGCGTGCATATCACCCCCGACAACCTGATTATTTCCGAACATGCACCGGTCATTTTGCCGCTGCACAGTGCGCTCGACAAAGCCTTCGAGGAAGCGCGCGGAGCCTCCAAGATCGGCACCACCGGCCGCGGCATCGGCCCCGCCTACGAAGACCAGACTGGACGGCGCGGCTTGCGCATGTGCGATCTGGCGCATCCTGATACCCTGCCCGCAAAGCTCGACAAGCAGATTTTCTATCACAACGCGCTGCTGCGCGGCCTTGGCGCGCCCGAACTGGACGCCGCCGAATTCGTCACCTACCTGAAAGACATCGCGCAAAAACTGCTGCCCTTTATTCGCCCGAGCTGGAAAGTGCTGGACGAAGCGCGCCAGAGCGGCAAAACGATTTTGTTCGAAGGCGCGCAGGGCGTGATGCTCGACGTCGATCATGGTACTTATCCTTTTGTTACGTCGTCGAATACATCGGCGGCGCAGGCGGCGCTCGGCACGGGCGTCGGGCCGGATCAGCTGGGCTATGTGCTGGGCATCACCAAGGCTTATTCAACGCGCGTCGGCTCCGGCCCCTTCCCCACCGAATTGTTTGACGAGACGGGCGAGACGCTGGGGCGTATCGGCCACGAATTCGGCACCACCACGGGGCGCAAGCGCCGCTGTGGCTGGTTCGATGCCGTACAGGTACGTCAGGCCGTAAAAGTCGCGGGTATTCAAGGCATCGCGCTGATGAAGCTTGACGTCATGGACACGCTGGCCGACATCAACATCTGCACCGGCTACAAAGCAGACGGCAAACTCTACGACTACATCCCCGCCTCGCAGGACTTGCAGGCAAAGCTGGAGCCGGTCTATGAAACCCTGCCCGGCTGGCAAACGAAGCTGGCCGGCGTGCGCAAGCTGGAAGACCTGCCGCCCAATGCCCGTGCCTATATCAAACGCATTGAAGAGCTGATCGGAGTGCCCGCCGCGGTCATTTCCACCAGCCCCGAACGCGAAGACACCATCCGCATCATCGACATGTTCAAAAGCGGATTGAAAGTCAGCACGGCGAAGGTGGCCTGAGCATGCAGCTCTCCGGCCAATGTCTCTGCGGTAAGGTGACTCTTTCTGCCGAAGCGCAGGGTGGCGTTTTCCATGCCTGCCATTGCGATATATGCCGCACATGGGGTGGCGGGCCGATGATGGCCTTCGAGGCGGGCGCAAACGTCACCTTGCAAGGGGATGACAACATCGGCGTTTACAATTCATCCGAATGGGCGGAGCGCGGCTTTTGCAAAACCTGCGGCACGCATCTGTTTTACCGTCTGAAAGAAAACCGGCACTATTACCTGCCGCTGGGGCTTTTTAAGGGAACGGAAAGCTTGACCTTTCATGGCCAGAGCTTTATCGACAAAAAACATCCGGGCTATAGCTTTGCCGAGGAAACGGACGACCTGACATCAGAAGAATTTTACGCGAAGTTTGCGTCCTGATATCAACCGCCAAACTGGTTCATAATATACCCGATCACCAGCACCTGCGGCACGGTGAGCAGTGGCAGGAAGAGCGCGATTTTCCATGATCTTGTGGCTTCGCGCAGCACCATGATTTCGGTGTAATCCGTTGCCACGCCCGCCATCAAAAAGGTAAAACTATTGCCGATGGCGCCCGCGCGGCCAAATAGGTCGCCTGCAATCGGCGCGGCGCCTTCGGAGCAAACTTCGATAATCGTTGCCGCCACCAGCGTTGCGCCGAGCCCCAGCATCGTCGGGCCAAACCACTGCGCGAACATATCGGCAGAAACGCCCGCGCGCAAACCTGCCGCGATAATAACGCCTACAAACAGCCAGCGCACAATCATCTTGGATTCCTTGACGCCTGTTACCAGCGTGTCCCAGATAAAACGCGGCGTCCATTTGACACCCGCCAAGCCCTTTTTCGCGGCTGGCCAGAACTGAAATCCTGTCGTCAGCGGGCGGTGGTTGGGGTTTTGCGGCAGAACGCCGCGCGCGACCAGATGGTCAAACAACATACCCGTCACAATCCCGATCACCATCGAGAGGACAATAAAGGCGAGCGTCCATTTCAGACCGATCAGCGCGATCAACACCAATGTCAGCGACAAAGAGTTCCACGGGCTGGCGATCAGAAAAGCCATGACCTGCCCGATGGTCGCACCGCGTTCATAGAACTTCGCGCCCACCATCAAAATCCCGTGACTGCACAAATCCAGCAACACACCGGCGAAAGCGGCGCGGAAAATGCCCTGCACCCCGCGGCCGGAGCCAAGCGCGGCCATCACGAAATCGCGCGGCACGCGGCTGAGGAAGCCCATGGCGATGATCCCCGCCACGACGCCAATCCACATGATGTTCATGAGGTCGAAAACACCTGCGCCAAAGGCGTAGGCCGCGCCTGCAAGCCCGCCGCTGCCCCCGTGCGCCGCATGCGGGTCTATGCCCGCCGCCAAATGGGAGAGGTAACCTATTGAAACAACAGATAAACCAACCCAAAACAGCCAATCGGCGCGGGGTTTTGCGTTTTCGTCCGTGTCACAGCATGAGGGAACGGCTTTCGCCTGCACGGGCGCGGGTTCTCCGCCGCAGCAAGACGGGCGCACGGAAAGAACGGTTTCTGGATTTTCGGGTTGACCAGTTTTCATAAATTTGCTACTTTACCGCCCATTGAGTTGCTTTGCACGGAACTGGACACTACTTCTTTTCTTTGGGCTAATATAGCCTCGGATGCAAGGGATGCCAGCAAAATGCCGCACAGACCTCAGCAAAAGCGAAAAATGAACATCTTTTTTATCAAATCCCTGACCTCTTTGTCTTTTGCGGCTGTCCTCAGCCTGCACAGCATTGCCGCGCATGCGGGGTTTGAAAAGGCCAGCCTGCGCTATGACATCGAAGCGCCCAAGAAACTCGGCCTGAACTATGACGTCTATGCAGGCGGTTTCAAAGCGCTGGCGGCTACGCTGGAAATGGATCTTGACCCCAAAGCTTACGACATGTCACTGAAAGCGAAAACGCAAGGCACCATCGGCTCCCTCTTCCCGTGGGAAGCAAGCTATGCGACGTCCGGTCGCGCTACCGATGGCGCGCCTGTGCCAACGCTGCACACCTCCCGCAGTAGCTGGAAAAAAGACGAAAAAGTCACTGAAATGCAGTTTTCGCCCAAAGGCGACGTGCTGAAAACCACCACGCATGAAAACAATACAACCAAGATCAAAAAAGATTTTGAGCCGGAGTTGACACAAAACGCCGTCGATATGCTGACAGGCGCGCTGCAAATGTTCCAGCGCACGGGGCAGACGTCGAAATGCGAAGGCAGCTTTCCCGTTTTCGACGGCAAGCGCCGGTTCAATATCACCCTGCAAGACGACGGCATGGAAACGCTGACCAAAAGCAAATATTCCGCCTATCGCGGTGACACCCTGCGCTGCACCTTGAAGGTCGAGCCTGTCGCGGGCTTCAAAAAAGACGACGCCAAACGCGGCTGGATGGCTGTGCAGAACCATACCGAAGCACGCAAAAAGCCCCCGACCCTGTGGATGGCGCAGCTTGAAGAAAAAGGCCCCATGGTGCCCGTGCGCATGGAAATCGCCAGTTCCTACGGCACGGTTGTCGCGCATCTGACCGGTATGCAAAACAAGTAAAACAGCCTTATTTCTGCCTGAAAAAACAGGT
>JAUXOC010000028.1 GCA_030682495.1 Alphaproteobacteria bacterium | reverse complement strand
GGCCCGATCGGTGCCGCACGCGTCGGTTACGTCGATGGCCAGCTGGTGCTGAACCCGACCAACGAAGAGCGCACCCGCAGCAAGCTCGACCTCGTTGTCGCCGGTACGCAAGAAGGCGTGCTGATGGTTGAATCCGAGGCGCATGAACTCTCCGAAGAACTGATGCTTGATGCCGTCATGTTCGGCTGGAAAGGCTTCCAGCCGCTGATTCATGCGATCATCGAATTCGCAGAACAATGTGCGAAAGAACCGTGG
Organism: Alphaproteobacteria bacterium; assembly: GCA_030682495.1. Classification (GTDB taxonomy): domain Bacteria; phylum Pseudomonadota; class Alphaproteobacteria; order Micavibrionales; family UBA2020; genus UBA2020. Next base: position 17,856 of record JAUXOC010000028.1, on the reverse strand, counting down.
GAACTGGCGAAGCCTGCCTACGACTTCGATGCCCTGAAAAAACAGGTCATCGACCTCGTTGGCGCAGATTTCAAAGCCGCCTACGCCACCCAGTTGAAGCAGGAACGCGTCGCCAAGCTTGACGCCGCCCGCGACAAGGCCATTGCCGCCCTCGTCACCGAAGGCAGCCCTGTGACCGAGCAGCTGGTGAACAGCCTGTGCAAAGAAGCAGAAGCAGACATCGTCCGCGGCGGTATCCTTGATACCGGCATGCGCATCGATGGCCGCGACACCAAGAAAATCCGCAACATCCTCGCTGAAGTCAGCGTTCTGCCCCGTGTGCATGGCTCTTCGCTGTTCACCCGCGGTGAAACACAGGCGCTGGTCGTCACCACGCTGGGCACCGGCGATGACGAGCAAATCATCGACAGCCTTGAAGGCGGCTACAAAGAAACCTTTATGCTGCACTACAACTTCCCGTCCTATTCGGTTGGTGAAACCGGCCGCAACATGGGCCCGGGTCGCCGCGAAATCGGCCACGGCAAACTGGCATGGCGCGCGCTGCGTCCCCTGCTGCCGTCCAAGGAACAGTTCCCCTACACGATCCGTATCGTGTCGGAGGTTACTGAATCCAACGGTTCGTCTTCGATGGCGACGGTTTGCGGTTCTTCCCTTGCAATGATGGATGCGGGCGTACCACTGGCGAAGCCGGTTGCCGGTATCGCCATGGGGCTGATCAAGGAAGGCGAGAAATTTGCCGTCCTCTCCGACATCCTCGGCGACGAAGATCACCTCGGCGACATGGACTTCAAAGTGGCCGGTACTGCCGAAGGCATCACCGCGCTGCAGATGGACATCAAGATCACGTCCATCACCGAGCAGATCATGAAAATCGCGCTGGGTCAGGCACAAGAAGGCCGTCTGCATATCCTTGGCGAAATGGCCAAGGCGCTGACGTCTTCGCGTGACAGCCTGAACGAGAATGCCCCGCAGATCGTCACGATCAAAATCCCGAAAGACAAAATCCGCGAAGTGATCGGCTCCGGCGGTTCTGTCATCCGCGAGATCGTCGCCCAAACCGGTGCGAAGATCGACATCGAAGATGACGGCACCGTTCAGATCGCCGCTGTCAGCGCGGAATCCATCCAGAAAGCTCTGGACTGGATCAAGGGCATTACGGCCGAGCCGGAAATCGGCGCAGTCTATGACGGCACTGTCGTCAAGATCGTCGAATTCGGCGCCTTCGTAAACATCATGCCGAAGACCGATGGCCTTGTGCATATCTCCGAAATCGCCCCCCGCCGCATCAAGTCCGTGGACGAAGTGCTGAAAGAAGGCGACAAGGTGAAAGTCAAGTGCATCGGCCTTGACGAACGCGGCAAGATCAAGCTGTCGATCAAGGCACTGATGGCCCCTGAAGAAGGCCAAAAAGAAGCCGTTTAATAGACGGATTGATTGACAATCACAAAAGCGCGGGTGAATATTCACCCGCGTTTTTTGTTTTCGACAGGAGCTTTTATTCATGTCTTCCCTGCTGATCCCCAAAGTCATCGGCCACCGCGGCGCCAAGGCCTATGCGCCGGAAAACACGCTATCATCGATACACGCTGCCGCCGATCTGGGTATCGAATGGGTAGAGCTGGACGTGAAGCTGACGCGCGATGGCGTTGCCGTGATTTTCCACGACGACGAGCTGCTGCGCTGCACCGGCGCCGACGGGCTGATGAAAGACCTCGACTGGAAAGACATACAGGAACTGGACGCCGGCTCATGGTACGGCGACAGCTTTATCGGCGAGAAAATACCGACGCTGGAAGACGCACTCAACGTCATCCTCGACCGCGGGCTTGGCCTCAATCTTGAAATCAAGCCCTGCCCCGGCCGCGAAAAGGAAACAGCCGAAGTCGCACTTGATGTCGCCTCGCGCATCTGGCCGGAAGACGGTCCGCCGCCGCTGATCTCCAGCTTTCAGCATGTCAGCCTTGAAACGGCGATGGATATGATCCCCGAATGGCCGCGTGGTTTTTTGATAGATGAGCATCTGCCGGACTGGCGTCAGCTGGCGGAATATCTGGAGGCTGCCACGATCAATTTCAACGGCAATACCGCCACGCGCGAAGAAGTCGAGGAGTATATGGAGCTGCAAAAGCCCCTCCTCGCCTATACCATCAACGATCCGGAATTCGCGCGCGAACTTATGCGCTGGGGGGTCGATGGCGTTTTTGCGGATAACCCTGACGTGATCCGCGAGGCGATTGAGACGCGCCATTAAGGGCAGGCGCAGGGTCAAGCCCGTCATTCAGAAGACGCTGCATGTCAGGTGGACGGCGGATACCGGCTGGCCAGATACTTTCTTCGACGCGTTTAAAAGACTCGCGCGCATCCTGCATAAATTTTTCCTGCGGGTTAACGCCGAAAACATGGATCAGGCGATTATAGGCAAAAGACAGCGCGCCCGCGTCTTCCTGTTTCAGCGGCCATTGCTTTTTTGATGTCACGGCTTCAGCCACGCGCGCAAGGCTTTGCGCCTGCGGTGCGAAATCAAGCGCCTCACGCCCCATGGCGGCAGCACTCTCCTGTTCGCGGCGGTGCAACTGCTGCATCATCGTGTGTAAATTGTCATGATCCTGCTGGCGTATCATCGCGGCGCCCTCTCGTCGGTTTCTTTTAAGATGGACTATATTGCCATAAGAAAAAGCGAGACGTCAAGAAAACCAGCCCTCATTTGCGGTGCTTAAGTACCAAAAGCGCCGTATTTTCAAGGATAATCGCAGCTATCCGACGTCACGCTGATAAAGGAACGCTCCCCCGCTGCGACGGTAAAACGATATTCCTTACTGCCGACGACCAGTGAATGCTGGACAGGCAGCAGGCCTTCTTTCACTGTCTGCTTGCCACCGATTTCGATGAAGACGATCTTTACAGGCTTGCCGGGGTCGTACCAGGCTTCAGGCATACCGCTCGACGTCGTTGCCGCCGCGCCTTCACCTGTCACCGTCACCACACCGTTGCCGAAGCTGACCGTGCCATGCGGGCCGTTATAGACCGGTGTTTTGACAACGAAGCGTTTGACAGAGGGTTCGGTACAATTTTTGGGCGGGCGCGCGGCTTCAATGACAAAGGCAAGACGTGCCGGTTTGATGCCGGCAGTCAATTGCTTGCGTACCAGATCGGTCAGGTTCTTGAACTCGCCCTGCGGCACTTCTTGTTGGTATTTCGCTTCCAGCTGCTGGTAACGCACCTGCGTCGACTGCACTTCGGAGCGCAGGGTGGTAATCATATTTTCAAGCCCCGCGCGCTCTTTCTCCAGCGACGATGCTTTTTCCTTGAACGCCATCTGGCTGGTACGCTCGGTTTCCGCCCCCCACCAGAAGGACGACCCCGCCAGCGCGAGCAGGAAGAGGAAAATCCACATGACCTTGCGGCGCTGTTGTTGCTGCCGGCGGCGGTGGCGGCCGACACCGCCCGTTCCATACATGTTAAACGTCATAGGCTGACTCCATTCTTATTCAGGCGGGCGATCATGGTTCATCCACGTCCCGCTGAAACTGTATTTTAGGGCTGGCAATCTCCCCGATGTTTTTAAGCCCGATGCGCGCCATCAAAACCATGCCGTTCTCGCCCGAAGCCTCGTTGATAAGGTTACGCGTCCCCTGCAGCGAGAAAGTAAAGCATTCGTCGGCATAGCTGATACCCAAGGATGCCTTGCGCAATCCGGGTTCCTGCCCCAGATCCGTCAGGCTATAGGCGTTCAGCGACCAATAGGGCGTCAGGCGGTAAACGCCGTCCACCTGCATTTGTTCCCGCGACTCAGTGAAGCCAGTACCCACAATCCCGCCGAAATAAATATAACCCAGATTGAGCGTAAATCGGTCATTGCCGCCATGTGCCATCAATTCATGCCGCCGCATCGTCAGGTGACGGTTGTCTATCTGAAAGCGGTAATCACCGCGCAGATAGCGTGACAGGCCGAGGTTGACCTGTCCGACGATATCGGATGAATTCTCTTCCAGACCGGAGCCGCGCGGAAAAATATTGTCTTCGTCAAAACGGTAACTCTGACCGACAAAAATTTTGCCGAAGCGGCCATTGTCACCATAGAGCCCTGTGCGCAAACCATAATTGACGCGCGCGCCGTCTTCCTGTCCGTCGATACCGGGAAAGCGGTTATGCGCAAAAAGATTGCTGGTATCAAGTTGAATATCGATGCTGTCTTCGTTCGGAATACCGCGGTTGCCATCATCGACCTGCGGGCTCAGGCTCGCGCCGACCAGCGGTTCGATCACCACCTGCGATTTATCAAAGCGTTTGACGAGCGGATAGCTGGCCATCACCCCCGCCACGGCCATAAAACGCCCACGGTTTGAATCGTCATTCAGGCCGGGGTTCAGCACCGCCGCATCGCGGTCTTGCAGCGCGTAGAAATCACCGCGCGCGGTAAGATCCATCTGCGTAACCAGCCCCGCCGGTAATACATCGCGGCGCTGCCAGCCGATATCGGCGGAAGTGCGCTGCATATCCTGTCCATCACTGTCGCGGTGCAGCGCAAGCGCCGACACGCCCGCCGTCCAGCGTCCGCCCATCATAGAGACAGGCTCGCCATACATACGGTGTTCCGCCTGGGGCAAGACATCGGGCTGTTCGGGGCGCAGGCCAAGGCGCACGTCCTGAAAATTCAGCGCGCTGATGCGCGAATAATTGCGCCCTGCAAAACGCTCTGCGTAGATTTCATTTTCCAGCACGTTCTCTCTCGAAATATCGTAAAGGCGCAGATAACCTTTGTCCGAAGCCCTCTCGATATTCAAACCGGCGCGCCATTTATCGTCGATGTTGTAAAGTCCGGTTGCGAAGATATGACCGCGCTTGCGATCTTCTTCGATACGTCCGTCTTGTTCGCGGCGGTCGGAAACAACGCCGCTGCCGTCAAGCTGTAATCTGCCGGCCTCGAAGCGCTGCCGCCACTGCCCCATCATCAGAACGCCCGCGCGCGTACTGGGGCGGATGCGCACCGTGGCGTCTTTATCGGGCGCGATATCGCCGAAGTAATAACCCGCTTCGACAAAAGTACCCACATCGTCGCTCCAGCCGTAATCGGGCCGCAAAAAGCCGCTTTTCCGCTCGACCGAAGGATCGGCATGCGAAAAGATCGGTGCAAAGGCCAGCGGTACGCCGAGCACTTCCAGCCGCGCGTTTTTGTATTTGATACTTTTGGTTTCCAAGTCGTGTTCGACTTTATCGGCCTTGATTTGCCAGACGGGGTTCGGTTTTTCTTCGCAGACTTTGCAGGGCGTATAGCTACCTGCGGTCATGGTGGTGCGGCGGCCGTCTTCACGCCGCGCTTCGGCAGCCGTAAAACGCGAACCATCGGAGAGTATCGACAAAAGCCCCTGCACATATCCGTTTTTAAGATCACCCGACAGTTCAACATATTCGGCGGTATGCACATCGCCGTTTTCATCCAGCAGCGCAACGTTGCCGATAGCCGATACCACATCGGTGCCGAGGTTATAGACGATTTTATCCGCGCGCAAAATTTTGCCGCCCTGCTGCAACTCGACATCGCCGGTTGCCGTGACGCTTTGACCGGCTTCGTCGTGCGTCAATTCTTTTGCCGCGATATTGACCGGCTCGTCATCATTGAAATCAAGCGGCGCGGCGAAAGCCGTTCCCGCCAGCAGGCATAGCAGCAACGCCAGCGCGGCCGCGCCGCGCATCCCGCCTTTTCCGTGCCTGTTGTTGTCCGGTTTGAAGCCTGTCACTGATACCCATATCCCGCAGCAGAAAGCCGCACCTGTATAGATTATGATTATTGAGAAAAATCAGATACATGTCAACGCTTCGCCCGCACGTTTCTGACAAACGCGCGTTAAAAGAGAAGGTCTGGGCAGGTTTATTTTTTCTGCAAAAAAGACGGGATGTCGTCACCGAAGCTGCCGTTATTAACATCGGATTCTTCGATATCCTGCGGCGGCAAGCGGTGGCGGTGGTTTTGCTTCTGGTCGCGGTTGTGGTGACGCGCCTTTTGCTGCACTGAAGGCTGCGGCGGCGGCGCTTCGGTCGGGGTTGCGCCCGCCATTTCGAGGAGGTCGATTTTCTTGCCGATCAGCTTGTGAATATTCGCAAGCGCCTTTTCATCACTGGGAACGACCAGCGTGAAAGCACGGCCTTTCGCCCCCGCACGGCCGGTGCGGCCAATACGGTGCACATAGTCTTCAGCGTTGAAAGGCACATCCCAGTTAAAGACATGCGACATGCCCTGTACATCAAGACCGCGCGCGGCAACGTCGCTGCACACAAGAATCTGGATTTCGGCTGCTTTAAATCTGTTCAGCGCGGCAGTGCGCTCGTCCTGTTCCATATCGCCATGCAGCGCGGCACAGGACAGGCGCTTCGATTTCATGAAACGGCAGACTTCGTCGATATCGCGCTTGCGGTTGCAAAAAACGAAAGCGTTCTTGACGTCTTCCTGCTCGTAAATCTTCATAAACATCGCCGATTTGCCGCGCGAATGGTTCACGTTGACCAGATACTGCTCGACGTTCACTGCTGTCGATGACGGCGGCGAAACTGTAATTGTTTTGGGGTTGCTGAGATATTTATCGGCAAGCTTTTTAATCGGCCCCGGCATGGTGGCCGAGAAAAACAGCGTCTGGCGCATCGGCGGCAACAGCGACACAATTCTTTCAAGATCGGGAATAAAGCCCATATCCATCATGCGGTCAGCTTCGTCGATCACGAGGATTTTGATATCGGCGAGCAGAATTTTGCCGCGTTCAAACAAATCCAGCAAACGTCCGGGGGTGGCGATGAGAACATCTACGCCGCGCTCAAGATTGCGGATTTGATCGTCCATCGACGTGCCGCCCACAATCAGCGCCATGCTGAGCTGCGAGTGGTATTTGCCGTACTTGACGAAGTTCTCGGAAATCTGCGCGGCGAGTTCGCGCGTGGGGCTGAGGATCAGCGAGCGCGGCATACGCGCTTTGGCGCGGCCACCGGCCAGCGCATCGATCATCGGAATGGTGAAAGCAGCTGTCTTGCCCGTACCCGTTTGCGCAAGGCCAAGGACGTCGCGGCACATCTGGATCGCGGGGATGGCCTGCGCCTGAATGGGGGTCGGCTCCTTATAGCCCGCTTCTTCAACGGCTCTGAGGATACCTTCGCTGAGACCTAAATCTTTAAATTCCATAATATTGTTTTTTTGCCGTTATTTGTTCGGATTCTTTTACTTATCACACATTGCTCATACGCTGTTTTCGATGTAATTTAAAGCATAATTTCATATTTCTTAGGACGAGGTACCCTATGGCGAAAGCGCGCCCGCACATGACCGCTGCCGATACGGCTGCGCCGGTCAGCAACCTGCCTGTCAAACTCCCCGCCCCTGCCAACAGGACAAGCGGCCATGCCCGCAATCCGGGCTTTGACATCAACCTCGAATGGCTGGAAGGCGTCGAAGTCAATTTCAGCGCCGTGGAGCGCCGCACCGCAACCCTGCTTGGTCGCCGCACGGTCAAGAAGGAATGGCAGGCCGCGTGGCTGCTCAAAGCCCTCACCTGCATCGACCTCACCACGCTCAACGGTGACGACACCGTGGGCCGCGTCAAACGTCTCTGCGCCAAGGCCAAAAAGCCCCTGCGCGATGATATCGCCGAAGCCCTCGGCGTTGCCGACCGCCCTATCACAACGGGCGCCGTTTGCGTCTATCACGAAATGGTTGAAACCGCCGTGCGCGAACTGGAAGGCTCGGGGATCCCTGTCGCCGCCGTATCCGCCGGCTTCCCGCACGGGATGTCGCCACTGAAACAGCGTCTGGCCGAAATCCGTGCCTCCGTCTCGGCGGGTGCCAAAGAAATCGATATCGTCATCACCCGCGGCCATGTGCTGACCGGCAACTGGCAGGCGCTGTACGACGAAGTGAAGCAGATGCGCGAAGCCTGCGGCGATGCGCGTTTGAAATCCATCCTTGCCACCGGCGAGCTGGCCACGCTGCGCAACGTCGCCAAGGCGTCACTTGTCGCCATGATGGCCGGTTCCGACTTCATCAAGACCTCCACCGGCAAAGAAAATGTGAATGCGAACCTTAACGTCTCTCTCATCATGATCCGCATGATCCGCGAGTTTGACGAGCAGACCGGATACAAAATCGCCTATAAACCCGCCGGCGGCATTTCCACCGCCAAGGACATCATGAATTACCAGTTCCTGATGAAAGAAGAGCTTGGCAACCCATGGCTGGAGCCCGACCTGTTCCGCGTCGGTGCGTCCTCCTTGCTGGGCGATATCGAACGCCAGCTGGAACATTTCATCACCGGCCGCTATTCCGCCAACAACCGCCACCCGATGGCGTAGGGAGATACAGAGATGAGCAAGAAAGATTTTAACGAAAACGGCATCACGCCCGATCTGCTTGAAAGACTGAAAGCCGCCCGCGCCGCTGACCCGAATTGGGAAAAAGCGATTAAAGCATGCGCCAAAGCCGAAGCCGCCCTGAACCCGAAGGACGACCCCGCCGAAGGCAAGGTCGTCATCCGCACAGGCGTGCCGAAGCGGAACAGATAAGCAGGATCGCCTTACAAGATGGGGCAATACTACGTTTACATACTAGCGAAAGGGCGCAACAGCACTTTTTACACAGGTTTCACGGAGAACCTTGTCAGGCGCGTATGGGAACACAAGAACGAACTCGCCGATGGCTTCACCAAAAAACACGACGTCAAAACTTTGGTTTATTACGAAGTACATGACAACTACGACGCCGCACTGAGCCGCGAAAAGCGACTTAAAAAATGGAACCGGACTTGGAAAATGCGCCTGATAGAAGAGATGAACCCGAACTGGAATGACTTGTACGACAGCATCGCCTCATAACCACCGCCACCCCCGCGCAGGCGGGGGTCTGGCCGCCGCAAAGCGGCAGTTTATAAATCATGCCAGATGCCCGCCTTCGCGGGCATGGCGAAGAAGTTAGAAACTAAGGAGAGACCACCACATGTCCGCAAAAGTTGCAGAAATTTTCGACACCATGGAATACGGTCCGGCGCCGGAGACAGAAAAAACCGCGCTGCAATGGCTGGATCAAAAAGACAGAACCATCGGCCATTTTATCAATGGCAAATGGGTCGTTCCCGCCAAATCCAAATGGTTTGATACGCTGAACCCCGCCACGAACGAAAAGCTCGCCAAAGTCGCCTGCGGCACCAAAGCCGGTGTGGATGCTGCCGTGAAGGCCGCAAAAACGGCGCTGAAGAAATGGCAGGCGCTCGACAATCACGCACGCGCGAAATGTCTTTATGCCCTCGCCCGCCTCATCCAGAAAAATTCCCGCCTGCTTGCCGTGCTGGAGACGCTGGACAACGGCAAGCCGATACGCGAGACGCGCGATATCGACGTCGCTCTCGCCGCGCGACATTTCTATCATCATGCCGGCTGGGCGCAGATTCTCGATACCGAATTCCCCGGCTATACCGCGCACGGCGTGGTCGGTCAGGTTATTCCGTGGAATTTCCCTTTCCTGATGATGGCGTGGAAAATTGCCCCTGCGCTTGCGGCCGGCAATACCGTTGTCCTGAAGCCTGCCGAATTCACGCCGCTGACAGCTGCACTCTTCGCTGACCTCTTCCTCGAAGCTGGCATCCCCGCGGGCGTTATCAATATTGTGCAAGGCGATGGCAGCACAGGTGCAGAAATCACCAAACATCCGGACATTGCTAAAATCGCCTTTACCGGCTCGACCGATGTGGGCCGTTTGATCCGCCAGACAACGGCCGGCAGCGCCAAAGCGCTGACGCTGGAGCTGGGCGGAAAATCGCCGACGATTGTTTTTGAAAATGCCGATCTGGATAGCGCTGTCGAAGGCGTGGTCGATGGCATCTGGCTTAATCAGGGTGAAGTCTGCTGCGCCGGTTCCCGCCTGCTGTTGCAGGAAGGCATCGCGGATAAGATGATCAAAAAGCTGAAACGCCGCATGGCGCAGCTGCGCGTCGGCTCGCCGCTCGACAAAGCGATCGACATGGGCGCGCTGGCCAGCGAAGAGCAGCTGCAGAAAATCACCCGCCTCGTCAAACAGGGCGTAAAAGAAGGCGCAGAACTGGTACAGCCCGGCAAAGACTCCTGCCCGACCAAAGGCTGTTTCTATCCGCCTACCATGCTGCTGAATGTACAGACATCTTCTACCGTGGCTGAAGTAGAAATCTTCGGCCCCGTTGTGACCGTCATGACTTTCCGCACACCCGAAGAAGCCGTGCAGTTGGCCAACAACACCCGCTATGGCCTTGCCGCGAGCATCTGGAGCGAGAACATCAACCTCGCCCTCGATATCGCGCCGAAGATCAAGGCGGGCGTGGTCTGGATCAATTCCACCAACATGTTTGACGCCGCTTGCGGCTTTGGCGGCTACCGCGAATCCGGCTTTGGCCGCGAAGGCGGCCGCGAGGGCATGTATGCCTATCTCAAGCCGGATTTCATCGAGGATTTGCCCCTATATAAAGACGGAAAATCCGCACTCTCCGCCGCAAAACACGTACCCGCTGTCGAAGGCCTCGACGCCATCGACCGCACCGCCAAGCTGTATATCGGCGGCAAGCAGGCGCGTCCGGACGGTGCTTACAGCCTCTCTATCCTGAACGCCAAGGGTAAACTGGCCGGACAGGTCGGCGAAGGCAACCGCAAGGATATCCGCAATGCCGTCGAAGCCGCCAAGAAAGCCGAAGGCTGGGGCAAGGCCGCGCATCATCTGCGCGCGCAAATCCTCTATTACATCGCCGAAAATCTGTCGGCGCGTGCAGACGAGTTCAAAAAACGCCTGATCGACCTGACGGGCGCAACGCCTGCGCAGGCGAAGAAAGAAGTCGATGAAAGCATCCGCCGCCTGTTCACCTACGGCGCATGGGCAGACAAATACGATGGCGATGTGCATTACCCGCCCGCACGTTTTATTGCTGTTGCAATGAAAGAGCCTGTGGGCACGCTGGGCATCGTCTGCCCCGATGAAAACCCGCTGCTGGGTTTCGTCTCCCTCTTCGCCCCCGCAATGGCGATGGGCTGCCGCAGCGTGATTGTACCGTCGGAAAAATATCCGCTGCTGGCAACCGACCTCTATCAGATATTTGACACATCAGACGTACCTGCGGGCGCGATCAATATCGTGACCGGCCACCGTGCCGAGCTGACCAAGACGCTGGCCGAGCATGACGATGTTGATGCCATCTGGTATTTCGGCTCTGACACCACAGGCAGCCTGCTTGTCGAAAAATCATCGACCGGCAACCTGAAGCGTACCTGGGTCAATAACGGCAAACGCCGCGACTGGTTTGACCGCACGCAGGCTGAAGGAGAGGAATTCCTCCGCTACGCGACCGAGATCAAAAACGTCTGGGTGCCGTACGGCGAAGGTGAAGGCGGCGGCAAAGCTTATTAAGCCAGCCGCAACCCCCTGCTTGCGCATCAAAAAAGCCCCGCATTGTTTGCGGGGCTTTTTTGATGACGTATCTTAACTTTAAGACGGTTTGTTCTTTTTGGTCTTGCTTGTGTTTTTGGCTTTGCTTGCAGTGTCTGGCGCGGCAGCAGCCGACGCTTCCTGCACTTCGGGCGCGGGCTTGGACGCGGGATACTGCGCCACGGTGACCTCGGCGGGCAAAAGCTTGCCGTAAGGATCATCGCCCTGCGAAATAATATTGGCGATTGGCTTGGCTTCGCTTTCGCTCAGGCCGAAACGTTGCTCGGCGAAATCGGCACAGATTTTACCGACCAACCCCACAAAAGCCAGCTTTTCCGGCGACAGATCAAGACCGGCGCTGAACTGTGCATCATACAGCTTTGAGCCCGCGCGCAGCAGACCGACCAGAATGCTGGCATCCGCCAGATGCTGCGCCAGACGCATTTTATCGCTGGTTTCAAAACGCGTCGGATCGACGATCACGTATTCGATCATGTTTTCGAGGGTTTTTTGCTTCTGACGCTCGGTAAATTCTTCTCCGGCCAGATAATCCGGCAGCTTGTGCAGCTTGGCAGACATCATTTCCAGCTCATCTGCAAAAACAGGCCAAGCCTTATCTCCCGACAAATCTTCGGTGGAGATTCCCTTGACCGGCTGACCGTTCACGATATAGGCGTAAATTTTTTCCCACGTATCCAGCACCGGTTTTTTCGCGGCTTCGTTGTGGAAGACTTTTTCAAGGCTTTCGCGGGTCATAAAAACTTCGCGCGCGATCGGCTCTTGCGTATCCACCGTAAAGCTGTGGCCTTCGCCATCAAAATGCTGGCCAAAATTATTGGCGAACTTGCGGTACGTCGCGCGGGATTGCGGCAGGGCGATGAATTCTTTTTTGCGGCAACTTTCTTCGAATCGCTGCATGTAATGCAGCACTTCGGACGGATCATCGGCGATCTGGCGGCGGCTCAACTCGAAATACGTATCGCCATGCTTCAGATCGCACGAAACCAGCGTCATACGCCAATAGCTATCATTCGCATCTTCTTTGACAGCGGCGAGGTAATAGCGGCGATTGCGGTATTCGGCGTCAGCATATTCCTGTGACATCACCCAGCGTGAACTGTCTTCCGGCTCGTCCCGATAGGCTTCGGGAACAAGGCGTGGCTTGGCCAGCCACTCTTTCGGCTTGCCGCTGACCCATTCAAAGAAACGTCTGAGCATTGACTGTCAAACCCCTTTCAGGAGATCAGGGGTTTTGACCCGGTGCGGCTTTCGGCTTTGCAGCTTGCTGGGAACGCAGCGCGCCTTCGTTGTGTTCATCCGCAATCGGCGGTTTCACTTCGGCGGGCAGAACCTTGACCTGCGTGGCACCGGCGCGGCGCTGCTGGACTTTTTCCATGATCTTGCCGCGCGAAGTGTAATAGCGCGTCAGGAAACCCGGAACCCAGCCCGGAATCTGGTCTTTGCTCGGGCTGACAACCCAGGCTTTCAGTTTGTCCATCTGCTCTTGCGAGCCGCCGAGGTCAAAGAATTTCTTCTGTGCCTGATCGACCGAACGCACGATGTCGGTGATGGTATTACCATCGGCATTCGACGGCGACATCACATCCTGCATCAGGCGGCTGCGGTTTTTGGAAGCATGCACAAGGTTAAAGTACAGCTCCATCTCTGCTGCAAACTTCTGAAATGGCTCGACATGCACGCCCAGCGCTTCGGCTTGTGACAGTTGTTCATTCATTTCGGGGATGATATCGCGCAGCGCTTTTTTCGCGGCGGTTTCTTCGCTCATCGACGGCAACGCGGCGCGTGCCTGTTCGAGGATTTTTTTCTTTTCGGCCGGCTTCAGGCCTTCGATACGCTCGAAACCATCGTCTTTACCTGCCGCGACCTGCGCCGCCAGATAAGCTGCGCCAACCTGAACCGCAAACTGGTCCATGGCAATAAGAACTTTACCGATATTCAAAAGCTGGTCGAGCGATGCGCCCTTGTCGGCGTGAGAAGTAAAGATATCCGACAGAATGCCGCCTTCGATCTTGGCTTTAACCTGCGGCACGTCACGCGCTCCATCGACAGCGAGGATCGATTTAACAACTTCGCTGCGCTGAAACGTTGCATCGGCAAAAATTTTACCTTCGACGCGGCGATAGGGTTCGTTGTGCTCGTTGAAGGCGATACCTTCAATGTTCGCAACGCCTTTGTAGTGTTCGAGGTCATGGTAATGCGCCTTGATCTCTGGGTATTTATCAGCGGGGTATTTTGCATCTACTTCTTCGGCTGCACGGTCATTCAGGTTGCTGGCAACGTAATCGGTGCGCGCCAGGTGGCTGACGGCTTCAGCAAAGGTAACGTCTTTGGGTTTGCCGTTGCTGTCCTTTACGTGAACTTCGGCAACGAATTTACCGTCTTCGCGGTCAAGCGAGAAGATCATGTAGTGCATCACGCGCCACTTGTCTTCGGCGGGGTCAACGCGCAGCGCCGCCCAAAATTCAATATGGTTTTCGACAAGGTTCAGGTTCTGGTAGGCATCGGTGCGCATAGAGTCAAAGAACTGCGCCTTGGCGGGCAGCGCCGTGCTCAGGCCATCGTTCCACGATTCCGCTTCTCTTTCGCGCGGCGCCGGTTTTTCGTCTTTTTTATTGCCTGTGAACCAGTTCATCTTCGCACCATCCCTGAATTTATCGCTCGGCCGTTCATTTATTCATAAAGCATATCGCGAGGTAAAGAAAAGCTGGCGCCCGCCGAAGCGGAACGCCAGCTGTCTTTGATTACTTCGGACCGCGCGGACGACGTGCCCGTGCCGGTTTGTCGGCAGCAGCAGGCGTTGCAACGCCTTCGCTGTTGTCGTTGGCCTGGCTGTCTGCCTGCTCCTTGCGCGCTTTTTCTGCGTTGTCTTCGGCGGTTTTGATCGCTTCGAGCTGGCGCGCTTTGCTGGAGTGGTCGGCGGCTTCGATAAGCTTGTCGGTTGCGCCACGCAGGGCTTTCGACGTTGCTTCGAGCTGCATGCGGCGTTTCTCGCGGTTTTCCGATTCGCTCTCGAGCAGGCGTTCCAGACGTTGAGCCGCTTCGATAAGTTTCTGCGGATCAATCGTGCCGCGCGCTTTGGAGTTTTGCGTCAGTTCATGCGCCTGTTCGATCATATGCTGGGTCTGGTCGTGCATGCGGTCGCCCATTTCGTCGGCCTTTTTGATGGTCTGTGCGACCTTCAGCGAGGAACCGGCGATACCGGCGGCGACGAGCATTGCCTTCCACTCGTTCTGGCCGTTGCGCAGGATGTCCTGAATTTTCTTGCGCTGGTCTTCCATCGTCTCGATCATCTGCATCAGCTGTTGAGCGGCGATGACGGATGCGGCGCGGGAGCCTTCGAGAACCAGAATACGGTCTTCGAAATCGTCGCGGCGCTTCAGCGTTTCCTTCAGGATGATTTCATCTTCGGGATCACCCGATTCCTCGAAGTATTCGCGCGCCTGGGGAATGTATTCCTGGTCATAGCGGCGCATGACTTCTTTCGCGGCACCAAGATAGACACCAAGTTCGCGCGTGGCTTCGGTACGGGCCTTGCCGAGCTTTTCCGCTTCGCGGGTGACTTCGACGATGCCTTTTTCGGTGTTTTCGATGTTCTTGACCATCTTCAGCAGGTCTTCGAGCATCTGCGGCAGGGCTTCCTGCATTTCCTTGACGACTTTTTCGTCTTCGGTGCGTTTCGCTTTGGCACCGGAAACTGCATCCCACATGCCGCGCATCATTTTGGTGACGCCCTTGACGCCGCTGCCGGCCGCGCCTGCCATGCCGCTGAGGGCCTTGCGTGTCGCTTCGCCGAAGGTGTCAAGGTTCATCCCCTTGATGCCGTCTTCCAGCTTATCAAAAGCCGTCGCCATAACGTTGACTTCGTTGTTGAATTTGGTCTGAACGCGGATCATTTCGTTCGCAACCTTGCCGAGTTTATCAAGCGGCGGGTTGCCATAGCTGATGATCGCTTCAAAGCTGTTGGGCGCTTTGTCGATCGGATCCATGATCTTCAGCATTTCCTTGCGGAGGTCTTCATCCGCTTCGGCAAAATCAATCACGCCGCCACGCGCCCGCTTCATGCGATTCTGAATACGCTGATCCTCGCCACCTTCTTCCGCGGTGCGGTTAAACTGGGTTTCGGCGCTGTTTTGTTTATTCATCATTTGAGTGGGCTCCTCGGTGACTGTGCGTGCACCAACGATGGGGGTTACGGTTTTTATTTTTCCTAATCGAGACAAAAAGTACAAAAACGATGACATAATGTCAAGCGTAGATGTAAATAATTTTTTAACGATTTAGGCGACACATTATCCAATATTCACGCCGATTGCAAATGCCATTATATTTATTGTTATCAGACACTTATAGTACACTATCCCCAGAATCGCGCGCGGGGCCTTACGCATGTAGTGAAAAGATGCGGCATCTTATTGCGTAATATAATTACCCGCCACTCTCCCCGCCTTTACGGCTTGGGTACGTGATAGGCAAAGATATCTTCGTGTGACCAACCGGCCAGATCGGCGCGCACCACAGCGGGCAGCGCCTTGAACAAACCACCGGCAATATGCGCGCGGCCTTCGTGTGCGAGCAGCGCGTCGAGCTTTTCCTGAATCGCATGCAGGTAGATCACGTCATAGCAGGCATAGTCGAGCTGCGCATGCGTCAAATCCGGTGCGCCCCAGTTGGTGCATTGCTGTTCTTTCGAAATCTTCACACCCAAAACATGTTTGGCGACATCTTCCAGATCATGCGCCTGCGTATAGGTGCGCGCGATGCGAGAGGCGATTTTCAGGCAATAGACGTTTTCAAGAATAACATCGAGGTAATAGCCGATCCACCGCATATCGCCGCGCGCGAAGTAAAACAGTTTTTTCTTGGACGCGTCCGACAGCAGTTTTTTGACGTTGGGGCAGTTGTAATTGTCTTTTTCAAACTGCACCATATGCGTCTTGCCGCCGTCGCTGCCGTCATAGATTTGCAGCAGGCACAGGCGGTCGCGCCAGACGTTCAGCCCCATAAATTCGGTATCAATGGCCAGCGTATCGCCAAAGGTCAGCCCGTCGGGCAGGTCGTTTTGATAAAGTACATAGCGCGGTTCTGTCATGATGGTTCGCAGCGTCCTGTTGTTCAGAGTTTATAGTTCGGCTTGAATTTCGGCTTCTGCACCGGCGCGTTGTTTTCGTTGGCACGTTTTTCGGCCATCGCATTCACGCGAGCGATGTCGTCGAGATAGTAATTCTCGAGACGGCTGTAATGCACGCCGCCGACATCGGCAAGCGCGTCTTCCGCCACTTTGCGCAGACCGTCGAAATTATTTTCGCGCAGACCGTCAAGCGCTGCGGGTAGCGTATTGGGCAACCGGTCGTTGAAGAAATGCATGGCTGCCGCGCCAACGGCCGGTTGAACACCGTCATTGCCCGCCTGCGCGGATTTCAGCATCAGCAGCATGGCCGAGAGGTTGGAGAGTTGCGCCAGCTCACCGCGGCGCGCGCTGGGCTCAAGCGCTTCGCAGTAATGTTCGAGGGCGAATTTGAAAAACGTTTTGTTGATGTCGCGCACTTCGTCTGCGGGCACATGGTCTTTGACCGAAAACAAAATATCCGGCGAGGCATCGGGCGCGGCTTTCATTTTTTCATGTCCACGCTTGATAAATTCTTCCAGCAGGATTTCCGCTTTCAGGCTTTCGCCCTTGCGCACCAGCGGCGAGAAGGCTTCGGTAATTTTCGTGCCTTCGGCGGGGAAGTGTTGGTCATAGGTGCGATAGGCCTGATTGAAACGCGGCCAGAAGTCCTGCAGATGCAAGCCGAAATCGCCGACATGAATCAGCGCCATTGCACCGATGAATTGCTTTTCCTCTGCCGAACCTGCAGCGCGGATATCTTTCAGAAAGGTTTCCATCATGGAGATTTCAGACTGCCATCTGTCTTTGGACATCGGCAGCGGACCTTCGGCCAGAAACTCTTTTGCCTTTTGCTGGATGACCGGACCAATGCCCAGCGTGTCTTTCAGCACATAGCCTTCGTCGAGCATGACGTTGATGAAAACAACCGATTTGTTTTCGCGCACGACCTGATCGTGATAATGCAGCGCGGCGAAATCGAGGATATTGGTATCAATCATCATAATACGCGGCTTGTCTTCACCAAGCGCCGTACCCACCTCTTCCATCGTGAAGATTTGCGTCGCCGCCTTGAAGCCGCCGTTTTCAAGGTCACGGTACAGAATGACCATATCTACGTCCGAAGAGGCAATCGGCTGATAGCTGCCGTTTTTCATCGCGCGGCCAAAAGAGCCGGCCATAACGACCAGATCGGCGTTCGGGTGGTGTTTCTCCAGCCACGGTTTGAGAACTTTTTCGACGACATCGTGTGCTTGCTGCATACGCGCCTCTCCTTGAATATAGGGTGTGATGTGGCGCGACCGTAGCAAGGATA
>JAUXOC010000026.1 GCA_030682495.1 Alphaproteobacteria bacterium | reverse complement strand
CCGCAAAAAAGCGGGGCTTTTTTGTTGCAGCTTCCTGACGACGCTCAAATCATCGCCATCCCGCCGTTAATGTGCAGCGTCTGGCCGGTCATATAGCCTGCTTCGTCGGAGGCGAGGTAGACCACGGCGGCGGCGATGTCTTCGGGCAGGCCCATGGTGCCGGCGGGGATGGTGGCGTTGATTTTTGATTTCTGGTCATCGTTGAGTGCATCGGTCATGGCGGTGGCGATGAAGCCGGGGGCGATGCAATTGACGGTGATGCCGCGGCTGGCGACTTCGGCGGCCATAGATTTGCTCATGCCGATCATACCGGCTTTGGAGGCGCAATAATTCGCCTGCCCCGGGTTGCCGGTGACGCCGACGACCGAGGTGATATTGATGATGCGGCCGGCGCGGCGTTTCATCATGCCTTTGATGGCGGCGCGGGTCAGACGGAAGGGCGCGGTCAGGTTGACATCCTGCACGACCTGCCAGTCTTCGTCTTTCATGCGCATGAACAGCCCGTCTTTGGTCAGGCCTGCGTTGTTGACGAGGATATCGACTTGCCCCATCGCGTCTTCGGCGGCTTTCATCAGCGCGTCGGCGCCTTCGGCGCTGCTCAGATCGCCCGGCACAACATAGATACGCTCTTTCGTTTCTCCGCCAATCGCGGCGGCCAGCTTTTCTAGCGCGTCGACATTACGGCCGGAAAGGGCGACATCCGCGCCTTGCGCATGCAGTGCCGTGGCGATGGCGCCGCCAATCCCGCCAGATGCGCCGGTGACGAGTGCTTTTCTACCCGAAAGACTGAACATGGAAACCTGCCTTTTTTTGTTGTTTGTTGTGGTGCCGCCTGTTTAGACGGTTTTATCCAGAAAGTAAATGCAGGCAACGCCCGCGATGATGAGTGCTCCGCCCAGCGCCGTGCCTGTGCCCATCTGCGCCTCGCGGAACAAAACCCAGGCGAAAAGGGCGGTAAAAAGCGGGTAGGTGATTTCAATCATCCCCGCCATCGTCGCGTTCTTGGCCTTGACGCTGAGCAGGATAAAGACATTCGCCGTCACGTAAACGGTGATGCAGGCAAGGGCGAGTTTTGCCTCCCCGCCCGCCTGTTTCAGCGTGTCCCAGTCGCGGCCATGGGTTTTTTGCGCAAAGCCGAGGGCAAGGCCAAACAAAAGACTGCCCAGCGCGCAGGTAACGATCACACCGGCGATAGAGATTTTTTTCATCAGCTGTTCGGTCAGCGTATAGCTGAGCCCCCACAGCACGGCGGCGCTGATCGCATAGACAATCCAGATATTGCCGAGGGCGAACACCGGCGCGCCCGTCAGGCTTTGCGTGCGCCGGAAGGCTGGGCCCAGAAATAAACCAGCACCAGCAGTCCCGCAACGGGGATCAGCACAATCAGCTGCAACCAGCCGCTGTGCCCGATGTCATGCAAACGCCGCGCGCCCACGGCAAGGGTCGGGACAATCAGCGCCAGATTCACGATCCCCAGAACCGTATAGAAAAGGGAGGCGCCTTGCCCCAGCAGCTGGAGTAGTATGCAGAGCGCGAAAAGCGGCAAAAACCACAGCCAGAATTCGCGCAGACCCGCGCGGCCTTCAAAATTGGCGTAGTTTTTCAGGACGATGTGGCGGGCGTTCTGCTCGATATCGGCGGTGAGGGAATTGAAATCCATGGCGTGGTGTTCCTTCTGGTCATGTTTTGTCGGCGGGGCTGCCCTTCAGTATGAGACGATTATCTCCTTGAATTTTGCACTCTCCTTTTTGTCATACCGGCCTGCGCCGGTATGACGGGATACGAAATTCAAGGGAACAATCACCTCATATTATTTCAGAAATTCTTCGATGTCCTTGGGCGTGCCGATGGCGCGGCCGGTCATATCGGCTTCGATACGTTTGGTCAGACCGGTCAGCACTTTTCCTGCGCCCAGTTCAACCGTTTCGGTGACTCCGCGGGTTTTCATGTACATGACGGATTCGCGCCAGCGCACCATGCCGGTGACTTGTTCGACCAGCAGGTTTTTGATCTGCGCAGGGTCGATGACTTCGGTGGCGATGACATTGGCGATCAGCGGTACGGAAGGTGCTTTCAAGTCGATGGCGGCCAGCGCCTCGCGCATCGCATCGGCGGCGGGCTGCATCAGCATGCAGTGGAACGGCGCGGAGACCGGCAGCAAAATGGCACGCTTCGCGCCGCGTTCGGTTGCCAGCGCGATGGCTTTTTCCACCGCGGCTTTATGTCCGCTGACCACGACCTGCCCAAAAGAATTGTCATTGGCAGCGGAGACAATCTCTGCCGCGCCTGTGGCGGCTTTGGCAATCTCTGTGACATCCGGCAGCTCAAGGCCGAGGATGGCGGCCATCGCACCCAGGCCGACCGGCACGGCTTTTTGCATCGCTTGCCCGCGCAGCTTCAGCAGACGGGCCGCGTCGCTCAGGCTGAAAGACCCTGCCGCTGTCAGCGCCGAATATTCACCGAGCGAATGGCCGGCGACAAAAGCGCAATGGGCGGGGGTGAACAAATCCGGTTTGGCCTGCTGCAAAACGCGCGCGACGGCGACAGAAACTGCCATCAGCGCAGGCTGGGTATTTTCGGTCAGGTTCAGGTCGGTATCGGGGCCTTCGAACATGATCGTGCTCAGTTTTTGCGACAGTGCTTCGTCGACTTCCTCAAAAACCTCGCGGGCGACCGGAAAGGCATCGGCCAGATCTTTGCCCATGCCGATAAACTGGCTGCCCTGTCCGGGGAATACAAAAGTCCTCATGTCGCGCGTCCTTAGATATGTGAAGGGTGATTTGTCCTGCCCCCTACATAAACGGTCTTGCACGGCGGGGCAAGGCAGCAGAGGGCGAGAGCTGTGGCGGGGCTGATCGATTTGTGTTAATCTGAAAAAGCTCTGCATAGTTTAAGGTGTATCCGCTTTGGACTTACAACGCTTTGATTCAAATAAAGATTTATTGGTTTTGCAACCTGCCGACACGGGCGAGCTGACGCAGTTGCATGCGGTAGTTGCCGTTGTCGCCGCGCAGTATGATCTTTTGGATGAAACCATCCTTGATGTGCCAGAGGCCGACGTCTCGGCAACGCTGGCCGCGCTGGAAGATGCGCTTGCGATCTGTAATACGCCAGCTGTGCCCTTCTCCCTGTCCACAGGTCATTTCTATAATATTTTTAAAATGCTTGGCAGTGTCGGGCAAGAATATCCGCTTTTGACGATAGACCCTGCATCTGGTCTGACGCATGAGGCGGTCGGCCGGCTCGGAGATCGTTTTCTTGCAATATCGCGGCAGATTCCGCATCGGGGCGGCGCGGCCGCCTGAGAAGCGCCTGTGCTGTTATGGCTGCTCTAGGGCTTGCGGCGCTGGATGGTCGGGGATTTCATCAGGGGCACGTCGCGGGTGCAGCCGTTGCGCACGGTTTCAGCGGCGGCATCGGCATTTTTGGCCAATAGGGCGGTTTTGAAGGCAGGGTCGATGGCGGCGCGCATGTCGTCGGGCATCGGCTTGCCCTCCAGCCAGTATTCGGCTTCTTTGGCTTTATCGGCATAGGTGACGGCGGGGCCGGTCTTGCGGCTCAGGACGCCGTTTTCGTACCAGGCGCGGTCACCATTTGCAGCTTCGATGGCGGGTTTGTCGTCTTCGCGGTGCGGCTGGCCGTGGCGCAGCCATGCCTTGCCGCCATGGGTATCGGTTTGGGCAGGCAGGTCATCTTCGCGGTGCAGCTGTTCGTTGTCGTCATACCATTCCTCGTCCCCTTCGCTGGTGACGTGGCGTCCGGCGGCTTTGCGGCTGAACAGGTCTGAAAACGACATACGGGCTCCTGAAAATGGGTGTATGGTATAATAATACCGCTATTTTCAGAATATGCAAGCCGATTCCGGCGGCGGGGGTGCGAAAAGCCGGTTAAATATCGAAAACCCTTGCCTTTAAGGGGCGAATCCCCGATATTCGCCGCCTGTAACCCGCCAGCCGGCATGCCGTCTGGCTATATGGGTTGTGCGGCTGGTTTACGCAGGGTGCGTGAAAACAGCGGCAACCTGACTTAAACCAAGGGATATCACATGCCTCTTTATGAAACCGTGTTTATCGCACGGCAGGACGTCTCTGCCAAACAGGTAGAAGACCTTGCTGCCGGCTTTAGCAAAATCGTCAACGACAACGGCGGCGAGACCAAGCGCACTGAAAGCTGGGGCCTCCGCACGCTCGCGTACCGCATCAACAAAAACCGCAAGGGTCACTACACCCTTTTCCATTTCGAAGCACCCGCCAAGGCGATTGCCGAAATGGAACGCAACATGAAAATCAACGAAGACGTTCTGCGCTTTATGACGGTCTCCATTGAGACTCTGCCGGAAGGCCCCTCGGCCATCCTGCGTCAGGCCGAAGAAGGCGAAGACCGCCCCCGTGGTGATCGTTTTGGTGATCGTGAAGACCGCCCCCGTGGTGATCGTTTTGAGCGCGGTGAGAACCGCGGCGACCGCCCCGAACGTAAATTCTCGAAAGAGGGAGAAGAATAATGTCCGCAGAACGCAAACCCGCAGAACGCAAATCCGCTGGCGGCCCCCGCCGCACGTTCTTCCGCCGCCGCAAAACTTGCCCCTTCAAGGCAAAAAATGCACCGGCCATTGACTACAAAGACATCAAGCTGCTCGGCCGTTATGTGTCCGAGCGCGGCAAGATCGTCCCCTCCCGCATCACTGCCGTATCGCAGAAAGCGCAACGTAAACTGGCCCGCGAAATCAAACGCGCCCGTTTCCTTGCCCTGATGCCCTACGTCGCGAACTAAGGATCACAAGATATGCAAGTCATTCTCCTCGAACGCGTGGAAAACCTCGGCCAGATGGGTGACGTTGTCGCCGTTCGCTCGGGTTACGCCCGCAACTTCCTGCTGCCGCGCCAGAAAGCCCTGCGCGCGACAAAGGACAACATTTCTTTCTTTGACGGCAAGAAAAAGGAACTGGAAGCCCAGAACCTGAAACGCCGCGAAGAAGCAGAAAAAATCTCCGGCAAAGTCGCAGGCCTCAAGGTTGCTCTGATCCGTCAGGCGTCCGAAGCGGGTCAGCTTTACGGTTCCGTCACCAGCCGCGACATCGCGGACGCGGTATCGGCCAAAGGCTTCAAAATCGACCGTAACCAGATCGTGATGGATCGCGCCTACAAACTGCTCGGCCTCTATCCGGTCAAGATTTTCCTGCACCCTGAAGTGTCGGTAGATGTCACCATCAACATCGCCCGTTCCGAAGAAGAAGCGAAGCTGCAAGAAGAACGCGGCGAAGCGCTGATTATGAAGGACGAGCGTACGCTGCGTGCCGAAGAGCGCGCCGCAGAAGCTGCCGCCTCCCTTGAAGCACAGGAAGCTGCCGCAGCCGTCAAGGCCGCTGCTGCCGCCGAAACTGAAGGTGAAGCCGAAGCCGAAGCGAAAACGGACGAAGCCGCCGCCTGATTTTAGGCGATGCTTTTACAAAAAACAGCCCGCGCGCCTCGCCGGGCTGTTTTCTTTTGGAAATTTTCCGGCACGGCGGCGGCGTCAAAAAAAGCCCTATAGAATCGTTCATATCGGGCGATTCTTCTGCTAGTTTGGGGGTATGACAATCGATGCCCTCCAGCGTTCCGTTTCCGCCGTCGCCGCCCTTCAGGGCGATGCCGATTATCGCGTCATGCCCCATAACGACGAGGTGGAGCAGGCGCTGCTCGGCGCGCTTCTAGTCAATAACCGCGCGCTTGAAAAAATCTCCGAGTTTTTGCGGCCGGAGCATTTCTACAACCCCGTGCATGGGCGCATCTTCGAAGCCATCGCGAAATTTATCGAACGCGGCCAGGACGCCAGCCCGATCACGCTCAAAAGCTATTTCGAGAAAGACCAAGATCTGTCTTCCGTCGGCGGCGGGCAATATTTGGCCGATCTGGCCTCCCACATCATCAGCGTCGTTAACGTCGAAGATTACGGACGTACGGTGTACGAGCTGCACCTGCGCCGCGCGCTGGTGTCGCTGGGCGAAGACGTCGTCAACGACGCCTATGCGCTGAACGTCGATATCACGGCGCAAGACCAGATCGAACAAACCGAAAAACGCCTGTTCGATCTTGCCACCGCCGGCGATTACAAAGGCGGCTTTGTGCCGTTCAGCGAATCCCTGACGCGCGCGATCAAACAGGCGGAAATCGCCTATCAGCGCGAAGGCATGGTGACCGGCGTTACCACGGGCCTGATCGACATGGATAAAAAACTCGGCGGGTTGCAAAATTCCGACCTGCTTATTCTGGCCGGACGCCCTGCGATGGGTAAATCCGCACTGGCCACCAACATGGGCATGAACGCCGCGCGCGCTTATATGGAGAGCGGCGGCAAAGAAGGCGCGGTCGTCGGCCTCTTCTCCCTCGAGATGTCGGCCGAACAGCTGGCCGGCCGTATTCTCGCCGACCTCTCCGGCGTGCCGTCCGACAAGATCCGCCGCGGCGAAATTGCCGATACCGATTTCCAAAAATTCGTCGAGGCGAGCCAGCAGATGTCGCGCGCGCCGCTGTTTATCGATGACACACCCGCGCTGACCATGAGCGCGATCCGCACGCGCTGCCGCCGGTTAAAACGCCAGCATGATCTGGGTTTGATTATCATCGATTACTTGCAGCTCATTCAAGGCTCCGGCAGTGCAGGGTCGCAGGGCAACCGCGTGCAGGAAGTCTCCGAGATCACGCGCTCGCTCAAGGCCTTGGCCAAAGAGCTGGAAGTGCCCGTTCTGGCGCTGTCGCAGCTGTCCCGCGCGGTCGAGGCGCGCGACAACAAACGCCCGCAGCTGGCGGATCTGCGCGAATCCGGCTCTATCGAGCAGGATGCGGATATCGTCATGTTCGTCTACCGCGAGGAATATTATCTGGAGCGCGAACAGCCCGCGCCGCGCCCCGAAGAAGCCGCGGATAAATTCGCCAGCCGCCACGACGACTGGCTGCGCCGGATGGAAGAGTCGCACAACGTCGCCGAATGTATCATCGCCAAACAGCGTCACGGCCCGATCGGCACCATCAAGCTGCATTTCGAAGGCGAATTCACGCGCTTCGGCAACCTCGAACAATACCGTGTCGAAGAACATGAGTGATGCGGCGTTTTATGGCCCGTCCTCAACGCTGACAATCGATCTGGACGCGATTGCGCAGAACTGGCTGCTCCTCAAAAAGAAACTGCAAAACGGCGCGGATTGCGCGGCTGTGGTCAAGGCTGATTCCTATGGCCTTGGTGCCGAGGCTGTCTCGCGCACGCTGTTTCTGCAAGGTTGCCGCCATTTTTTTGTCGCGCAATATGCCGAAGGGCTAAAAGTTCAGGCGGCGCTGGCCACGGTCGCCAAATCTTTTCCGCACAGTCCTGTGTCGGGTGCGCCTGTTGTTGTTGATGCGCCGGTGATTTATGTGCTCGAAGGCCCTTGCGGTGCGCCGCCTACCGAATTTATCCAAAGCGGGCTTGTGCCTGTCCTCAACAGCCCCGCCGATATTGCGGTCTGGCGCGCGGCGGCGGAAGGCGTGGGGCGCAAGCTGCCTTGCCTGCTGCATATCGATACCGGCATGAACCGTCTGGGGCTGAACGGCACCGAAGTTGCGGCCTTGGCCGCCGACAAAGAGACCTGGGCGGCGCTGGATGTGCGCTATGCCATGAGCCATCTGGCCTGCGCCGACGAGGCCGCGCATCCGAAAAATGCCGAACAGCTGGATTTGTTCCGTGCGCTGTCGGCGACGCTGGGGCGGCCGCTGCGGCTGAGCTTTGCCAATTCCAGCGGTATTTTTCTGGGCCCCGACTACCATTTCGACCTCGCGCGGCCGGGCTGTGCGATTTATGGCATAAGCCCGCTTGGTGGCAGTTCTAATCCCATGCAGGGCACTGCACGGTTCGAAGGACGTATTCTGCAAAGCAGAACGATTGACAGGGCAGGCAGCCTTGGTTACGGTGCGGGATATGCTGTGACGCCTGGCCAAAAATGTGTCACAGTTTCAATCGGATACGCCGACGGATACCTGCGCAGCCTCACGGGCCGCGGCAAAGTATATATCGGCGGGCAGGCTTGCGATGTGATTGGCCGCGTTTCGATGGATTCCATCATTGTCGCGACAGATCATCTGACGTGTCAGCCGGTCGCGGGCGACTGGGCTGAAATTATCGGCCCGCATCAAACCGTGGACGATGTGGCGGCACAGGCCGGCACGATTGGCTACGAGATTTTTACCGGCCTCGGCATTCGCACGCCGCGGCTTTATATCGGGGGTGCGGCATGAGCATGACAGAACAACAAGACGATGCAGAGACCGCGCGCGGTTTTTCGCCGGTGGTCTGGCTGCTCGATCTGTGCACCCGCATCGGCGCAACCTTGCTCGGTTTTCTGGGCGCGGTCGGACGTTTGTCGGCCTTCGCCGGGCGCGGCATTTATCACTGCTTTACGCCGCCGTTCTATCCGCGCCTGCTGTGGCGCCAGCTGGTCGATATCGGCTATTACTCCCTGCCTGTTGTCGGCATGACGGCGCTGTTCACCGGCATGGTGCTGGCGCTGCAAAGCTATACCGGCTTTTCGCGCTTTTCAGCAGAGGGGGCGGTCGCAACCGTTGTCGTTCTGTCGGTGACGCGCGAACTGGCGCCAGTGCTGGCGGGGCTGATGGTGGCGGGGCGCATCGGCGCCTCTATCGCCGCCGAAATCGGCACCATGCGCGTGACCGAACAGATTGACGCCTTGACCACCCTTTCGACCCACCCGTTTAAATACCTGATCGCGCCGCGGCTGATCGCGGGCACGCTGATGCTGCCGGTACTGGTGTTGATTGCCGATGTGATCGGCGTTTACGGCGGCTATATCGTCGGTGTTTACAAGCTTGATTTCATCTCCGAAAACTATATTCACCGCACATGGGAATATCTGACGGCAGAAGACGTCATTTCGGGTCTGTGGAAAGCCTCGGCTTTCGGTTTTATCGTGACGCTGATGGGCTGCTATCACGGATTTAACTCCCAGCGCGGCGCGCAGGGTGTGGGCGCGGCGACGACGAATGCGGTTGTGTCGGCCTCGATCCTGATCCTGATTGCCAACTACTTCCTGACGCAACTCTTCTTCGCGGGGAAATAAACCATGGCCGGAGCCGTCAAAAAACTGGAGCTGAAAGACGTTCGCAAATCCTTTGGCGCGAACCATGTCCTGCGCGGTGTGAATATCTCGATCGAAAAAGGCAAATCGCTGGTGGTGATCGGCGGGTCGGGTACGGGCAAATCGGTGATGATTAAATCCGTCCTCGGCATCGTCACGCCCGACAGCGGCAGCATTCTGGTCGACGGGCAGGAAACCACAAAGCTGAAAGGCAAAGACCGCGATGCGCAGATGCGCAAATTCGGCATGCTGTTTCAGGGTGGCGCGCTGTTTGACAGTCTGCCGATCTGGGAAAACGTCGCCTTTGGCCTTATTCAGGGCAAGGGCGTGTCGCGCAAAGATGCCTATGATCTGGCGATTGAAAAGCTGCGGTCGGTCGGCCTGCCCTCGCGCGTGGCAAAGCTGCTGCCGGCCGAGCTGTCGGGCGGTATGCAAAAACGCGTCGGCCTTGCCCGCGCGATTGCGGCCAACCCCGATATTATTTTCTTTGACGAGCCGACAACAGGCCTTGATCCCATTATGGCCGATGTCATCAACGATCTGATCGTCGAAACGTCTAAGGGGCTTGGCGCAACCACGCTGTCGATCACGCACGACATGCACAGCGCCCGCAAAATTGCCGATAATATTGCGATGATCTACAAAGGCGAGATTATCTGGCACGGCAAAGCCGCCGATATCGATCATTCCGGCAATCCTTATGTCGACCAGTTCATCAAGGGCTCTGCCGAGGGCCCGATCAAAATGGAAGTTTGAGGCCGCCGTGACCGACGATAAAAAACCGCCGTCAAACAAAGAGCTGCGCGCCGTGCGCCCTGTCGCCGGTGCTGCGCCCAAAAAATCTGCCGCAAAAAAAGCCGCCCCGCGCGTCAAGCCGCCCAAGGCCGACGGCAAACCGCCGGTGCGCGATACGCAGCCGCGCCCGCGCAGCAGCGGCCCCGGCTGGTTTATGCGTATTTTTATGGCGATGATTTCGATTGCCGTGATGGGTGCCATTACCGGTGTGGCGGCGGTTGTGGCGCTGTTGTTCTATTTCAGTCAGGATCTGCCCGATTACAGCGCGCTTGCCACGTATGAGCCGCCGATTGTCACGCGCGCCTATGCCAACGACGGACGCTTGCTCGCGGAATTTGCCGCCGAAAAGCGTGTCTTTATCGCCGTGCAGGATGTGCCTGATCTGGTCGTGCATGCGTTTTTGTCGGCGGAAGATAAAAACTTTTTCACGCATCCGGGGATCGATGCGACCGGCGTTGCGCGCGCTATCCGCGACAACCTGATCCATATGGGCTCCAGCAAGCGGCTGGTCGGCGCGTCCACGATCACGCAGCAGGTCGCCAAAAACTTTTTGCTGTCAGACGGTCTTGACGAGGAACGCGGTAACGACCTCGCCAAGTTCAAACGCAAGTTCCGCGAGGTTATTCTTTCTTTCCGCATCGAACAGGCGCTCAGCAAGGACCGCATTCTGGAGCTCTACCTCAATGAAATTTTCCTCGGCGCGCGCGCCTATGGCGTGGCGGCAGCATCGCTGGAATATTTCAACAAACCGCTCGATGAATTAACGGTCGAAGAAGCCGCCTATCTGGCCGCCTTGCCCAAGGCACCGAACAACTATCACCCCGAACGCCGCTACGAAGCCGCCATCGGCCGCCGCAACTGGGTGATCGACCAGATGGTTGAAAACGGCTATGTCACGGCAGAAGATGCCGTGACCGCCAAAGAAAAGCCGCTCAAAACGCACCGCCGCGATGACGATCAATACGTCAACCACCCGTATTTTGCCGAAGAAGTGCGCCGCCGCCTGCTGGAGCTCTACGGTGAAAAGGGTCTTTACGAGGGCGGGCTGATTACGCGCGCCACGCTGATCCCCGAATACCAGCGCGCTGCTGAAAAAGCGCTGCGGGCGGGCCTGGTCGAATACGACATGCGCCGCGGCCTGCGCGAAGACCCGCTCGGCCATATTTCGAATATGGATGAATGGCAAAGAGAACTCGGCGACATTGCGCGTCCGGCAGGGGCGGGGGATTTTGAATCCGCCGTGGTGCTGGAAAGCGGCGAAAAACAGGCGACGATGGGGCTGCGCGACGGCAGCAAAGCCGTGGTGCCTTTCGAGCGCATGCGCTGGGCGCGTAAACGCGGCACGCCCGAAGTCAAAAAAGTCAGCGATGTTTTGAAAAAAGGCGACGTTTGGCTGATCCAGAACACCGGCGGCAGCGGCGACAAAGCGGCATGGTGGCTGCGCCAGATCCCCGAAGTGCAGGGCGGTATCATTGTCATGAACCCGCACAATGGGCGTATTTTTGCGATTGCGGGCGGCTTCAGCTACGAGATCAGCCAGTTCAATCGTGCTTCGCAGGCCATCCGCCAGCCTGGTTCGGCCTTCAAGCCGTTTGTCTACCTGGCGGGGCTGGAAGCGGGCTTTACGCCGGCAACGCTCGTCCTCGATGCGCCCTTTGTGATGGAACAGGGGCCGGGGCTCAAAGACTGGCGTCCCAAAAACTACAGCGCCGATTACGGCGGGCCGACAACGGTGCGTGTGGGGCTTGAAAAATCCCGCAACCTGATGACCATTCGCCTTGCCAATTATGTCGGCATGGAACGTATCGCCGAAATCTGCCGCCAGTTTGGCGTGACCGACAATCTGCCGACCATGTTGTCGATGTCGATTGGTGCGGGTGAAACGACGCTGCAGCGGATGGTCGCGGCCTATAGCGTTTTTGTGAACGGAGGCAAAAAAATCACCCCGACGGTCGTTGACCGTGTGCAGGACAGAAACGGCAAGACCATCTTTGTGCATGACCGCCGCCCTTGCGATGGCTGCGGCCCGATGGTGCCGTGGAGCGGGCAGGCAACGCCTGATGTTCCCGATACGCGCGAACAAATCGCCGACCCGCGCCAAATGTACCAGATGGTATCCATGATGGAAGGTGTCGTGCAGCGCGGCACAGGGGCGGCCCTGAATAGCCTTGGCCGGCCGATTGCGGGCAAGACAGGCACGACCAACCAGTCCAAGGACGCATGGTTTATCGGCTTCACACCCGATCTGGTGATCGGCGTTTATGTCGGTTTTGACGACCCGCGTCCGATGGGGGCGAAGGAAACCGGCGGACGCGTTGCCGTGCCGGTGGTAAAAGACTTTGTGCAGCAGGCGCTGAAAGACACGCCGCCGCTGCCCTTCCGTGTGCCCGCAGGCATCCGTCTTGTGCTGGTCGATCCGCAAAGCGGCACGCGTGCGGGGCCGGCCACCGAAAAGCCGATCCTTGAGGCTTTCGTTGCCGGTACCGAACCGGGCGAGGAGCCGATGATGTTCACCGGCGAAGGCGTTTCTTCCATTTCCGACGTGACAAATGTCGGAGAAAGCGTGAATACGGGTCTGGGCGGGCTTTATTGATGTTGGCCGGCGCAGGCGGTTTCTTCCGTGATCTGCGCTATATTCTGTCCATCGCGTGTCTTTATTTTGGTATCTTTGCGCAGTTGGCGATTTGCGTCTGGGCGGATCCGTCCTGGGCGGTCGCACTTGGGATTGTCATTGTCGCCATATCGGCCATGTGGGCCCTGCGCAGCCGTAAACGTCTTTTTGTCAAAAACCTTTCCGTGCATCCGGATGTGTCCGATATTTCGCCCAATCTGGGGCGCATCATGGCCGATCTTTACCGGCGCGCGGGCGTGCGGGCGCAGGATTATCCGCTCTATGATTTCCGCACCGCCGAGGGCGCCGAGAAAACCGCAACCCCCTTTGGCACCGAGGCGGCAATCCCTTCTGCTGCGGTGCTGAATTTGGGACGGTCGGTGCTGGCGGTCTCCGTCCCGCTGCTCGCCCTGATGGATGACGAAGAAGAGCGCGCGGTACTGGCACATGAATTCATACATTTGATCGAAGCACATTTATATTGGCGTTATATTCACAACCTCTTTGCCGGTGTGGTGTACTGGGCTTGTGTCATGATACAGATGCTGTGGTTTTTTTCGGCCTCGGGCGGGGCGATTGCCACATCGCTGGCGATGGGGGTGGCGATGTGGTTTATACTGCGAAATTTCAGCGGGGATGGTTTTATTATACATCATAACCCCGGCATGCCTGATGATGTGTATCTCTTGCGCAAAGCCAACGCGGCATCGCGCATTTGGCGGCGCACACTTCTTACGGCTTCGGTGATCATGGCCTTTTTCAACCCGCTGTATCTGGCCGTTTATGTTTTTAGCCTCTCCATGCACTGGCTGGCCGCGACGATAACAAGGGCTGTCAGCCGCGTGAATGAATACAGAGCCGATGCAGAGGTTGTGACACTGGGCGCCAGCCCGCTGTCGCTGATGACGGCGCTGCGCAAATTGCGCCTACTGGAAGAACGGGCGCTCGGGGCTGCGGTGGTGACAAAGAGGCAGGATAGTTGGCGGGCACGGCTTTTGGGTACGCATCCAAGTCTGAAGCATCGCCTGCGGAACCTGTCGGCGGTGGCCCGCCGGCAAGGTATACCCGCCGGCGAGATCAAAGCCGCGGCCACAGGCCCGATTGTGATCGGTGAAGAACACAACTACCCGCTCTGGCTGATTCAGCGCATGCAGGCGCAATAAGTAGTTTATGCAGGCGCCGTGAATAAAGAAATGCCGCCGGTTTTTGTAGACAAGTGATTGTAAATCAATAATAATTCTGTATATCTACATGAAAATACGCAGGGTCGGGTTTAAGAACGTCTTTACTTTTCATAATGTTTAGGTATAGTGATTTGCATGTTTTCCGGCGCAAAGGCCGCAGGACGGGATTTTAAGGGGGCTCAGATGACCGCACAGCTTTATACAGCAAGACACGTTGCCAGCGCCGCTGTGCATTATACGGCCACGCTAGGCCTTCTGGCGACCACGGCATTGGTGGCTCCGGTCTGGGCCATCGGCGCGGCGGCGGTTTTGGTCGGCGGGCTCAGCTATATCGGCATCAAATCGCAGAAAAAAGTTTTCGAGGAAAATCTCCTCCAGCATCCGGACGTTTCGGTGGTGTCGCCCAACCTCGGCAAAATCGCCAAAGAGCTTTACGCGGCTTCCGGCCTCACGGCCACCGATTTCCCCATATACGATTTCCGCATCGACGAGAAGAAAATCGCCGACAAGCCGGAAGGTGTCCGCAAGGCGCTGCGCGAACAGTTTAACAGCATGGCCGATGTACACAATGCGGCCGCCATGAACCTCGGCAAACCGATCATCATGATTTCCAAGCCGCTGCTGGCGCTTTTGAACGATGCGGAGGAAAAAGCCGTCCTCGCCCACGAATTCGCCCATGCCGCCGCAAAACACCAGCATCTGTCACTGCCGCAAAAACTGCTGGGCGCCGGAATCACGCTTGCGAACGGTCTGACGCGCTTCGCCGCTTTCCTGTCGGCTGGCTGGGTCGGTGTACCGGTGGCGATTGCGACCGGCATTGGTACCACACTCGCCGCTGCCAGATGGGGCGGCAAATGGGATTTGCTGAAAAAGCCGGATCAGCAGCTCTCGATGCCCGAAAGACTGGAAAAGACAAAAGCCGGTCAGAAAATCAAAGTGGTCGGCGCAATTGGCA
Source organism: Alphaproteobacteria bacterium (assembly GCA_030682495.1). Classification (GTDB taxonomy): domain Bacteria; phylum Pseudomonadota; class Alphaproteobacteria; order Micavibrionales; family UBA2020; genus UBA2020. The sequence continues at coordinate 65,168 of JAUXOC010000026.1, read as the reverse complement.
CAACGGTTGCCGTATCGCTGTTCAACCCGCTGTATCCGTTCTTCTATGTCGCGACCAAGGCCGTTTCTGCGGCCACCAAAGTCGTCGCCGGCACCTTCAGCCGCAGCAATGAATATCAGGCCGACCGCGGTGCGGTTGAACTGGGCGCCAGCCCGCTTGCGCTTATCACGGCGTTGCGCAAGATGAAAACCGTTCAGGAAGAAAGCTTGAAGGAAGCTTTTGGCACGCTGCCCAAATCCGGCTTCCTCAGCACGGCATGGAAAAACGCCACCTCCACGCACCCGACCATTCCGCGCCGTGCGGAACGTCTGGCCGACATCGCGCGCAAGAAGGGCTTCACCGATGCCCAGATCGACGCCGCCGTCAACGGCAACGTCGCCGTCGGGCCGGAACACCGCATGGCGCCCGCGCTGATCGAGAAAATGCTCGCGCGTTGATTTTTTTCAGAGACTTTGAATCGGGCAGATGATGCGGCCTAGTGGCCGATCATATCGATGCCCAGTTTTTTCAGCATCCGGTCAAGCGATTTGAGGACGGGGCTTTTGCCGCGGGCTTCGGCGCGCATCTCGGCCACTTCCGCATCCAGCTCGGCACGGTGTTCTTCCATATCCTTGCGAATGTCTTCACGCAGCTTTTCGGCATCGATGCTGTCCATCTGCTGGGCGTGCAGCATGTTCAGGATCTGCTCTTCGTCTTCGGTGATGATGCCATCGGCATTCGCCAGAATGGTGCCGAAGTGGATCAGCATGCCGCGATATTCCGGCTCCGTCACTTTGGCGAGCAGGTCGGCAAGGTTCTGCGGAATTTCAAGATCGGCGGCCAGCGTCATTTTTTGCGTCGGTGTCAGGCCATAGGTGCGGTCAAGGTTGGCGAAGATATGCTCCAGATAGGCCCGCTCTTCCGGCTGGATGATGCCATCGGCATGGGCGATACAGATCACGCAGCGCCACATGTTATAGAGGCTCGGGCTGATGCCTTCGGCAACGGCGGGGGGCGGCGGCATGATGGGAGGGGGGCTATCGGTGCTGTTCATGTCATGTCCTCGTCTGTCTTTGTCTTGGTGTCGGTTAGTCGGCCATCAGGTCGATGCCCATATGCAGCAGCAGGGCGTCGAGCGAGCGGGCCAGAAAACTTTTCGGGCGCAGGTCGTTCATTTTCATTTCATGCGTGAACATTTCATCGTCAACGGCGATGCGCACATCTTTGCGGATTTGCTCCATATCAAGGCTGGCAAGCTGGTCGGAGCGGAGTTTTTTAAGGATCGCCTCTTCGTTCGGGTGCAGATGCCCGTCGACATGCGCCAGCAGTCCGGCGAAATAAATCAGCTGGCTGCGGTAATAAGGGTCGTTGATTTGCGGCAGTAGCTCGCCCATGCGCTTGGGGTTTGCGATATCGTCTTCAAGCAAACGCTTTTGTTCGGCGCTCAGGCCATAGGCACGGTCCATATTGCCAAAGATGCGGCGCAGGTATTCAAGTTCCTGCGGCCCGACCGATCCATCTGCATGCGCAACCACAACCACGCAGCGCCACATGTAAAACATGCTGTGGCTGATGGGGTCTCCGGCTTTATGGCGGGGCGCATTCGTCATGACCACAAGGGTACGGTATTCTGCCTTGGGGCGCAAGAATCACAGGCAGCGGGGGACGTTATTCCCCTGCGGCCTCGGCCAGCGCGTCCAGCACGGTGTCCTGTGTCAAAAGCTCGGGCAGGACGATGCCTTCCGGCGCACCGGGGCCATAGACGATATTAAACGGAATACCGTATTTACCATAGCTTTGCAGATAGGCGGCGATGCTTTCGTCGCGCTGCGTCCAGTCGGCCTGCAAGCGCACCACGTTATCAGCCGACAGAGCCACCTGCACGTCGCGGCGCTCCAGCACAAAGCGTTTGTTCGCTTTGCACGTCAGGCACCAGTCGGCGGTGACGTCGACGAAGACCGTGCGTCCCGCCGCAAGCTCTACGGCAATACGCGGCTGGTCGAATTTCTCCCAGCCTTTGGCCAGCGCCGGGGTGGCGGTGATGGTGAACAGAATGCTGACCAGCCAAACCGCGGTGGCGACCAACGCCAAGGCCAGCACTTTGCGCAGGCGCACCATCCATGCCCCCGGACGCGGCATGTATTTAAACACGCGCGGCGAGACGGCCAGCAGGATATACGGCAGCGCAAGCCCGATGCCGAGGAAGGTAAAGATCGTAAAAATCTCGAATGTGCCGCGCGCGAGGGCAAAGCCGATGGCCGTGCCCAGAAACGGCGCGGTGCAGGGTGTGGCCAGGAGTGTGGCAAAGGCGCCGGTCAGAAAATGTCCGGCCAGTGTCGGCTCGTCGGCAGCTTTGGGCGTGGCATGGCGCGCGATAAAACGCGGCAGCGGGATTTCAAACAGCCCCCACATATTGGCGGCAAAAAGCAAAACCACAACGGTCAAGAAAACCAGAAAGCCCGGATGCTGGAACTGGATACCCCAGCCAATCGTCTGACCCGCCGCTTTCATCAGCGCCAGTGCGCCTGCGATGATCCAGAACGAAAAGATAATCCCCGCCGCGCTGGCCATGAAATTTTTAAAAATCACGCTGCGGCTGTCCTTGCCGCCGTGGCTGACCACCGACAGAATTTTCAGCGACAATACCGGCAGAACGCAGGGCATCAGATTCAGGATAAGCCCGCCGAGCAGCGCAAAGAGCAGAATTTTGTAGTCAAAAGCCGCCAGCTTGTCGCGCGTGGCAGCCGAAGACATCACGGGCGCATCCGCCGGACGCGGCGACAGAGCCAGTGCGCCTTCTGTCCCTTTTGCGCCGTCGGCATAGGTCAGCATGATCTCGCCCGAGGCAAGATCGGCCTGAATTTTAGCGAGCGGCTCGCTGCTGTGTATGGGCGCGCGCAAAACCAGCGTGCCGGTCTTGGCGTCATGTTTGGCCGCAGGCTTGCCAAAAACCACAGCGGCGGGATGTTCGATAAACAGATCAACATTATTTGCGGGTTTCTCTGCCACGGTCATTTCTGCCACCAGATAAGACCGGTTGCCGCTGTCATAGTCGAGCCAGATGCGGTCAAACCGCGCGCCGTCATGCGCGGGCGTGGGCAGCAAAGACTTTGCGCGCGCGTAATCTGCGGCTTGCGGCGAAGGCTGGGCAGCGCCCGCAGGCAGATCAAACGTCACATGGTGGGTTTCCGGCACGCAAATGTCGTCGCAGACCAAAAGGTCGAGCTTCAGTTGCAGCGATAGCGGTGCTCCCGCTTCGGCCAGTGTCAGATCCAGCGGGAAGACGGCTTCGTGTTTGTAGCCGATGTTATCGATGTCGAAAATCGTGAAGCGGTAGGGCACGGGCCAGTGCATCTTGGTATCGGCAAGGTTTTGCGACCCGCTCCAGTCCAGCACGGGCGGCAGACCGGCATCGCCGGGGGTGCGCCAGTAAATCTTCCAGTTGCCCTCCATGCGCACGCGCAGGGCGGCGGGTACGGTTGTCTGATCGCCTGTGGCGGTGACGGGGCTGAAGATTTCGGCACCGGTGTGAAAGACGCGCGGCGTCTGTGCGGGGATGCCGGAGACCTGCGCGGCGGCAGAGCCGGCGGTCAGCGTCAAAAACAGGCAGAACAGGGAAAACAGACGAAAGAGCGGCAAGGGAGCCCCCGCAGGTTGGAAAAACGGTCACTTTCAGGAATATAGGTCTAAAGCCGCGCAAAGTCCAATGACCTTGCGCGCGGCGCTGGGGGCGAAAGCGGGTTTTAACCTGCGATGCGCTGTTTCAGGGTTTCGATATCGGCGGCCAGCTGGCGGTCGGTCAGCAAAAGCTCTTCGATCTTGCGCACACCGTGGATGATGGTGGTATGGTCGCGCCCGCCGAATTTGCGGCCGATCTCGGGCAGCGAATGTTCGGTCAGCGCCTTGGCCAGATACATGGCAACCTGACGTGGACGGGCGACAGGGCGCGCGCGGCGGGGCGACAGAATATCGGTCATGCGCAGGTTGTAATGATCGGCAACGCGGCGCTGGATGTCTTCGATGGTGATACGGCGGCCGGCGGCGCGCAGCAGGTCTTGCAGCAGCTCTTCGGCACCGGCCAGCGTAATGGCACGGCCGACCAGTTCGGCATGGGCGATCAGGCGGTTGAGCGCGCCTTCCAGTTCCCGCACATTATTGGTGATTTTTTCAGCCAGAAAGCCCAGCACATCGGCGGGCATCTCGCGCTTCATCAAAACGCATTTCGCGCGCAAAATGTCGAGCCGCAGCTCAAGGCTGGTGTTCTGGATACCGGCAACCAGTCCCATACCAAGGCGGGAGCGCAGACGGTCATCGAGACCTTCCAGATCACCCGGCGCCTTGTCGGCAGACAGAACAACCTGCTTGCCCTGATCCATCAGCGCGTTGAAGGTATGAAAGAATTCCTGCGCCGTAGATTCCTTGCCGCAGATGAACTGGATGTCGTCGATCATCAGAATATCGACGCCGCGGACATATTCTTTGAACGTCATGGTGTCGCGGCTGCGCAGCGCGCGCACGAACTGGTACATGAATTTTTCGGCCGACATATAAACGACGCGTTTTTCGGGCGCGCGCGCGGCGACATCCTGCGCAATCGCTTGCATCAAATGCGTTTTGCCCAGCCCGACGCCGCCTTGCAGGAACAGCGGGTTGAACGTGACGTTTTCGCCCGACGCCAGCTTCTTGGCGGCGGCAAAGGCCAGCTCGTTGCTGGGCGCGACGATGAAATTGTCAAAGGTAAAGCGCGGATCCAGTGCGGAGGACAGCTGCTCTGCCGCAGCTTCGGCAGCGGCGTTTTCGTTCGCTGTGGTGACGGGCTCATAGGGGCGCGCGGCATCGGCGGCCGCGGGTTTTGCGGCGGCCTGGATGCTATAGTCAATACGTGTGCAGCCCGCGATATGCTGGGCGCAAAGCTGGGTCAGACGGTCGCCGTAATGCGTGCGTACCCAGTCACGGATGAAACGCGTGGGAACGCGGATGTCGAGTGCGCCGGCATCAAACCTGCGCGCTTCCAGCGGCAGAATCCAGCTGCGGAACGCGGTCTCGCCGATGTCGGATTTCAGCGCGGCTTTGACGATCTCAAAACCGGCGGCATAGGTCGCAAGAGAAGAGAGGGAATCGCTGCCCGTCGTTTCGTCTTTGTGGACAATCGTATTCCCGCCTTCAAACATGTACGCCTCTGACTAAAAAAAGCTAAACCCAAAACCCTTTTCACACCCTTCGGATGGCTGCTGCTCCGCCGTCGCCCAAATATACGGACGATAAACGATTCTGCTGCTTTCCTATGTGAAGGAAAACCGGCACGAGGATGAAAAGGCTCAAAAACCGCGCGGGCTCTTGTCTTTTTTATCTGTGCAGGTGTGAAGTGAGGCAAGACTAACGGCGGGTAAAAAGAGTCGCAAGAGGAGATTGTGGATAAAATTAAAAAAGCAAGAAACGAACTAAATTATGATTTGGCGCGGGTGTTTTTTTGCGATGAAAAACGTCTGTGCAAAAAGTTTTTTATTGCGATTTTTAAATCTGTTTTTTTGTGTCCGATTCTGATGTGAAAAATTCGGGCGCGCTGCGTTTTTAATTGACAGCATTTCAGGATGAATCGGGAACAGGGCACGGGAATCATCCGTAGAATCGGCGGCGGTCGCCCGCAGAATCACGGCGGTCACCCGCAGAATCATAAGCGCGCAAAGAATCGCGGCAGAATCGGGCGCGGTGACATCATTGCGCTGCGCGCGAAAGAGAATTGCGCTGTGCGCGTAGCGCAACTGCGCCGCGCGCGAAAAAAAACGCCGCAAAATGCGGCGTTCTTTGGTAAGGAGAGCCGGTGAACCCGGTCTTTGTTATTTCTTGGTCGTCTTCAGCGTCTTGATTTTCTTAGACAGACGCGAAATTTTGCGCGATGCGGTTTTCTTGTGCAGAACGCCTTTATTGGCGCCGCGCTGGATTTGCGGCTGTGCGGCTTTCAGCGCTTCGGCGGCGGCTTGCTCGTCACCTTTGGCGATGGCTTCTTCAACCTTGCGGATAGAGCCGCGCATTTGCGACGTACGGCTCTTGTTCTGAGCAGCGACACGGGCGTTGCGGCGGACGCGTTTCTTGGCGGACTTATGGACGGGCATTCAAGTACTCTTTCTGTTTTAAAAGGCGTTATCTTTGTCAAACCGGCAGATATCTCCGGCGGAAGCCCCGGCGCACGGCAGAATCAGAGTGATCCCCGGCGGCAACAGGATTTCACGGTTTTTAAAGCTGTTCCCGTCCAAAGTCAACCGGCGAGAGGGCTTCGCGCGCAAATAATCCGGAAAACCCGCCCAAATCGGGCAAAATCGGGCATAAAAGGCTGTTTTATTTGCCTTTAAACGCCGCCGGACGTTTTTCGACAAAAGCAGCCATGCCTTCTTTCTGGTCTTCGGTGGCAAAGCTGCTGTGGAACAGGCGGCGTTCGAATCTGATGCCCTCGCTCAGGGTCGTTTCATGTGCGGCATTCACGGCCTCTTTCGCCATCATGGTGGCGAGGGGGGAGAAGCCGGCGATTTTCTCTGCCACTTTCAGCGCTTCGGCCATCAACTCGGCGGCGGGCACGATGCGGGCGACAAGGCCGGCGCGTTCGGCTTCTTCCGCATCCATCATGCGGCCGGTCAGGCACAGCTCCATCGCTTTCGATTTGCCGACAAGGCGCGTCAGGCGCTGCGTACCGCCTGCGCCCGGAATGGTGCCGATGGTGATTTCGGGCTGGCTGAACTTGGCCGTGTCGGCCGCCAGAATAAAATCGCACATCATGGCCAGCTCGCAGCCGCCGCCCAGCGCATAGCCTGCGACCGCGGCAATGACGGGCTTGCGCGCGCGGGTAATGCGCTCCCAGTTGCTGGTAATAAAATCACCGGCATAGACATCGACAAAGCCCTTGGCGGCCATTTCCTTGATATCCGCACCTGCGGCAAAAGCTTTTTCGCTGCCGGTGATAATCATGACGCGGATGCTGTCGTCTTTTTCAAAATCTTCGACGGCGGCCGAAAGATCGTTCATCAAAGCCTGACACAGCGCATTCAGTGCCTTGGGGCGGTTCAGCGTGATAATGCCGACAGGGCCTTTTTGCTCGGTCAGGATATTTTCGTAGGTCATGGCGATGTCCTTTTTCTGCGATGATGTGGCGCTGTGCATGGCGAGCTCCGGTTATTTGAGGGCGGGGGCGATTTTAAACTGCACCTGCTGAATGCCTTTTTCGTCCTGTTTGCTGAAAACGTCGATGACCAGCATTTCGTTCTTGCGGCGATAGACGTTATAGCTGCCTTTTTGCAATTGCCAGCCGAGCGGCGGCAGCACATGATTGTAATAACCGAGCACTTGGCGGAAGGGCGCCGGTGTTTCGGCTGTGGTCTCCAGAATGCGCCCGTCGGGCGTATCGAAGGCCACCATTTTCGACAGGTCTTCGGTCATCGTCTGCATCAGGGGCAGGTCGGTGATGACTTTGGAATAATCGGCCAGCGCCGCGGCAGGCAGCAGCAAAAGCGCAAAGACGGCGGCGATCGGAAACATGCGGAACATCAGGGGCTCCCCGTAAAGGTATCGTTTTTATTTCTGGCGTGCCGCGCAGTAAAACGTCGAGCGGCCACCCTGCGTTATTCTCTTGATTCCGCCGGTCTTTGGCAAGGGGCAGGTGCAGCCGCGGCATTTTTCGCCTTCCTTGTCGTAAACCGCCCATTGGTGCTGGAAATAGCCAAGCTCCCCGTCGCTTTGCACGTAATCGCGGATAGAGCTGCCGCCTGCTGCAATCGCTTTTTCAAGCACATGGCGGATGGCTGCCCATAATTTTTTAATCTCGGCAGGCTTGAGCGTAGAGGCGGCGCGCGTCGGGTCTATTTTCGCCTCGAACAAAGCTTCGGCGGCATAGATATTGCCAACACCGACCACAACGGCCTGATCCATGATCGCGATTTTGATCGCGGTTTTTTTGTCTGCCAGTTTTTGGGTCAGATAGGCGGGGGAAAAATCAGTATCCAGCGGCTCCGGCCCCAGATGTGCAAAATGACGGGACTGCGCGAGGTCTTTTTCGGCGGCAATATCCAGTACACCAAAACGGCGTGCATCGTTAAACACCACGCAGCTGCCATCCATGAGGTGGAAAATCACATGATCGTGTTTTTCGGGTGTGTGTTTTTCGTCTCTGTCCACAATCACCATGCGCCCCGACATGCCCAGATGCGCAATCAGCACATCGCCCGATGCCAGATGGATCAGGATATATTTGGCGCGTCGGCGAATGGCGGTGATGCGCTGCTGTGCGCATCTTTGCGCCAGTCCGCGCGGAAACGGAAACCGCAGCCCCTTGCGCCGCAATTCAAGCCGCGCCAGTGTTTTGCGCGTGATCGCCTTATCAAGGCCGCGGCAGACGGTTTCGACTTCGGGTAATTCCGGCATGGCGGCTCAGGGTTTGGGGCGGCGGTGGATCGTGACGGGGCGCAGAATGGCGACGTCGTCTCTCAGCTCCGGCGTGTCAAGGACACGCAGCGCGGTTTTGATCTCCGCCGCGCGCTCCGGCACGGTGCGTGCAAGCCAGTCATGCAGCGGGGTGAGGGTGTTTTTCAGCGCGGCGTGGTTCTGGCGCGACAGGGTGTCGCTTTGTTCGATAAATTCGCCGCGCGGCAGAACGCCTTGCGGCACGGCGCCGTTATGCCGCGCGTATCTTTCGCTATAGATATGGCTTTCGATTTGGCTTGTGCCATCCGGCTGCGGCGTCACGGTGATTTCGAAGACAGGGCGGGTGCCCAGCGCCAGCGCCGTCAAGGCCTGTTTGCGCTGCGGGTCTTTGGTTGGTACAGAAACGCCATGCGTATCGGGGACGCCGCCGTTCATAAAGCCGCCGCCGGCAGGGCGCGCGTAAAACAGCCAGACGCGCAGAGTGTTTTTCTGCGTGTCCATATCGGTGCGGCTAAAAAATTCCAGCCCGTCTTTGGGCGGCAGGGCGCGCAGGATATCGACAAAGGGCGCAATGACGCGGCTATAGGTCTGGAAATGGGTTTCTTTTTCGATCTGCGTTTTTTCCGCAGCGGTTTTATGGGCGGGGTTGCGGGCGCGCAGCGCGGCGATGGCGCGGGCAACATCTTCGGGGCCCTTGACGAAATTATCGGCAGCGCGGTTAAAGGGTGCGGCGGGTTTTTTGTTGCCTCGCGGCGGCTCTGCGGTCATGACGACGGCCCTCTCTTGCGGATATTGATCGGCGGCAGAATATCGATGTCGCGCGGCGGCGACAGCAAACGTGTAACTTCGGCCAGGCGCGCGGGCGCATGGGTTTTCAACCAGCTTTCAATTTCGGAGACGAAATCTTCGGCGCGGGCAAGGGATGTTTCGGCCGATTTATCGATGACCATGCCATAGCTGCCGCAATAAATACTGTAAGTCTTTCCGGCCTGCGGTGTTTCATAGCTTTCGATATAGGTATGGCGCGTCAGGCGATCTGCTCCCTCCGCATCGGGGCTAAAGCTCAGGCGCAGCACGGGCGTTTCGCTGAGCGCCAGCTGTTGGCTGAAATCCTGCCACTCCGGCGTGCTGCGTTTGCTTTCGATGCTAATCAGGTGACTGGTAGGGGCGTCATGCAGCTTGCCGGCGGGTTTGGCTTCGCGGGTGTGGAACAGCCAGACGTTGATCTGCGGCGGTATATCCGGACGCTCCGGATAATCGCCGGGGCGTAAGATGTCACTGCGGATAAAAAATTCCAGCCCGTTCTTATCCGGCGGTAGAGATTTCAGCGCGGCGAGCAGCGGTGCGACCCGCGCATCGAAAACCGCATAGACGTCATCGGTGCTTTGCGGGGGTGCGGGCGGCGGTGCGGGGATATCGGACAGGGGCGCAGACGCGGCGGCGGGGGTGGCTTCCCGTCCGGCGCGCGCAAAAGTCTGGCGAAGTTTTTGCACCCAGCGTTTCATGAGTCCTCTGATTTGATCGAGATGCCATAATACACATGGGGACTCTACCGTCAACCCATCAAAGGCGGGCGAATCTCAAGATCTGGCCTATGTGCCCTATGTGAAAGCTTTCGCGCATAAGGCGCGGCGGTCAGGGTTTCGGGCGTTTGTGCACGGTGAGCGGGCGCAGCACCGTCACAGTTTCTTGCAGCGTGCTCGCCTGCTGTGCCGCTTCGCGGTTTTCAAGCGCCGCGCGCACTTCGTGGATACGCTCGGGCGCGACATCGCTGACCCATGCGGCGATCACAGAAATGAATTCCTGTAGCTGCTGATGTTCGCGTTTGTCATGGATATGGTTGCTGCACGCGTAGTCGCCGCGGTAAGCGCCGGGGCGCCGGCTGTTCGGGGCGTAGTGATAGGATTCGGTGTAGCGGTGGCTTTGGATGATGGCTTCCTTGCCGTCCGTCTGCTCCAGCCGCAGATGTAAAACAGGATTGTCGGAGATAAGAATATCCTGATTTTCCTCCTGCGCGGGTTCCGCGCCGTAAGGCCATGCGGTAAGCGGCGCGGGCGCTGTTTTCATCGCGTGCGGTTTTTTAGGCATATAAAGGCCGTGTGTTTCGCAGCCTGTTTGTTTCAACCCATCGGGTGCGGCCTCGCTGTAGATCAGCCACATGCTGATGCTTTTGACTTCGGGGCGGTCGCTGAACCTGTCGTTGATATGGGTATCGGCGCGCACGAAAAATTCCAGCCCGTCCTTGTTGGGCGGCAGGCTGCGCAGCGCGCCCACCAGTGGCTCGATGTCTTTCTTGTAAGGTCCGAAAGCTTTTTTCATCTTGCGCGCGTATCTGTCTGCGGCGGCCTTGGCCGTTTTTTCCGCTACTTTTTGGGCGGCGGTGGCCTGCGCCTGTGCGCGGGCTTCGTTTTCCTGACGTTGCCGCTGCTGCTGTTCGGCGCTATTGGTGAATTGTTCGGCAAGGGCTTTAGAGGCTTTAGGCATAACTGAAAACTCCGGATACGGGCGGCGCCGACGATACAGGCCGCTTATGCCGGCCAGACTAGAATGGCCGTCTATATATGTCAAGTTAGAGCCGTTAATCTTTTGAAAACAATGAAATAAAAAGGCCGGATCTTGCGATCCGGCCCCTTTATAGCGGATGAAAGCTTTCGCCTTACATCATGCCGCCCATGTCGCCATGGCCGCCATGTGAATGTGCTTCGTCTTTCTTCGGCAGTTCGGCAATCGTCGCTTCGGTTGTGATCATCAGACCAGCAACAGAGGCAGCGCCTTGCAGCGCGGTGCGGACGACTTTTACCGGATCGATGATGCCGGCGACAACGAGGTCACAGTATTTGTCTTTCTGTGCATCGTAGCCGAAGTGAGCTTCTTTCTGATCCGACAGCTTGCCAACAACGATCGAGCCTTCAACGCCTGCGTTATAGGCGATCTGGCGGATCGGTGCTTCCAGCGCGCGGGCGATGATCTCGATGCCGACTTCCTGGTCGCGGTTGACGGGTTTGAGGTTCTTCAGAACGCGCTTGCTGTACAGAAGAGCGGCACCGCCACCGGGGACGATACCTTCTTCGACGGCGGCACGGGTTGCGTGCATCGCGTCTTCAACGCGGTCTTTGCGTTCTTTCACTTCAACTTCCGAAGCACCGCCGACGCGGATCACGGCAACACCGCCGGCGAGTTTCGCCAGACGTTCTTGCAGTTTTTCCTTGTCGTAGTCAGAGGAGGTTTCTTCGATCTGCGCTTTGATCTGGGAGATACGTGCTTCCAGATCTTTCTTCGCGCCCGTGCCGCCGATGATCGTGGTGTCATCTTTGGTGATGCGGACTTTTTTCGCGCGGCCGAGCTGGTTCAGCGTGACGCTTTCCAGTTTGATGCCGAGGTCTTCGGAGATCACTTCACCAGAGGTGAGGATCGCCATGTCTTCCAGCATCGCTTTGCGGCGATCGCCAAAACCGGGCGCTTTCACGGCAGCGACTTTCAGGCCGCCACGCAGTTTGTTGACGACGAGGGTCGCCAGCGCTTCGCCTTCGACGTCTTCAGCGACGATCAGCAGGGGCTTGCCCGACTGAACAACAGCTTCGAGGATCGGCAGCATGGATTGCAGGTTGGACAGTTTCTTTTCAAAGAAAAGAATGTACGGGCTGTCCATTTCGCAGACCATTTTGTCGGCGTTGGTGATGAAGTAGGGGGACAGATAGCCGCGGTCGAACTGCATGCCTTCAACGACGTCCAGTTCGGTGTCGAACGACTTGGCTTCTTCAATCGTGATGACGCCTTCGTTGCCGACTTTCTGCATCGCTTTGGCCAGCATTTCGCCGACTTCTTTGTCGCCGTTTGCGGAAATCGTGCCGACTTGCGCGATTTCGCTGTTGGACGAGATTTTCTTGGCGCGTTTTTTGATGTCTTCGATCACAGCTTCAACGGCCATGTCGATACCGCGTTTCAGATCCATCGGGTTCATGCCGGCGGCAACCGACTTCACGCCTTCGCGGAAGATCGCTTGTGCCAGTACGGTTGCGGTGGTCGTGCCGTCACCGGCCAGGTCGTTCGACTTGGAAGCAACTTCACGCACCATCTGTGCGCCCATGTTTTCAAAGTTGTCTTCCAGTTCGACTTCCTTCGCAACCGTAACACCGTCTTTGGTGATGCGCGGTGCGCCGAAAGATTTCTGGATGACCACGTTGCGGCCTTTGGGGCCCAGCGTGACCTTGACAGCGTTTGCCAGCGTATCAACGCCTTTCAGCATTTTCTGGCGGGCATCTGCGGAGAATTTTACGTCTTTGGCAGCCATAGTGAGTGACTCCTTAAAATGATTGTTGAATGGGTCCCCGCCTTGCGCGGGGACGAAGTAAGCTGCTTACGCCGCTTTCTTCGCTTTTTTGCCTTCGATGATGCCCATGATGTCGCTTTCTTTGACAACAAGCAGCTCTTCGCCATCGATGGTGACTTCGGTGCCCGACCATTTGCTGAACAGCACGAGGTCGCCGGATTTCACATCGAGCGGAACCAGTTTGCCGCCTTCGTCGCGGGTACCGCTGCCAACGGCGAGAACTTCGCCTTGTGCCGGTTTTTCTTTCGCGGTGTCGGGGATGATGATGCCGCCAGCGGTTTTGGCGTCGCTTTCAAGGCGGCGCAGCAGAACGCGGTCGTGCAGGGGACGGAGTTTCATGTTCGTATCCTCTTCAGTTTGAACAAGGTAGCAAGTCCGGTTTCGGAAAAGCCCAACCATTGGCACTCTCCTCGGACAAGTGCCAAATACATAGCATCGGCGCGCGCTGTTTTCAACGGTAAACGGGGCTGCTTTGGTTTAAAAAAGTTAATAAAACCAATAGTTTTGATCCTGTTCTGGCACTCGACTGGCGTAAGTGCCAAGTGGTTGATTTTAAAGTTTTTTAACAATGGTTTGGTAATATATGCTTAAATAGAAGTGTGAATAGGTACTTCTATAACGAACGCGCGCCAGATTTCGTAATAGGAGATTAGGAATATGGCAAACTTGATTTTGCAACTGAAAGACTACCGCCTGACAACGGCGGAAATACTGTACCATCTGCCCGATCATCCCAGCCTGCTGCAAACCTATCTTTGGCAGGAATACGACCGCGCACCGGAATTTCCGGAGCTTTACCGCTTCCTCGATTTCTGGACGCGCGAGATCGAGGGGCGGCTGCATTCCGTCCGTGTGGCCAGCAAAAAGCTGATTACCCCCGAGGACATCCGCATGTGCCGCCACGAGTTTCTGGTCAACTAGGGCGTTGCGCGGCTTTGTTCCCGCTTCCGCCGCGGCTTGTCCTCGGCTAGACTGCTGCGCATGCGCAATCTTTATGAAGACATGACCGCTTTGCCTGCCCTGCCGCAGGGCACCGTTCTTGCCATCGGTAATTTCGATGGTGTGCATCCGGGGCATGCGGCACTGGTCAAGCGTGCGCAGGATGTTGCGGCTGCCAAAAAGCTGACGGCGGCTGTTTTGACCTTCGAGCCGCATCCGCGTGAATTTTTTATGCCCGATGGCGACCCGTTCCGCCTGACTCTGCTGCCGGAGAAGGCGCGAAGGCTCTCGGCGCTGGGGGCGTCGCATATTTTTGCGCCCGCTTTCGATGCCGGTTTCGCGGGGCTTTCTGCGGCTGATTTTATGGAGTTTCTGCGCGACCGCCTGCATGCACGGCACGTTGTGGTGGGGGCTGATTTCGCCTTTGGCAAAAACCGCAGCGGCACCGTGGACAGCCTGCGCGAGATGTTCGACGTCACGGTGATCGACCCCGTGACCTGCGGCGATGGCGCGGCTTATTCGTCGACACGTATCCGCGATCTTTTGCGGCGCGGCGATCTGTCGGGCGCAGCGCAGCTGCTGGGCAGGCCGTGGGAGATCGAGGCGGAAATCGTGCATGGGGACAAGCGCGGGCGCGAGCTGGGCTATCCCACCGCCAACCAGCAGGTTGACCGCTATGTGCGTATTCCTTTTGGCATTTATGCCGTGCGGGCGCGTATCGAAGGTGAAGACAAAACACGCGAGGCCGTGGCCAATTTCGGCATCCGCCCGATGTTCCGCATCCGTCAGCCGATTTTCGAGACGCATATTTTCGATTTTCACCAGTCAATATATGGAAAAATTTTACGGGTCGAGCCGGTAAAATACCTACGCCCCGAAAAGATATTCGACGGGCTGGAGGGCTTGATCGCGCAGATGAAACAGGATTGCCTTGCCGCGCGCGCTGTGTTCAAATCTTGAAAAGGGACCTGTTTCCCTCGTCAAAATAGCGTGGAGTTAAACAAACGCGATATGAATCAGCCGCAGCAGATCAAAAAATTCCGCCCCGGACAGTTTTTTCTGTTCGGGATGTTCGTTATTTGCAGCATCGTTTTTCTCGACCAGTACACAAAATGGATGGTGCTGGAAACGATGTTGCGTACCGGCGGGGATAACCCGTCGTTTCAGGACTGGTTTGTGACGCGTCAGCCGCTTGAATTTTTCTTTGACAAGCGCGAAACCTATGAAACCCGTGAAATCAACGGCTTTCTTAATCTGGTCATGGTCTGGAATACCGGCATCAGTTTCGGCATGTTTAGCGACAATGCCAGTCTTGACGGCAACAAAGGCCTGGCGCTGGTCTTTATCGCCCTGTCGCTGGTGATCTCCCTCACGCTGATCGTCTGGCTGGCGCTGGCGCGCAGCCGCATGCTGGCGCTGTCGATTGCCCTGATCGTCGGCGGCGCGATCGGCAACGTGATTGACCGTGTCCGTTTTGGCGCCGTGGCCGATTTTGTCGATATGCATGTTTCCGGCTATCACTGGCCGGCCTTTAATCTGGCTGACAGCTGTATTGCCATCGGGGCCATTTTTCTGGTAATTGATACCATACTGTCGAAAGACAAAGGCCTTTTCCGCGACTGACGACAGGCGCGGCAGGCTCTCATCCAAGGATGCCAAAGGTGCTTATGATGCGTAAAACTGCGATCCGTCTTGCTTCCCGTTTTTTGCTGCTGACAGCGCTTCTGTCCGCACCGCTGCTGCTGGCCGGCTGCGAGGGCATCAAAAAACAGGTCGGCGTCGGCCGCCATTCGCCCGATGAATTCGCCGTGGTCAAACGCGCGCCGCTGACCTTGCCGCCCGAATATTCCCTGCGCCCGCCCTCTGCCGATTATATTCCGCCTGCATCGGAAGCCACCCAGCAGGCACGCAGTGTGCTGATGGGTGATGCCTCTGCAGCGGCAGCGGCCTCGGGCGGCTCGGCGGAGCAGGCCTTCCTTGCCCGTACCGGTGCGCAGCAGGCTGATCCGGATATCCGCGCCGCCATCAACCGCGACAACGGCTATATCGCCCTGCAGAACCGCACGGTCACCGACCGCCTGATTTTCTGGAGCGAGAACGAAGACAAGCCCGACCGCGCCCCGACATCTGTTGTCGATGCCACGGCCGAGGCCGAACGCATCCAGAAAAACCGCGATGAAGGCAAGCCGGTCACCGAAGGCACTGTGCCGGTGATCGAGAAAAAGAAAAGCACGCTCGATAAAATTTTCTGATCCGGCTCTTTGGTTCAAAACGCGCCGTCCAGCTGTGCCGCATCGGGCGCATCCAGCACAATATCGGCCTTCATTTGATGTCTGAACCAGGTGATCTGCCGCTTGGCGTAATGGCGCGTTGATTGCTGCGCTTCGGCCACGGCTTCGCTTTGGCTGGCGCGTCCGTCGATAAACGCCCGCAATTCCGGATAGCCGAGCGCCTTGTGCAGCGGCCAGCTGTGATCGCCCTTGGGCGACGGAAAGGCGCGCGCCTCTTCAATCCCGCCGTGCGCCAGCATGTGTGAAAATCTTTCATCGCAGCGGGCATAGAGCCAGTCGCGCGGCGGCAGCAGCGCAATTTTGATAAAGCGCAGATGCGCAGGCGGCGGTACGGGCGGCAGCGATTGCCAATAGGCAAGGCTTTTGCCGGTATGCTCCAGTATCTCCATCGCGCGCACCAGCCGCTGTGTATTGCCGGGGTGCAGCTTTGCCGCCATGACGGGGTCGCAGGCGGCAAGGCGGGCGTGAAAGGCGCTATTGCCCGCCGCCGCAATTTCAGTGCCGAGCCTGTGGCGGATCTCTTCGGGGACGGCGGGCATGGGGCTGAGGCCTTCGGTCAGGGCGCGGATGTAAAACCCCGTGCCGCCGACAATCACAGGCAGGCTGTTTTGCGCCCGTGCGGCATCGATTTCATCCATCGCCATATCGCGCCAGCGCGCGGCGCTGCAAACATCGGCAGGGGGCAGTGTGCCGTAAAGCCGGTGCGGTGCGGCGGCAAGATCTTCGGCGGGCGGCTGTGCCGTCAGAATAGGCAGCCCCGCATAAACCTGCATGGAATCGGCATTGATGATGACGCCGCCGCGCGTCCGCGCCACATCCAGCGCAAGGCCGGATTTGCCGCTGGCCGTCGGCCCGCCGATGACAATAACGTTCTGCGTGGCGACGTTCTGCACGGCAGGCATAAAAAGCGCGTCCCGCCTATTTCAGTTTAAGCGCGACGAAACGGCGGTCTTCCTTGCGGGCGACAAAGAGCAGGACAGAGCTGCGTCCGGCTTTTTTCGCTTCGGCCACTCTTTGCGCCACGTTGTCGGGCGTGCCGCTTTCCTGCTGGTCGATTTCGACAATCAGGTCACCGGCAGCAATGCCGCGCTCGGCGGCAGCGCCGTTATTGACGACGGCCGTCACAACAACACCTTTCATGCCTTCGGGCAGGCCGTGCTGTTGGCGCAGGGTTTCATCGAGCGGGGCAATGGTCATGCCCAGATCGGTGACTTCTTTGGCGGCGGGTGTGGCGGCGGGCGTAGGCTGCGGGGGTGCTTCGCCTGCGGCAGCGGTTTGGGCGGGCTGCTCCATCTGACCCAGTTCAACGGTCACGTTTGTTTCACTGCCTTTGCGCCAGATCGTGACGGGTACTTTTTTGCCCACTTCGGTTTCCGCAACAATACGCGGCAGACGGCGCATGGCGTCGATGTTCTGCCCGTCAAAGCTGAGGATGATATCGCCCTCCTGAATGCCGGCTTTTTGCGCGGGGCTGTCCGGCGTCAGGCTGGAGACCAGCGCGCCGCGGGCTTTGCCTTTCAGGCCGAAACCTTCGGCAATTTCCGGCGTCACGTCCTGAATGCGCACACCCAGCCAGCCGCGGCGCGTCTGGCCGTATTTCACCAGCTGTGCGACGACGTTTTTGGCAAGGTTCGACGGCACCGCAAAGCCGATCCCGACCGAGCCGCCGGTGGGGGAGAAAATCGCCGTATTTACGCCGACAACTTCGCCCTGCATATTGAACATCGGGCCGCCGGAATTACCGCGGTTGATCGACGCATCGGTCTGGATGAAATCGTCATAGGGGCCTGCGTTGATATCGCGCTGGCGCGCCGAAACGATACCGGCTGTGACCGAACCGCCGAGGCCAAAGGGGTTGCCGATGGCCAGCACCCAGGACCCGACTTTGGCATTGTCACTGTCGCCCCAGTTCACGGCGGTCAGCTGACGGCCTTCGACGCTGACGCGCAGCACGGCCAGATCGGTTTTCTCATCCACGCCGACCAGTGTTGCATCCAGCGATGTATCGTCTTGCAAAATGATGCGGATTTCGTCGGCGTCTTTGATGACGTGGTTATTGGTGACGACGTAGCCGTTCTGGGCGTCAATCACAAAGCCGGAGCCGAGCGCGGAAACTTTGTCCTGACGCTGCGGCAACTGGCCGCGGTACTGTTCATAGAAATCTTTGAAGAAATGTTCAAACGGCGAGCCGGGCGGAAACTGCGGCAGCTGCGGCGCGGCCTGCGTCACCTTGGACGTGGTCGAGATATTGACCACGGCCGGCAGCAGCCTTTCGGCCAGCGTCTCGAAGCTTGCAGGCACGCTTGCTTGTGCCTGTGCGGGAGGGGCGGCCAGCGTCAGCGGCGCGGCGATCATCGCGGCAGCCAGCAGGGGGGCGGCGAAGACGGAAAAGAACGGGCGGCGAGCAGACATACGGCAGACTCCTTGTGAAAGAAAGGGACGGGCAGGGCGCAGGCCCCGCGTCCGGATATTCTCGAACCTGATTATAATAGGTATGCCGATGCGGGGCGAAGGTCAATATTCACGCGCTAAATATCTGGCAAGGCAAAGAAATCAGAGCCCGCGCAGTACGGCCACGATCAGAAAACCCAAAACGGCGATAAACAGGCCGAGGTTCCGTATCTGCGCATCGCTCAATTCGGCGATTTTCATGACCATCTCGCGCATGCCGCGCGGGAAAGCGGCGTACATCGCCCCCTCGATCACGCACATCAGGCCAAGGGCGGTCAGCAGCTCGATCATAACGGCGGCTCCCCTTACGGGATTTGTTTAGCGTTTCTTGCCTTGTTCGCTGCCAAAGAAGCGGAAGAAATCGCCTTCGGGTTTCAGGATCAGCGTCGTGTTCTCACCGGGCAGGCTTTTGCGATAAGCTTCCATCGTGCGGTAAAAGGCATAGAATTCCGGATCGCGTTTGAAGGCATTGGCGTAAATCATAATCGCCTGTTCATCGCCTTGGCCGCGCATAATTTGCGCATCGCGCTCGGCCTCGGCCAGAATGACGGTGCGCTCGCGGTCGGCCTTCGATCTGACTTCCTGCGCGATTTCCTGACCTTGCGCGCGGAATTCGGCGGCTTCGCGCTGGCGTTCGGTCTGCATGCGGTCGTAAATGGCCTGACTGGTCTGCTCGGGCAGATCGGCGCGGCCGATGCGCACATCGACGATTTCGATGCCCAGACGCTCAACCGCACCGTTCACCTGTGTGCGGATGTTGTGCATCAGTGCACTGCGTTTGTCGGACAGGATATCGTTCAGGCTGGTATTACCCAAGGTCGAGCGCATGGTGGAGTTGATGATGTTGCTGATGCGCGAGTTTGCCTGATCGGTCGTTTGCAGCGATTTGTAAAACGCCAGCATGTCGGTGATACGGTAACGGGCGAAGGTATCGACAACGATACGCTTGCGGTCTGAAAGAATGACCTCTTCGGGGACGGTATCGACGTTGATCGCGCGCTTTTCAAACGACAAAACCTGCTGGATGACAGGAACTTTGAATTTCAGGCCGGGCTCGGTATGCAGATCGACGGGATCACCGAACTGGATGACGATGCTTTGCTGGTGTTCCGGTACGATAAAAACCGACTGGCTGAGGCCGAACAGGGCCAAAAGCACAATGACGAGGAAAATGGCGGGGGTCTTGCTCATGATATTCTTCTCCTTGCGTACCGGTTACTGGCGCGGGGCGGCGGCTTTGCCACCGTCAAGCTGCATATAGGGCAGCACGGGTACGCCCCCTCTGTCGTCACCGACGATGATTTTCCGGCTTTTGGTCAGGATTTCCTGCATCGTTTCGATGTAGATGCGTTTTTGCGTCACGTCTTTTGACTGGGCATAGGCTTTGTAAATCGACAGAAAACGCTCTGCATCACCGGTGGCGCGGCTGGTGACGGATTCTTTATAGGCTTCACCGTCTTGCAGCAGTTTTTGCGCATCACCGCGCGCGCGCGGCACGATGTCGTTGCGATAGGTCTCGGCTTCGTTGCGCAGGCGTTCGCGGTCGGCGCGGGCGCGCTGCACATCGTTAAAGGCATCGACAACCTGCTGCGGCGGGTCGACCTGCAGCAGCTGGACGTTGTTGACGATGATGCCGGCTTCGTATTCATCAAGGATGCGCTGCATCAGCTCTTTGGTCTGTACTTCGATCTCGCCGCGGGCTTCGGTCAGGGCGCGCTGGATTTGCGTGCGGCCGACGATTTCGCGCATCGCGCTCTCCGCGACTTTTTTCAAGGTCGCTTCCGGCTCGACGATTTTGAACAGGTATTTACCCGCGTCGCTGACGCGCCACAGCACGATAAATTTGATATCAATGATGTTTTCGTCACCCGTCAGCATCAGGCTTTCCTGCGGCACGGCGCTGCGGCTTTCACCGCGGAAACCGACTTCGATGCGGCGGTCGAAAGCAACGTCAAGCTTGACGGCATGCTGGAGCGGCCACGGCAGGTGGTAGCCAAGCCCCGGCTCGCCGCGCGTCGATGTCCATTTGCCAAAGGTCAGCAAGACGGCATTTTCGCCGGGGTTGACGCGGTAAAAACCGCTCGACAGCCAAAACAGCGCCAGCACGACAAGGCCGAGCAGCAGTGCTTTTTGCGGCTCAATCGCGCCCGGCGTACCGCCACGGCGGCCACCGCCGTTGCCGCGGCCGCGGAAACGTTCCTGCGCATGCCGCAGCATATCGTCGATATTGTTGCCGTTGCCACTGCCTTTGTTGTCGCCGCCGCTCGGGCGCTGACCCCAGGGGTTGTTGTCACCGCCGCCGCCGCCGCCGCCGCCGCCGCCCCAAGGGCCGTTATTGGTCAAAATCGTGCCGTCCTGTTCGGGCGTCGCGTTCTCGGCGGTCATGGCAGTGTTCCTTGGTTTGTTTAGCGGTGTTGACAGCGTGAAAAATGATTATGAAATACCTGTTTATTTCATGTTTTCCACTATATGATGCAGGCGGTTAAACGCAAGTCATTTAGGGTCTGTATATATGTCGCAAGTGACAAAAGAAAAGGTGCAAGAAGCCTTGGCGCAGGTCATCGACCCTGCGCTCGGCCGTCTGGGCGATATCACGGTGGACGGCGATACGGTTTATGCCGCCATCGAGGTAGACCCCGCCAAAGGCGCCGCGCTGGAGCCGATGCGGCAGGCCGTACAGGCTGCCATCGAAGCCGTGCCGGGCGTACGCATGGCACAGGCCATTTTAACGGCAGAGCGCAAATCGCCCCCGCCGCTTGCGGTCAAGGGGGGCGGGAGGCCTGCAGGCGGCGGTGTTTCTCATAAGATATCTTCGCGCCCCGTTGCGCCGCAGGTGCGCTTTATCATCGCCGTGGCCTCTGGCAAGGGCGGGGTGGGCAAATCGACTGTGGCGGCCAATCTGGCGGCGGCTTTTGCGCGGCTCGGTAAACGCACGGGGCTTTTGGATGCGGATATTTACGGCGCTTCGCAGCCGATCATGATGGGCCTTTCGGGGCGGCCGCAAACGAATGACGACGATATGATTGTGCCGCCGGTCTGCGATATCGCGGGCCATCCGCTCAAGGTTATGTCGATGGGCTTTTTTGTCGAACGCGGTGCGCCCGTCATCTGGCGCGGGCCGATGGTGCATAGTGCGATCCAGCAATTGTTTCGCGATGTGGATTGGGGCGCGCTGGATGTGCTGGTCGTGGATTTGCCACCGGGTACCGGCGATGCGCAGCTGAGCCTTGCGCAGTATGTGCCGCTGGCGGGGGCTGTCATTGTGTCCACACCGCAGGACGTTGCACTCAGCGAAGCCGAAAAAGGCCTGCGCATGTTTGAAAAAACGAATGTGCCGGTGTTTGGTATCGTTGAAAATATGAGCTATCACAATTGCGAAAGCTGCGGTCACCGCGAAGATATCTTTGGCCATGGCGGCGCGCGCGCTGCGGCGGCGCGTTTGAACGTGCCGTTTCTGGGCGAAATCCCGCTGATTGCCGCCATCCGCGCGCAAGGCGATGCGGGTGTGCCGATTGTGGCGGCAGATGCCGCGCATCCGGCGTCCGATGTTTTCATGAATATCGCCGCAAGGCTCTGGGCCGTTCTGCCCGAGAAAAAAGCCGCTGTATAACCAGCGGCTTTTTTTCTTTCATCCCGTCATACCGGCAGTATGCTTTGCATGCGGGGCATGCTGCCGGTATGACGGGGTATGTGTTTCAGGGATTTTAAACAGCGTCAGTGCTTCGGCGGCTTGGGCTCGTTTTTCTTGGCCGTGTTTTTCTGGAGTTTGCGCACTTCGTGTGCATCCAGTGCGTTTTTGTTGTAGACGGCAAGGCCGCTGTCGCCTGTCATGCGCATTTCGATCTCGAGCGGCAGGATTTGGCTGACTTCGTTGAACGCGCGCGCTGCGCGCTGCATCAGGCGAATATCGCCCTGCGTCGGCTGTTCGCTGCGGTTTTGTGATGCGGCGACCAGAAACGCGGCGGTTTCCGCAAGCGTTTCTTCATCGGGTGCAAACATGTTCTGGCTGCGCAGACCCTTGGCCAGCTCTTCCAGATCGGCGGCATTAAAAGCAATCACAAGGCGCTGGATATCCATCGAATACTGCGCGAATTCTTTTGGTGACGGGTTGTCGGCGGTCGAGACCATGTTGAAATCGACCATCAGCTCGCCGGTTTTTTTGGACACTTCTCCCAGAACGTCATAAGCGTTTTCGGCGCCGGCCAGCAAGCTGGCGGCGGTCAGGCGGTCAACCTGTTTGTCGGGCAGATGGCCGCGCATTTCTTCTTCGATAATGCCGGCGGCAATCAGGCTGTCGACGTCGATGTTTGAAATAACGTCGAGGGTGTTGATGATCTCCGGACGTTCCGGCAAAATGCGGGCGGCGATACGGAACAGCGGGTCGTCCATGCGCGCATCGTAATCTTCATCGCCGTTAAAATCATCATCATCGTCATCGCGGCCATAGACGCTGTGGTAATCAACATCGTCAATCGCATCGGGGTCGAAACCGGGCTGCGGGCGCGGCTCTTTGCTGCGGTAGGGGATAAAATCGTACGTGACGGGTTTGTTCGGGTCTGCGGGCGGGGCAGGCGGCTTGACGCGGGAGACGACAAAGCTGGGCTGGCCATCGTCATCGTCAAAAGAATGATCGCGGTCACGGTGGTTCGGCTTGAAATCGGATGTTGCATCCGGTTTTGCGTCTTTTTCAGGCTCGTTCTTGCGGGGCTGCGACATCGCTTTCTCCTGCTTATTTCAGATAAGTTTTTGATTTATCTGAATAATACCCTTTTATGAATTATGGAATTAGATATTAGCGGATTCGGGCGAAAGGGGGAAGCAAAAAACGGATTTTCCCCTGATTTCGCAAGAAAATTAGGATCAATAGACATTTACGCTGTGCCGTCGGCAAAACAGTGAAAAGGTCTATTGATCCTAGACCTCTGCCCGCTCCAGCACGGTGATGGTGTAATCGGCACTTTCACCGTCTTTCGCGGCGTGGAATTCGCGTTTGACCTCCCGCCAGCCGGCGCGGTCAAACGCGGGGAAGAGGGTATCTCCCTCCGGCGTCAGATGCACGTCGGTCAGATAAAGGCGGTCTGCCAGTGGCAGCGTCTGGCGGTAAATATCCGCTCCGCCGCCGATAAAAATCTCATCAACGCCGTCACGTGCTGCAACCTCCTGCGCGGCGGCAAGCCCTTCGTCCAGCGACGTCACCGTCACGCAGCCTTCGATGCGATACTCCGGATTGCGGCTGATGATGATGTTGGTGCGATCCGTCAGGGGCTTGCCGAGCGATTCAAAACTCTTGCGCCCCATGACGACAGGCTTTCCGGACGTGGTGCGCTTGAAATACTGCATTTCGGATTTGATCCGCCACGGCAGCTCGTTCCCTTTGCCAATGACGCCGTTTTCGGCAACGGCGGCGATGAGCGATATTTTGGCTGCGGTCATACCGCAACCTCCGCCTTGATCGGCGCATCGCAGGTGTAATCCAGCAGCTCGAAATCTTCGAATTTGAATCCGAAAATATCTTTGACGTAGGGATTCAGCTCCATACGCGGCAATTTGTGCGGTGTGCGGCTGAGCTGCAATTTCACCTGTTCCATATGGTTTTCGTAGATGTGCAGGTCGCCGAAACTATGTACGAAATCGCCCGGTTTCAGCCCCGTCACCTGCGCCACCATCAGCGTGAGCAGCGCGTAGGAGGCAAT
Organism: Alphaproteobacteria bacterium; assembly: GCA_030682495.1. GTDB lineage: Bacteria > Pseudomonadota > Alphaproteobacteria > Micavibrionales > UBA2020 > UBA2020. The sequence continues at coordinate 41,076 of JAUXOC010000026.1, read as the reverse complement.
GTTGAAAGGCACGCCCAGAAACACATCGGCGCTGCGCTGGTACAGCTGGCACGACAGTTTTCCCTCTGCGACATAGAACTGGAAAAAACAGTGGCAAGGGGCCAGCGCCATTTTGGGAATGTCGGCAGGGTTCCATGCCGTCACAATATGGCGGCGGCTGTCGGGGTTCTTTTTGATGTCTTCGATCAACTGCGCGATCTGGTCGATGCTGCCGCCATCGGGCTTCGGCCATGACCGCCATTGGTGGCCGTAGACAGGACCGAGGTTGCCCTCTGCATCCGCCCATTCATCCCAGATGCTGACCTTGTTGTCTTTAAGATAGGCGGTATTGGTATCGCCCTTGAGGAACCACAGAAGCTCGTGAATGATCGATTTGGTATGCACCTTTTTGGTGGTGACAAGGGGAAAGCCCTCGGCAAGGTCATAGCGGTTCTGATAACCAAAGCAGCTATAGGCCGCCGTGCCGGTGCGGTTCTGCTTATAGACGCCGTGTTCCAGCACATGGCGCATCAGGTCATGATATTGCTTCATTTTTTCCCCTTATGGCCGGATTTCCTCCGTGCCGCTTTTTCGCATCGATGTTTTCAGCATGCCCGAAACCGCAGGGGTATTTCAACCAAAACCCCTGCGGCGCACTTGACAGCCTCTATACATTATGAAAATATACTGCCTATCAAGGAAACCCGTCATGCCACATGCCCTTTTTCAGGATACCGAAACAACCCTCGTCTGGGATCAGCGCGGCTTTGACGCTTTTATGGCGAAACGCGACCCGATGCAGGAAGCTGTCGACCAGCAGCGGCTGAAAAATCTTTTCAGAGCCGCCTCGGCTCCCGTCACGCGCGAAGCCTTTAACTGGGCCGAAAAGAACGGCATGAAATTTTTTATCGACCACAGTCTGCAAAATGCGGGTGCCTATTACACGATGGGCACAGGGGTTGTCGGCCTCGGCGCGCGTTACAGCAACAATCCGGCCATTGCGCTCCCCATGCTGGTGCATGAAATCCGCCATGGCTGGCAGGACAAACAGGGTATGATCCCGACGGCGGCGCGCAGCTTTGCCGAATACATGACGCAGATCGCCCTGATCGAAGCAGATGCCAGCGCGTGGCAATATGCATCGGCGCGTCAGGAAACGGCCAGCTGGCATTACGAAGAAGGTATGAAATCGCCGGAGATGCTGCCGCGCGAAGCTTTGATGGGCGGCGAATTTACCCGTTGGCACAATGCGCACGGCACATTCTATGGCGAAACCGCGGCGCGCCGTATGGGTACCAAGCTGCATTTGCCGGATGTGACACCCGTCAATTTCAAAACACAATTCCAGCCCTATAAGGGTAAAAACAAGCCGCCGGTGATCCACGGCATTCCGACCGCGCTGGACACAGTGATCGAAAAACTCGGGCGCGGGTTTGACGCCGCCAATACGGATGTACCCAATTATCTGGCGCAGCCCGAAATGCGCGCGCATCTTGAAAAGACGCTATTATCACCGCGTCTGGCGCACCGCTTTTTTCAGGCCGCCGCCAAAGTGCCGCCGCTGGTCAAAGAGGTCAACAAAGCCATGACCCAAAAACAGCGCCAGCACCGCAAAAAACACGGTGCCGATCTTTATCTCTGATTTTTCTTTTAGGCGATTATCCTCTTGAAGCATGTAGCCTCCTTTTTTGTCATACCGGCTGTCATGCTCCGCATGCAAAGCATGGCACCGGTATGACGAGGTGCGTGTTTCAAGGGGATAATCGTGTTCTTTTATGAATGAAAGCGCCGGTTAAAACGCGGGCGGGCGCGGGCCGGTGTTTTGCTGGCGCGCGGGCGCGGTGGTGTCGTTGGCGGCTTTGGGAGCATCTACGGTGGCAACGGGTTTGGCCGGTGCGCCCTTGTGGTTTCTGGAGGCGTCGATAAAAGCCGCACGGGTCGTGCTTGCGGCGGCGAGCGCATCGTCAACTGTCGGCAATTCCGCGCGCGGGGCGATGCCGTATTTCTTTTCGATCTCGGCCAGTTTTTTGGCATTGGCGGGGGAGAGGTTTTCAATTTCGGTCAGGGCAGGGTTTTCCGCATCCGCTCCAAAAGTATTGGGGCCGAAAGAGGCGCCGATCTCCAGAATATCCGGTCCCTCCAGAAGCACCAGCGTCAGGGCTTCACCTTCCTGCAGGTTTTCGAAGCGGTATTTCAGCAACAGATCGTATTCTTCAAGTGCGCGTTCATGCCATTCGTCGGCGATGACGCTTTTTTCCGCATCCTTCGCCCAGACGCCGAGCAGATTGCGGCAGGCGCGCGCGGCAGCTTCGAAAGCATCCTGCAAAGAGGCGCTTTCTGATCGTATCTTTTGAAAGGTATCAATCGGCAGCGGCGATCCCTGCATCGCCTTGACGATCTCCGGCGCATCACCAACAGCCAGCGAACAAAGCCAGGCGCCCTTGACATAGGCGTCCTGCTCCAGACGTTCTTTGCGCAGCACATAGTCATAGGGCGATACGATGATGTGCGTGGCATCGTTGAACGGGTCGGCGTGCAGGGCGGCGGCAGACTGATATTGCAGGGCATGCACAAATTCATGCGTGCGCGCGCCCATCAGCCGCGCGGCGTTTTCAAGCGCTTCGATGCCGTAGAGGACATAGTTGCTGAAACTGTCCTGTTCCGGCTTGGGCGGGTAGATAAAGGAATGATAGCCCGCGCTGGGCTTCATCTGGAAATCAAGGTCTTCGCTGCGCAGGATATGCTCCGTTGCGCGCAAAAAAGCCTTGCCCACACCGCCCCGTTCGGGGTCGTGCAGGTTCTCCATCCAGCCATCGACGGTTTTCAACTGCTCGCCCAGCTGTGCGCGCTGGGCTTCTTCTTTTTCGATATCGCGCGCAGGCGCGGGTTCGATATCGCGCGCAGGCGCGGGTTCAAGATCACGCGCAGGGGTGGGGTCTGTCTTTGGACAGTCGCGCAATTCCCTATCTTCCGCGGGCTCTTTTTTGACAGGTTCGACCATATTTTCTCCGAATTGTGAATAATTCTAACAATATGACCACAAACCCCCAAGCAAAAACGCCCGCCGCAGCGCAGCAATTCTTTTAAATCATTGGATTTTCAGCTGGTTTGACCTATAATAAATATGTCGGGTTAAACCGACTATGACGATAAACGTGCTGTGGAATAAGCGATACGGACCCGGGGGCGGTACCCGGCGGCTCCACCATTATCAAGTTTGCGGCTTTCGGGTCGCGCCGGTATGGGGCCGAAATAGGATCGACGTGCGTAGTAAAGATGGTTGCTTTCGTCCGGCATTGTTCCGCCGTTATCGGGCTATTTTTATAGATGCTAATGACAACGCACCCGCAAGGGTACAAGTCGCTCTCGCTGCCTAACAGCGGCCTGAGTAACTAGCAACTTCAATCCCTTTCTGGTGACAGTAAAGGTGGGGCGCGGGGCAGGCCTAGCAACAGAACTGCCCCATTTTCTTTTTGGCGCATTTCCGCGCCGCTTCAACATAATATCGACCCGAAAACCCCGTGACATGCGGCGGCGCAATCTTTAAAGTGTTAAAAAATAAAAAACGGCAGGAATCAGGCAGGAATCAGAATGGCCCGTAATCACGAAGAAGCATTCCGTTACGACAAAATGGTCGAGCGCGCCCTGCGCGGCGTCGTGCGCAATGCGCTGCAAGAGGTTGTGCAGGATGGGCTGGTCGAAGACCACCATTTCTATATTACATTTTACACAGAGTATGCCGGCGTCAAGCTGCCGGATTATCTCAAGGAACGCTATCCCGGTGAAATGACCATCGTGCTGCAACACCAGTTTTACGACCTTGAAGTCGACGACGACCGTTTTTCCGTCATGCTCAGCTTTAACAACGTGCCGGAGCGTCTGACCATTCCACTGTCTGCGGTGACAATCTTTGCCGATCCGTCGGTGAACTTTGCGCTGCAATTCCAGCCCCTGAGCGAAGACGACGACGAAGACATCCGCTTTGATGCCGAAGAGCTCGACCTCGACAAAGACGACAAGCAGAAGAAAAAAGGCGAAGTCATCTCTCTCGACAGCTTCCGCAAAAAAGAAAAAGAGAAAGAAAAAGACAAGGATAAATAGGTCTTGTCTTCCGCCGCCGTCATCTCTGTCTCTGACCTCGTCAAGCAATACAAAACCGTGCGTGCTGTTGACGGCATTTCGTTTGACGTGCCGCCGGGCAGTGTGACCGCGCTTTTGGGCGGCAATGGCGCGGGCAAAACCACGACGATTGCCATGATGCTCGGCGCGCTGCTGCCCACATCGGGCCGCGTGCAGATGCTCGGTCATGATATGGCGAAAGACCGTTTCCGCGCGCTGGCGCGCATGAATTTTTCATCACCCTATGTCGATCTGCCCAAAAAACTGACGGTGCGCGAAAACCTGCGTATCTACGGCAGGCTCTATGGCGTGCGCGATCTTGAAAAACGGATCGATGCGCTGGCGGAGGAGCTTGACCTTGGCGAATTTATCGACCGCGGCCTTGGCAAATTGTCGGCGGGGCAGCAGACGCGCGCCTCGCTCGCCAAATCGCTGGTGAATGCGCCGGATTTGTTGCTGCTGGACGAGCCCACGGCCTCGCTCGACCCCGATACGGCGGATCGCATTCGCGGTTATTTGCAGGATCATTGCAAACGCAGCGGCATGACAATCCTGCTCGCCTCCCACAACATGAAAGAGGTCGAGCGTCTTTGCGACAACGTGCTGATGATGAAGCGCGGAAAAATCGTTGACCGCGGCACGCCCGCTGATCTGGTCAAACGCTATGGCCGCAAGGATATGGAAGAAGTTTTTCTCGATGTTGCGCGCGGCACTTCGGCTTTGTCTGCGCCGCCCGCACATCACCCCGATCCGGAATCGCCGGAAGGGGAGGCGGCATGATGCTCCCCGGTTCCTTCTCGCGCATTTATGCGGTCTGGCTGCGGCATGTCTATATTCTCAGCCGCAGTGTGCCGCGTTTGCTCGAAATCATGTACTGGCCATCGGTGCAGATGATTCTGTGGGGATTCGTCAGCCGGTTTTTTGCCGCGCGCGGCGGGGGCGATCTGACGACGCTTGATATCGCTCTCGGCACGCTTTTGGGCGCGGTCATGCTCTGGGATATTCTCTTCCGCACGCAGGTCGGCCTGTCGATCGCCTATCTGGAAGAAATCTGGGCGCGCAATATGGGGCATTTGTTCGTCAGCCCCCTGCGCCCCGTCGAATGGATGGGCGCGATTATGCTGGTCAGCCTGTGCCGCGCCATGGTGGGCGCAATCCCCGCCGCGCTGCTGGCCGTGCCGTTTTACGGCTTTTCGATTTTTGATATGGGGCTGCCGCTCCTGTTCTTCTTCTTCAATCTGGTTTTGATGGGCTGGTGGCTCGGGCTTTTGATTACGGCCATGCTGGTCAAGGCCGGGCCGGGCGCCGAAAGCCTCGCCTGGATGACGACCTTTGCCCTTGCGCCGTTTTGCGCTGTTTATTACACGCCCGATGTTCTGCCGGTCTGGATGCAGCAGGCGGGGCAGATCCTGCCCGCAACCCATGTCTTCGAAGGGCTGCGCGCCCTCACCATGCACGGCGTCTTCCGTGCCGATTATATGTGGCAGGCCTTCGGGCTGAACCTGTTCTTCCTGATTGTGGGGGCATCGGTGCTGAATTGGGCATTTAACGACGCGCGCAGACATGGCACATTGTTGCAGTCTGGCGAATAATTAACATAATTCTGAAATAAACCGTCCGGTTTGTGTTTTGCGTAAAACAATGCTATCAATTTCGGACACAAAAAAAGAATAAAAGACACACACCCGAGCCTCCGAGGAGAACGCAGATGGAATTCAAGGATTCAGGACTGCCCCAGATCAAACTGGTGGAAGACGCTTTCAATTTCAGCAAGGCCAATACACTGGCCGGCGAAAAAGAGATGCTGAAAAGCGTCCAGCAGCAGGTCGGCATGATTTTCGACCAGCAAAAAATGATGCTGGATTTCGCCAAGCAATCCGGTGACCTGACCGATGGCGAATATGAAGAGGAAAAGAAAAACCTCGAAAAACAGCGCCAGATGCAAATGGGTGCGCTTGCGCCGATGGTGCAGAAAAGCCTGCTCGAGATGTTCACCGCCAAACGTGTCGGCCCTGCGCGCGAATTGCAGCAGTATGCCGATAACGCATCGGCCGATGTGCTGGCCGCTGTGATGCTGGTGGATTGCGTCCGCTCCCCCATCGACTACGAAAACATCGAAAAGAAATTCGGCAGCACGGTTGCCGGTCTCGTCGCCGAAGTCGCGCATATCGATGCCTATCCGAGCGAGCGCAGCGAGAACCTGCAAAAAGCCGGTACCGATACCAAACGCGCCTTTATGGCACGGGTCATCACCGACCTTGAAAACGTCAACAAGGAAATCGTGAAGGCGTCCAAAAACCCCTTCAACAGAATCATGCTGCCGCCCGGTCAGGAAGAACAGATTTACAATGATGTCCTGCCGATCTGGGGCACTGACAAAAAGATGGATGCGCGCTTTGTTCAGCTCTTTAACAAGTTCGGCGAGGGTGCGTCTTCGACCTTCCGCGTCGAAGTTGGCGCGAAAGGCGAGCTGGAGTTGCTCAAAGATGTTGCACCGGCTCAGCCGATCAAACTGCTGCCCGGCCCCAAAGGTCCGAAACCGCCCAAACCGCCCGGTAACGGCGGCATCGGCGGCGACGTGTTCTAATCACGGCGCATAAGCTCAATAAAAAAACGCGCTCCTGACGGGGCGCGTTTTTTTATTTTGTTTGGGGCGAGAGGCTCAGGTGGCTTTGCAGAGGCTCTTGAGCAGCGCCAGTGCCAGTGCCGCGCGCAGACCGGCGGTGGGTTTCATGTCTGCGGCAATCACATCACGCGCTGTGCGGCAGTGAAGCGCGGCAGCGGGGGTGAACGCCTGCAAGAGATCGCCGATGATCTCGGCGCTGTCGTCCAGCAGCACGGGCGCTTTGGCCAGACGTGCGGCAATCGCCGCGCCAAGGGCGGCGGCAATGTCAAACCCGCCAAATTGTAACAACGCCGCCAGTGCGTCTTGTTTGCCGTCCAGTGCGGCGCGCAGGTTCTGCGCGGCAAGCGCTGCCGCAGGGTTCGGCAGGGCGATGACAGCGCAGTCGATGCCGGGCTGCACCGCCATCATACCATAGGCCAGCGCCTGCATCGCTTCGGCTTCGCTCAGCGCCGCGCCCTGTGCGGGGTCGCCACTGGCGGTGTCGATATCCAGTTCATAAACCTGCAAATCGGCATTGATGTCGGCGGCAATGGCCGAGAGCGGGTGTGCGGGTTTTGCCAGCGCCGCGGGCAGCTGCGCCAGATCCTGCTGCAATTCGCCGCCAATACCGTGACGGCTGAGAAACAGTGCGATGCGCGGATGACGCAAGGCCGGCTGCGTTTTGCCCTGCGTATCGGCCAGCCATTGGCGCAGCGGCGCAAATGTGCCGAGCGTAGCCGCCCCCGCAGGCGGCACTTGTGCAGACAGCGGCGGAAAGTCCTGCATCACAAGGCGGCGAATGTCATCGAGAGTGAAAGCGGCTTGGGGCTGGGCAGGCTGCGGCGCGGACGTCATCGGCAGAATTCCTTACGGGATATAATATAAAGGTAAAGGGTCAGGGCGCACAGGCGTGCAGCGCGGATAGCGCGGGTCGTTGTCGGAGATGCGCGTCCATGTATCGCGTTCGCTGAAGATCGCCTTGGACGCGACGACTTGCATTTGGCTTTCGCCCACAACCGTCGCCGTCATATTGACGGTAACGCCGCGGCCACGCATGTGCAGCTTGCCTTCCCAGCGGTTTGGGGCGACCTGATTGAATTCCATGCGGGGCGCGTAATCGCAAAGCCCCATAATGTCCTGCCGCGTCGGACGGAATGTCTTTTTACTGTCCTGATCGCCGAAATAGTCAAAAGCGCGGCGGTCATCGGGGTTGACCCAGTGCAGCGACCCGCAAATGCCGGTTTCGGGGCAGGTGCGCAGGCGCAGCACGGCATCGACCACATTGGTCTTCCACAGCGTATCGACAGGGCCGAGGGCGGGGGTTACCTCTCCTGTGGGCGGTGCGGCAGCGGCGGTGGCTTGGGCTTCCTGCGCGGCGGCGACGGTCATACCGAAGGCCAGCGTCAAAGCACCGGCGCGGCGCTGGAGACGGTGAAACCATTCGGGTGTATCTGTCGTGGCCGTTTCGCGGGTCATCAAAAAGCCTTTTTGAGAAGCGGAGACAGAAGCTTACGCGCATTCTGAAAAATGTTCAAGCGGGGTGGGCTAAGCACTTGATTCGGCTTTCGATTGCCCCAATTAAAGAACAGGGTGTGAAAATAGGCATTTTAAACAGCCTGTCAACCGCCGCCGGTGCGAAATAGGTCTTGAAGATATTCATGTAGATAGTTGATTTTCATAACAAATTTTAGCATTTATTGCGCCTTTGTTAACCATTCTGTGCGATGCTTTAGCATGAGGAGGCAGTGATACATCAATCATGGGGTTTATCAATATGGCCGAAGAAAAGGCGCTCAAAGATAAAAGCGCCCCGCCAAAATCAGAAAATTTCGAGATGTCGCCTGAAAACCTTTCGGAGCTGAGCATGACGCCGGACGAGAAGGATGTACAAGCGGTCAAACCTGCGCTCGAGCTTGAAAAGCCGGCGGAGGCAGGTATTAATTTGTCAACCGCCAACCTGCCGGCGGGCGGTGACGTCAAGAACAAGCGCATCGGCGACAAACTGGTCGAGCAAGGGCTGATTTCCCCCGACCAGCTGAAAGTCGCGCTCTACGAAAAGCAGCGCTCCACCCGCCTGATCGGCGAAATTCTCGTCGATATGGGCTTTATCAGCTCCGAAGTTCTCTCGACCTTCCTTGCGGAATCCACGGGTCTGCAGCAGTTCGATCCGAAAAAGACGATGCTCGACCCGACGTCGATTGATATCGTCCCCAAAAGAGACGCGCTGAAATACCAGATGATTCCGGTCACGGTTGACCGTATCAAAAACACCGCCGTCATGGCGATGGCGGATCCTTATGACGTCGTTGCGCTCGACAAACTCAAACAGCTTTTGCCGCGCGGCTGCGCGATCACCACGCTGGTCTGCCCGCCGGAAATTCTGGCCGACACCATCCATAAATCCTATGGCGTCACGACATCGATTGACGGGATTTTGAAAGAGCTGGCGGGCGATGCGGCCTCCACCAAGATCAACCTTGAAACGCTGACCGAAGACGAGGCCTATAGCCATCCGATCGTGCGACTCGTCAACGCGCTGGTGTTTGAAGCTGTGAAAATGGGCGCGTCCGACTTGCACTTTGAACCCGAAGAAAGCTTTATCCGCCTGCGCTACCGCGTCGACGGCGACCTTGTTACCGTCCATACAATGCACAAGGAATACTGGAACGGTATTTCCCAGCGTCTCAAAATTATGTCGGAAATGAACATCGCCGATAAATTGATGCCGCAGGATGGGCGCTTCAACCTTAACGTCGGCGGCCGTGAAGCCGACTTCCGTGTGTCGTCGCTGCCGACGGTGCATGGCGAAAACATCGTTCTGCGTGTTCTGGACAAAAGCGCGTCTATCGTGCCGCTCGACAAGCTCGGCTTCTCCGAGCACAACATGAAGCTGATCGAAAAATGTCAGGCGCGTCCCGAAGGCATCATCATCGTGACCGGTCCGACGGGTTCGGGTAAAACGACGACGCTCTATTCGATGTTGAACGCGGTGAACACGCCGGACGTCAACATCCAGACGCTGGAAGATCCGGTGGAATATTCGCTGGGTCTGATCCGTCAGACCCATGTGCGCGAAGGCGCGGGGCTTGGCTTCGGCGAGGGGATTAAAGCCCTGCTGCGTCAGGATCCGGACATCATCTTTATCGGTGAGGTGCGTGACAAGGTCACGGCCGAGCAATCGCTCAAGGCCGCGATGACGGGTCACCAGGTTTATACCTCGCTGCACACCAACGACTGTTTCGGCGCGATCCCGCGTCTGGTCGATATGGGCATGCAGCCCGGGATGCTCGCAGGCGCGATTATTGCAACCTTCGCCCAGCGACTTGTCAGAAAATTGTGCCCGAAGTGCAAAGTCGGCAAGGCGGCCACACCGGAAGAGGTCAAATTGCTGCGCGACGGGCCGGACGGCAACCCGATCGACCCTGCCAAACCGCCGACGATCTATCACCCCGGTGGCTGTCCGGAGTGCAATAATACCGGCTACAAAGGCCGTGTGGCATGTATCGAGATTTTGTACTTTGACGAGGAAATGGATGATGTGGTCGCCTCTGGTTCCCATAAATCAGCGATGAAAAAGCTGGCGCGAACCAAGGGCTTCAGGTCGATGCTCGATGACGGTATTTTGAAAATATACGAAGGCACGACCACGCTTGAATCCGTCCGCCAGACCCTCAATTTCGCCGACCGCATGTAAATCGGAAAACGCGCGCGCGAAACTTTGCGCGAAGGTCTGCGACAAGTACTTGGTTTCCTTTTATATTTGTTGTATCAGTATAAGATGCAAACCCTGCCGTCTGCGGGGTGTTTTCAATGCGGGATAGTTGGTCACTTACTCATGCCGAAGTTCAGTTATAAGGCCATCAACGCGAAAGGTCGCCCGGTGCGCGGGGTCGTGACCGCGGCGAATGAATCCGAATTGTTCAACCGCCTGCAGGAAACCGGCATGAATTTGCTGGACTGCAAGGAGATGAACGAAAAAGTCGGCAAGCTGGCGGCCCTGACCGCGGCCAAGGTTAAAACGCGCGATTTGATTCAAATGTTCGTCCACCTTGAACAGCTGCAAAAAGCGGGTGTTCCGCTGCTCGACGCCTTGTCTGACGTGCGCGATACGGCAGAATCCACGCGCCTGCGCGATATCATGGGCGATGTTTATTCCGAAGTGTCTTCCGGCTCGTCGCTGTCGAATGCGCTCGCCAAACACCCGATGGTTTTTCAGCCGATCTTTATCTCTCTGCTCAACGCGGGTGAGGAAACAGGTAACCTGACCACCGCTTTCGCGCAGGTCATCCGCCACCTGAAATGGACGGATATGATGTCCGCCAAGATCAAAAAAGCCACGCGCTATCCGAAAATTCTGATCGTCGTCGTCGTGGGTGTTGTCGGTCTGATGATGGGCTATGTTGTGCCGGAGGTTGTCGGCTTCCTGAAAAACATCGGGCAGGAACTGCCCGGTGTGACGCTCGCGCTGATCGCGACGTCTGAATTCGTGGTGAACTACTGGGCGCATATTGCGGGGATTGTGATTACCATCATGGTTATCATGCGTATCGGGCGTGCGGTATCCGAAGGTTTCCGCTACCACACCGATTACATCGCGCTGAATACACCGGTTCTGGGGCCTGTGATCCGCAAAATTTCTCTTTCCATGTTCTGCCAGACCTTTGCCGTTTTGTTCAGCAGCGGCCTTGAAATTCTTAAATGCCTTGATGCCGCAAAAAAGACCTCGACCAATCTGGTCATTACCGAAGCGCTCGAAAACGTGCGCACACAGGTGCAAGAAGGCAGCCCGATCTCGCAGTCGCTCAACAACTCCGGCGAATTTCCGTCGCTGGTCGTGCGTATGGTCAAGATCGGCGAGGAGTCCGGTAACCTGACCGGCGTTCTCGAACAGGTCGCGGAATTCTACGACAAAGATGTGAACGAAGCCGTCGATGGCATGATCGCGATGATCGAGCCGATGCTGACTCTGGTGCTGGGCGGCATCATCATGTGGATTGCCGCGGCGGTATTCGGCCCGGTTTACGACAGTTTCGGCAAGATGGGTATCTGAGATGGTAGGCTTCAACAGAGGGCGGCGCGTATTGATAGTCGGCGGCGAGGGGGTCACCCTCTACGGCCCGTCGTCGCGTTTCGGTATGGAACGTGAAACCTCGATTTCCTGGGAAGTGCCGAACTTCGAAGACCAGCTGGCCGAGGTGCTGTCGGAAAAGAGCGTCGGGCGCGCTGTGACGGTGCTGTTTGACGGCAACGACCAGACGTACCGCAAAGAAGACAATATCCCCAAGCTGTCGCCGATTGACCGTCCGCGGTATGTCAAGCGCAAGCTGGAACTGGCCTTTCCGGCCTATCCGATCCGCGCATCGCTTGAAATCAAGCCGCCCAAAAAGAAATTCGGACGGGCGCCTGCGGTCAAGGCCGCGCCCTCTTATCTTTTTGCCGCGTTGCAGGACACCGAACAGGTTGACCGCATCAGCGCCGCGATGCTCGATGCCGGTGTACCGATCGGCGGCTTCGGCCTCTTGCCGGTAGAATCTTCCAGATTGGTGTCCGAGCTTGCCGAAAAAGTTTTCGCGGGCAAAGGTAAAAGATCACGATGGGCGCTGCTTGTCGGGCAGCACGAAACCGGCGGTTTGCGCCAGTTGGTTGTCAAAGACGGCAACCTCGCCCTGACGCGTATGACGCCGACCTCGGATGCCGGAGCCGGCGGACCCGCCTGGGTCGAAGATGCCGTGCGCGAACTCAAAGCCACGGCGAACTATATTTCGCGCTATGGTTTCTCGTCCGAAGACGGGCTGGATGTTGTTGTTATCTGCGGCGACATTGAAAAGCAATTCTTCAAGCCCTCCGAAATGGGCTTCGCTCACTTCCATTGTCTCAACCTCAACGAGGCGATGCGCCATATCGGCACCAAAGCCAGCGGCAATGAAAAAAACAACTTTGCCGATGCGCTGCATGCGGCCTGGATCAGTAAAAACGGCCGTCTCAGGCTGCCGGTACGCGTGCCCAGCCTGCACCGTGTCATGGCACCGCGTCTGGCCGCCTCGGTCGGCAGTCTTGTGCTGGGGCTCGGCGTTCTGGGCTTTGCGGGTTTGGGCGTCGAATCTTACTTGGGCTATAACAGAACCCAAAACGAAATCGCGCTGAAACAAAACCAGAAGGCCTTGCAAGAGCGCGAGTACGAAAAAGAAGCGGCCGTCTTCGACGACCTGCCCATCCAGCCGGCAGTTGTACGTTCGGCAATGGCGGTTAAAACGCTTTTGGAGACGAATACCGTTGACCTCGCCCCGATCCTGCATCGTCTCAAAACGGCGATGGGTGGTGATATAAATCTGGAAGAGTTGTCGTTCGAGCATATCCCCGGGCCGGTTCTCGCACTGGAGGGGAGTACGGGGCAGCCGCGGTTCGGTTTCTTTCCGGACCCGGCCGACAAGGGAACGGTCAAGATTCAGTTTAAGTTCGCCATGCCGGATAAAACCCCGCTGGAGCAAAAAGTTAAGCGTGCCGAGCAGCTTCTGGAGAGCCTCAAGGGGCAGTTCCCCGAGTATAAAATTTCGATCATGAGCCAGTTCGGCAATTTTTCGCGTGAAGGCAGCCGCACTGGCGGTGTGGGTGATATCGCGGCAGGCGGCGGTGGCGGCGTCAAAGATCTGGCGCAATTCCAGATGGAAGGAGCGCCCCTCTGATGAAGCTGATCGGTATCAAACGCGCATTGATTCTTGCAATTCTTTTGGCGATCAACCTTGCAATAGCCGGGCTGTATTTCTTCGTGATCGAGCCGATGCGCAGCCGCGCATCAATCCAGCTTACGGGGATCGAAAGTGAAATTGCCGGGCTGCAAAGCAAAATTCAAGGCGTCAAGCGTGAACTGGCTGATTTCAAGGTCAACCTGCCCAAATATGAAGAGCTTAAATCTGTCGGTTTTTTCAACGCGCAGGATCGTTTTGATCTGATGCGGCATCTTGATCGTGTCAAAGATAGCGCGGCGTTGCCTGGCTTCCCTTTTGATGTGACGGAGATCAAGGAAATTCCAAGTAGCGATGCGGCGGCATCTCAATCGCGCCTTGTCTACAGCCGCATCAATGTCAAAGATGTGCCGACATTGGTAGATAGCGACTTTTATAACTTCATCGATGTCATGCAAAAAACCTTTCCGGCGCATGTGCGCTTGAGCTCTTTCTCGATCGCGCGCGCGGCGCAAATGGATGCCACACTCCTGCAGCAGATCAGAAGAAAAGAGAAAAACACCGCCATGACCGCGAAGGTCGCCTTCGACTGGCTGACAATTGTGCCGGCGCAAACCGATAAGAAGCCGGCGAGCGGGTGGGGGCAACCATGATGAGAGCGACCAGTTCCCTTCTTGTCTTGCTGGCATTGTTTTTTGCACCGCCGGCCTTGGCGCAAGACGTTATCTCCGCGCAGCCTGCGGTGGAAAGTTCAGCATCGGCGCAGCCTGATACCACCGCGCAGTCCGATGCCGTCGGGGTGGCCGTTGACGCCGCAGAGGCAGGGCAGCCCGCCGCCGAACCGGTTGCCGCGCCGGCGACGGTTAAGACGCCTTTCCGTGGTACACTGCTGTTTTCCGGCGTCGAGATTGCAGCGCTGCGTGAAGCAGCGGCGGGGCGCAGGTCGAACGAAGCCTTTCTCGATGCAGAGAAAACCGAACTTATTCCGGTCGACCGCAAGATCAAACTCAGCGGCATATACTATAAAGACGATGCAACCTGGATTGTCTGGCTCAACGGCTACAAGCTACACCCAAGCTACCTGCTCAAGGAAATCCACCGCATTGATGTGAAAAAAGACGAGATATTTCTCAGCTGGTATGACATCGGCCTGAACGATGTCATCAATATCAAAATGCGACCGCATCAGGTCTACGACATTGTAACAGGTATCCTTTACAATGATACGGCGGGAGGGTCGCAGTAAGCATGACCGCGTCCGCGCACAAAACCGCCATCCATATCGACGGTATCACCGCTGATTACGGGCATGGGCCTGTGATTGAGGGGATTTCTTTTGATGTGCAGGCGGGCGAGACGTTTGGGCTGATCGGTCTGAACGGTGCGGGCAAGACGACGCTGATTAAAATTATTCTGGGACTGATGGATTCCGCCGCAGGCAAGGTCGAGGTTTTTGGCCGCCAAACGCTGGACCCTGAAGCCAAGGCGCGTACCGCCTATCTGCCGGAAAAATTCGAGCCGCCGCCGTTTCTCTCCGGCCTTGAATTCGTCAAGTTTTCGCTCGACCTCTACGGACGTTCTTACAGCAAGGAAGCCGTGCTGGAGGCCGCCGACCGCGTTGCGCTGCTGCGTCATGCGCTGCCGCGCCGCGTGAATACCTATTCAAAGGGCATGCGCCAGAAAACAGGATTGATCGGCACGTGGATGACGGAATGCCCGCTGTTGATCCTCGATGAGCCGATGAGCGGGCTTGATCCGCGCGCGCGCGTTCTTGTTAAAGACGAAATCATGAAATGCCGCAGCCGTGGCATGACGGTTTTTCTCAGTTCGCACATCCTGTCGGATATGGACGAGCTATGCGACCGCATCGCCGTTTTGCATGACGGCGCGATACAATTTGTCGGCACGCCGGCGGCCCTGCGCGAACAGACGGGGCAGGAATATCTGGAGCGTGCATTTCTAAAATCTATTGAAGGATCGAAAAGGGTCTACGAATCATGAAGCTTTTTGGCAGCAAAAATAACGAAGAACAAGAAGACGTTTTTGCCGATGATACGGCGGACGAGAGCTTTGATGCCGCCGACGTCGGTGAACTGGACGACGGCGCCGAAAGCGGCGGCGCGCTCAGCGCACCCAACCGCGATCTGGGCGAGGGTGGCGGCAAAAGCCGCAAGGGCCTGATGCTTGGCATTCTCGGCCTTCTGCTCGCGGGCGGTGCCGGCGGTGCTTATTATTTCATGACGATGATGGATGAACCTGCCCCCGCGCCGCGCGTGGCAAAAATGATCGAACAGCCGGCAACAGCGACAGCAGCGGCCCCCATGGCCGTCGATGTGACGTCAGATATTCTGGGCGGCCCCGTGCCACCGATGCCGGAAACGCCCGCCGAAGAAGTCGCTGATCTGCCCGCAGGTCTGGCCGATGTGCCGGATTTCGGAGCCCTTGCACAGGCGGATACCGCAGCCTTTGCGGCGGATGACGTTTTGGCCATCGTGCCCGCCGATAGCGCGGCAGGCGACTTTATGACAGCGGCCGATCCGCTGGAGGCCCCGGGCGTTCCGCCCGCAAATATTTTGGGCGTCGCGCCCGCAGATATTTTAGGCGCTCCGCCTGCAGATATGGCCGCCGTGCCTGCGCTGGTGGATGAGACGGCGACGTCTGTCCCCGCGATCCCCGCTGACGATGCGGGCGCGCCCGATATGCCTGCAAACGTCATGGCCGATGCTTTTGCACCGGTCGCGATGCCCGATACGCCGCCCGAAGCTTCCCCGCCCAAAGAAGACTTGCCGATGCCGCGTGTGATGGATGCGCTTGGGGCAGCAACGCCGCCAGCGAGTATGAACGGAGGTGCCGAGGCCACGAATGCCGAAAAAGCCATCGTTGAAAACGCAGCCATGCTCGACCAGCTGAGCGCGCCCGCCGCAGCGACAGCGGCTGATCCGGCAGCAGCAGGACGCACCGTGACAGAGATTCTCGGCCAGCCCGCCATTGTGCGCCCGATGCCCGACAGCTATGTCATCGTCCGTAAAGAAAAAGACGGCGGTGCGCTTGATTCGCGTCTTAAAACCGCGCGCAGTGCGCTGATCCAGAACCGCGACATGGCAGCACTACAGTTGTTTGGGGAATTGCATCAGGACTATCCGCGCGATACCCGCGTCGGTATGGGCCGCGCGCTGGCGATGCAGAAGCTCGGCCAGCACGATCAGGCGCTGACAGTTTACGAAGAAGTGCTCGGCAATGACCCGAAAAATCTTGAGGCACTGACGAATATGCTCGGTATCCTCAAGCTGCAAAATCCCGCGCTGGCGCTGGAAAAGCTAATCGAGCTGCGCGAAGCCTATCCCTTTAACGCCGATATCGCGGCGCAGCTGGGCGTGTCTTATGCGGGTATGCAATCCTATGCAGAGGCGCTGAAATATTTCGACGTCGCCGACGCGCTGCGTCCGGGTAACGGCTATGTGCTCTATAACCGCGCCGTCTTGCACGACCGCATGGGCAACGAAGAAAAAGCCGCCGCGCTTTACCGTCAGATCGTGCGCATGGCGTCCGAAGGCATGATTAAAGAGCCGATCGCGCTGGATGCGATTCACCGCCGCCTGTCCAACATGCGCTGATGACCATGGCCGGCGACGTTCCGCTGCCTGCGTTCTTTTTTTACCTGACCACGGTTTTGCTGGGCCTCTGCCTTGGCAGTTTCGCTACGGCGCTGGCCTGGCGTCTGCCGCGCGGCGTGCCGCTCGCCAAAAAAGCCCGCTCCAGTTGCCCTTCCTGCGGGCATGACCTGCGCGCGCGCGATCTGGTGCCTCTCTTTTCATGGATGACGCTGGGCGGCCACTGCCGTTACTGCCGCGCACCGGTGGGCTGGCGTTACCCGCTGATCGAGCTTGCGACGCTGGCACTGTGTATCATCTTTCACTTTACGTTCGGTTTCTCGGCGGTGACGCTGTGCGCCTTTGCGCTGGCGCCCGCGCTGGTGGCGATGGCAGATATTGATTTCCGTCATAAAATTTTGCCGGACGTGCTGAATATCGCCGTTGCAGCGGCAGGGCTTGCGGCGATTGCAGTGGCCTCGCTGGAGGCCTTTGACGCGCCCGCGCATCTGCTGTCCATGCTGGGGCAGGCGGCGGCGGCGGGGCTGCTCTACGGCGCGGGGTCTTTCGCACTGCGCTATATATTTCTGAAGGCGACCGGCAAGGAAGCGCTCGGTCTGGGCGATGTTAAGTTTTTCGCCGCGGCGGGCATATGGCTCGGTCTTTCGGCTGATTCTCTCGCGGCTTTCCTGCTGCTGTCCGGCGCGCTTGGCGTGGTCATTGCGCTTTTGTGGAAAAAAATAATGCGCGAGGCGGAGTTTCCCTTCGGCCCTGCGCTGATTGCGGCCTTCCTCGCTGTTCTTTTGTGGCGCGGGCTCTATTTTGTTGTCATATAAGAAACGGCGATAAAGGTTTAAATTTATTTACCCTTTTTTCAGCTTATGTCGCTAATCTTGTACAGGGGATAATCGTGTCCGGCGCGTGTGAAAAGCGGCGGCCTGCATAAAAAAGAAGCTGTCAAAGGGGGCTCTTGTGGAAATCACCGAACTTCTCAAATTCACGCTTGATAACAAGGGCTCGGACTTGCACCTGAGCGGCAATAACCAGCCGATCGTGCGTATCGATGGCGAGCTTCAGCGCATCAAGACCGATGCCCTGACCGCCGACCAGATCCGCGCCATGCTGTTTTCGATCATGACCGAGGAACAGCGCGCCGTTTATGAACGCGAGCTGGAACATGACTTCGCGATCGCGCTTGGCGAAGACGCCCGTTTTCGTGTCAACGCCTTTACCAACCGCGCGGGCTCCGCTGCGGTGCTGCGTGTTATTCCGACCAAAATTCCGACAATGGAGCAGCTCGATTTGCCGCCTGTCATGCGCCGTCTGGCCGAGCTTGAAAAGGGGCTTGTGCTTGTGACCGGCCCGACCGGTTCGGGTAAGTCGACCACGCTGGCGTCGATGATCAACCACATCAACGAAAACGATGCATCGCATATTCTGACCGTCGAGGATCCGGTGGAATTTTTTCACCCGTCCAAACGTGCGCTGGTCAACCACCGCGAAGTCGGCAACGACACCCGCAGCTTCTCCCGCGCACTTAAAAGCGCGCTGCGTGAAGACCCGGACGTTATTCTGGTGGGGGAGATGCGCGACCACGAAACGATTTCTCTCGCCCTGACCGCGGCGGAAACGGGGCACCTTGTCTTCGGTACGCTGCACTCCAACACCGCATCCAAAACCATCGACCGTATCATCGACGTGTTTCCGGCGGCGGAAAAGGAAATGGTACGTGCGATGCTCTCCAGTTCCATTCAGGGGATCATCTCGCAGACGCTGCTGTCCAAAGAAGGCGGCGGCCGCGTGGCCGCGCATGAAATCATGGTTGGCAGTAACGCTATTCGCAACCTGATCCGTGAAAACCAGCTGGCGCAGATTTATTCGATGATCCAGACCGGTTCGCGCTATGGCATGCAGACGATGGAAGATTCGGTGAATGACCTCCTGGAAAGCGGTCTGATCTCGGCCGAAACCGCACATAACGCGCTCAAGAGCGGTGCGGAAGACACGGCAGAACAATCGGACGGCACGCAAACGCATGCCGCCAAGGCACCGCCGCCGCCCGCACCGGCGAAAAAGACCAGCCCGATTTTGGGCGGCATGAAGCCCTCTGCGCCGCCGGCGCCGACGGTGGATGAAAAGGGTGAACCGGACGGAGGCTATTCGTTTTGAGCGGCGTTGCGATTTACGCATATCTGAACGAGATGATAAAGAAAGAGGCCTCCGACCTCTATCTGACGGTCGGCGTGGCGCCGACGCTGCGCATCAAGGACGATCTTCTCCAGCTGGGCGAACAGGTGTTGCAGGAAGAAGACGTGCAGGCCATGCTCAACGAAGTGCTGACCAGCCGGCAACGCCGCGAATTCGATTCAAACATGGAGCTGAACCTCGCCTTCGACATGGGCAAGGAAGGGCGTTTCCGTGTCAACGTTTTGCGCCAGCGCCAGCATACCGGCCTTGTGATCCGCCGCATCACCAGCAAGATTCCGAGCTTTGCGGATTTGCGGCTACCGAAAATTCTTGAAAAATTGTCAGTCGAAAAACGTGGTCTTATCATGGTGTCGGGCGTGACCTCGTCGGGTAAATCGACGACGCTGGCATCGATGGTCGATTACCGCAACATGAACATCGGCGGGCATATCGTGACGATCGAAGATCCGATCGAATACTATCACGAGCACAAAAAAGGCATCATCACCCAGCGCGAAGTCGGTATCGATACCGCGTCCTATCATATCGCGCTCAAGAACGCGCTGCGCCAGAAGCCGGATGTTATCATGGTTGGCGAGGTGCGGGATTTCGAAGTGATGGAACAGACCATCGCCGCCGCCGAAACCGGCCACCTGTGCCTTGCCACGATTCACACCAACAACGCCTCGCAGGCGATCGAGCGGATCATCAACCTCTTCCCCGAAGAACGCCAGCAGCAGGTGCGCATCGCGCTGTCGATGAACCTGCGCGCGATTGTCGCACAGCGTCTTGTGCGCTCTCTGGATGGCGGTATGGTTGTGGCGATGGAAATTTTGCTCAACGAAGCGCTCATCCGCGAATTGATTCTCAAGGGCGAAACCACAAAAATTCGCGAAGTTCTGACAAATGGCGGACCGGCCGGCATGGTCTCCTTTGACCAGTCTATTTTCCGTCTTTTCGCGGAAGGGGTTATTTCTGAAAAAACCGCCATTGACGAAGCCGACACCCAGACAGATATGAAAATGAAAATCCAGCAATTTAAGCTGAGCAGCGGCTCCAAAGACATGGCGAACGTTGACACGTCCAAACTGTCTCTGTAACAATGTGTTGCTTACAATCCAAGGCTTGTGCCGGTTCCCCGGTCCTGCCGAGAGCATCCATATAACACATTGAAAAATCGGATATTGTCGTCATGATCTTTTCCTCCTCCGGCTTTGGCCGCCGCGCTGCCCGCCTTATGTTGTCTGTGGGGCTCGTTGCGTTTCTGGCCAGCTGCCAGCTTGCGAAAAACCAGTTCAAAGATCATGACCGCAGCGCCGAGGCGAGCAAGCAGATGTACCGCGACATCATGGCGCCCGTGCATCTTCCGCAGGATAACAAAGAAAGTATTCCCGATTTTCAGCCTGTTGTCGCAACGCCTGCCGAATTGCAATTGCCCTCGCCGCTGGTGACGGTCTCGGTCAACCAGACCGTTTCGCTGCGCGACCTTATGTTTGAACTCGCGCATCAGGCCGATGTGGATATTGAACTGGATCCGCAAATCCGCGGCTCCATCATCTTCACCGCGCGCGACAGACCTTTCAATCAGGTCGTTGATCGTATCTGCGAAATGTCGGGCCTGCGTTACCGCTACGAAAACGATGTGCTGCGCGTCGAACTTGACCGTCCCTACGTGAAAAACTATTCAGTGGATTATATCGGCTCTACCCGCAAACAGACCAGCTCGATCTCGACCGAGATCTCGCTTAGTTCTTCTGCGGGTGATACGACAGAAGCCACTGCATCCGGCGGCTCCAGCTCTTCCGTATCCTCAGCGCTGGAAGGCGATTTGTGGAAAGAGCTTTCCGAAGGTCTGGAGCAAATCCTGACGGCTTCGGATACGCAGACATCGCTGGCGACATTGCGAGACCCTGTTGCGATGCCTGTCAACCCGCTGCCACAGCCGCAACCTTTCAACCCCGAAGATCCTAACTCTGTGCCGCCGCCACGCCCGGGTGACCCGCGTGTGGCACCGTTGCCGGCCGCGCAGTCGCCGACATTGAACATTTCGACGCCTGCTGCAGAACCTCTTGTGCCGAACGCGCCTGCCACCTTTGCCATTACCAAGCAATCCGGCATCGTTAGCGTTTTCGCATCTGACCGCCAGCATAGGCTGGTCAAGAGATTCCTCGATGCCTTCCGTTCGCGCGCCACAACGCTGGTGTTGATCGAGGCGAAGGTTTTGCAAGTTGACCTCAATGACGAGTTTGCGACGGGTATCGACTGGAGTCTGATGAACCTGACCGGTCTTTCAACGGTCGTTGGCAGCTTCCCCCTGCCGTCGCTGACGCCAACGCCCAGCGGTTCCTTCTCCGGCGCGATCAAGGCTGGCGATGTGCAGGCAGCTATGCAGGCAATCAGCCGCTTCGGCACAGTGCGCGCGCTGTCCAGCCCGCGTGTAACGGTATTGAACAACCAGCCGGCCATCGTCAACGTTGCGCAAAACAACGTGTATTTCGAATTCGACGTACAGATCACCGAGGGGACGACCGATCTGGCGCCGCGTATTGCCATCGACAGCACGCAAAAAGGTATCCCCGAAGGGGTTCTGATGACAGTGGTGCCGACGGCAAACCCCGATACCGGCGAGATCCTGCTGACGGTGCGCCCGTCTATCTCCAAGATCACCGGCTTTATTCAGGATCCGACCATTCCGTTGGCGCTGGTCTTCAACGGTATCGACCCGTCGAACGCGCCGCCGAACCAGATCCCCGAAGTGGCTGTGCAGGAAATCGATTCCGTGCTGCGTATCCAGTCGGGCCAGATCATGGTCATGGGTGGTTTGATGCGCGATTCCAACTCGGTTGAAACGCAGGGCATTCCTGTCCTGTCCGACCTGCCGCTGATCGGCAAGGCTTTCGGCAGCCATTTCGACCGCATCGAAAAGTCGGAGCTGGTGATCTTCATCAAGGCGCAGATCGTGCCGGGCTCCAACATCGACGAGATGGATCGCAAGCTGTACCACACGTTCAGCCAGGATCGCCGTCCGGCGCGTATGTAAGCCGAGCCGCTTTTCTCTCTTTTAACCGGAGGTCTTGACATTATGGTGTCGCGTCCGCTGATCGGATTCATTCTGACCGCCGCCTTGCGCGACAAGCTGGTGATGACCCTGATGCTGATGATTCTGCTCGGCGCCGGCGTCTCCGTCTTTCTCGGCGCCTCTGGCATGACCGAGCAGGAAAGCTTCTCCGTCGTCTTTGGCGCGGGAGGGCTGCGCTTCCTCGGGGTGCTCGGCATCGTTCTTTTTGTCTGCTTTTACATGCGCCGCGCCTTTGACACGAAAGAAGTCGAGTTCCTGCTGTCGCGCCCGATTTCCCGCATGACGTTTCTTCTCAGCCATGCACTGGCCTTCAAGATTATTGCGCTTGCGATCACGGCGGCAGTCGGCGTGGCCGTTTTCTTTATGGGCAAACCAAATCCCGCGGGATTGGTCGTCTGGATTCTAAGCATCGGCATTGAAAATATTATCATGGCAACCGCCGCGCTGTTTTTTTCGATGGTGCTGTCAAGTGCATCGGGTGCGGCGCTGGCCACGCTGGGCTTTTACGTGCTGTGCCGTCTGATCGGTATGCTGCTGGGCATCGCCGCGCAGCCACCGGATAATATGGTCTTCGCGCTTCTCAACAACCTGATGGATCTGATTTCGGTGATCGTACCGCGTCTTGACATCATGGGTCAGACCTCGTGGCTGGTCTATGGCGTGGAGGGGGCAGGCGGTGTCGCGCTCGGTGACAAAGCGAGCGCCTATGCTATTGCCATGGTGGATATGCTCGGCGTTTCGGGTTTTATTTTGGCGCAGGGGGCTGTCTTTATCGCGCTGCTGCTGGCGGCGGCGGCCTTTGATTTCGCGCGGCGGGAATTCTGATGGGCGGCCGCGGCCTTCGTCTCCGGATTTCTGTATGTCTTGGGCTGGCGCTTGTGCTCAATGTTGCCTTCTGGTTCGGCGCGCATGAAACATCCGCGCATTGGGGCGGCGTACCGCCTGTGCCGACGAAAAACGGCGCGCGCATCATGACGCTGGGCGACGAACAATTCTCCTACCGCTTCGGCGCGATTACCTTGCAAAACCTCGGCAGCTCTGGCGGACGCATCACCGCGATCAAAGATTACGACTATCAAAAGCTGGGGCAGTGGTTCTGGCTTTTGCACGGGCTTGATCCGGCTTCGAACCATGTGCCGATGATGGCCGCCTATTACTTCGGCGCCACGCAAAAACCCGAAGATATCGCCGTCGTGGTAGAATATCTGGGCACGATCGGGCAGAACCCTGCCGGCAATAAATGGCGCTGGCTGGCGCATGCGATTTTTCTGGCGCGCCACCGCATGGATAACCTGCCGCTGGCCCTTGATATGGCCTATGTTCTCAGCCGGATGCAGCCTATCGGCGACGTTCTGCCTGCCTGGGCGCGGCAGATGCCGGCCTTTGTACTGGCGGAGCAGGGCGAAAAACAGACCGCCCGCCGCCTGATTGAGGAGATTCTGATGACCGCCACCGGACTGCACCCGAACGAGGTCAGTTATATGCGTGACTATCTGATCGAAGAGTTGGACGTGCCGGCAGTAGAGGTACAACAAATCATCAATATGCGCGGTCAGGACCTGATGCGCAGCTCGTCGGAGTCCCGCGTCACCCTGCCCGCGCCGCTTCCCTGAGGCGAGGCTGCGGAACGGCTTGCGCCCCGCGCCGTCGCTGTGAGAAGATAGGCCATGCTGAATTATACCGTCACGTTCAGCCTGATCGAATGGCTCGCCATCACGGGGCTCGTGCAAAGTGTCCTGATTTTGGTTTATATCCTGTTCCGCGTACGGAATTGGCGGCAGGCTTTTATTCCGATCATCTATTTTCTGTTTTTGGCCGCCGCCTTTGGTTTTCAGTTCGCGCTCCGGCTTGAAGATTACGCGCAGACCATCCGCTATGCGCTCTGGTTCTGCTGGGCGATGGGGCCGCCGCTTTGCTATCTTCTGGTGCTTCAGGTCGTGCGGCTTATCGATTTACCCCCTGCGCGCCACTTTCTGGTTTTGCTGACGCTGCCCGGCGCCATTTTTTTGGCGGTTGTGACCTTGCCCCTCACGGGCGGCTGCAAAAACGGCCTTGTCGGGTGTAGCAGCTTGCAAGATCTTTTGTATTTGACGGGGTCGATGGCGGGGGCGGTTTCTATTCTGGCGCTCTGGCTGCGGAAGAATATCTTTGTCGATCTCTGGCGCATCAAGGGCGGGCGTGAAAGATATTGGCTGGTGATGATGTTGGTGGGCGTCAATCTGCTGGCGCTGGTCATCAGCTTTATGCGCTCGGCCGAACAAATCAAAAGCGACGAGGCAGATGCGCTGCTGGTGACGCTCGGTATCGCTTTTTGCTATCTGGCGACAACGACGCTGTTTCGTGTCTATCCGCCGCCAGTGTCGCTCAGCACGTCATCACGCGCAAAACTTTTGGCGCTCAGCGATGAGGAACGCGTGATTGCAGATAAAATCCGCATCCTGATGGAAATGGACAAAGTCTATCAGGAACATGCCTTCAGCCGTGCCGATCTGGCGCGCGAAGTGGGGGCATCGGAAAGTACCGTATCGAAAGTCATCAACGCGGCCTTTGGCCGCAGCCTGCCGAAGCTGCTCAATGAATACCGTATCGAAGATGCCAAGCGCATGCTGGCCGATTCGTCGATCCCTATACAGATGGTCGCATCGGACGCCGGATTTAATTCGCTGGCGTCGTTTAACCGCGTCTTTCGCGACGTCACGGGTGAAACGCCCAGTACATGGCGGCAAACACATGCAAAAAACGACATAAAATAAGGCGATTATCCCTTTAAAGCACGCATTCTTCTTTTCGTCATACCGGCAGCATGCCCCGCATGCAAAGCATGCTGCCGGTATGACAGGGTACGTGCTTCAAAGGGATAATCGCCTAAAATAATTCTCATTTCGTGATGCGGGCTTACCAAAATATCCACGGGCTTCTCATTTCGTACAGTGGAGCGCCGAGTCGCACGCTAAAAAACTTGGCCGAAACCGGATTTAGGCGTCTTTGCGCAAGGTGAAAATCCCTTATTTCAGACAAACTGAGAACTCTCATTTCCTCATCTTGACAATGTTAAGCTTGTACGCGCGTACAGGAAAAAATTTTCAATAACAAAAACATATGTCAATAGTACGTGCTCATTTTGTCAGTCTGAGAAATAAAAGAAGGGTCTTTAAGGAATCATTTAACTTTTTTGTTGAATTATAGACTTTGGGTCACCAGACTGATGACTGACTTGCGTGGCAATAGGGCTTTTTCAAAGCCTTTGCGCAAAACGGGGTAATTCATACCGGACTTAGAGACGACTATTCAAACGCAAACAACCTTGGGGAGCGAATACATGAAATCGATTCACACACAAAAGGGTTTCACCCTTGTGGAATTGGCCATCGTGATGACCATCATTGGTCTTCTGATCGGCGGGATTCTGAAGGGCCAGGAACTGATGGAAAACGCACGTGTCACCTCGACCGTTGCACAGGTTAAATCCTACGAAGCGGCTGTCACCACCTTCCGTGACGCCTATAACGCCATGCCGGGCGATATGCCCAACACGGCAAACCGTCTGCCGGGTTGCGCAGGCACGATCTGCGAGCCGACCGCTGCCGGCCAGTTTGGTAACGGTATCGTGGGCGCCACTGGTTGGGGAACCGCCGGCTTTACTGCGCAAATGGCGGCTCCAGCGAACGGTGCCTTCGCCGCGGTGGGCGGTGAAACCCAATTGTTCTGGGTGCATTTGCTGAAGGCGGATCTGATCGCGGGCGTCACGGACTCTCCGACGCGCGCGGCTGGCCAACTTGCTTGGGGTGATTCCCACCCGGCAGGCCGTATTGGCGGTGGTTTCGTTGCCGGCTTCGGTGACGGTGCCCGTGGTCCGGGCGCTACCGGTGCGCTTCCGGGTGTAACGGGTGCCGTTGTGGCGCTGGTGCAAAACATCACTGTGGCTCCTGGCACAACGGCCGGCCTGAACCCGCTGACACCTGCACGTGCTGCCCAGATCGACCGTCGTATTGATGATGGTCGTCCGACCACTGGCTACGTTCAGGCCTATGGTGTGGCGGCTTCCTGCTTCGGTCCCGCTGCTGCGAACGCCCAGTACATTGAAGCGACGATTAGCAAAGATTGCGGCCTGATCTTCCGTATCCAGGGCTAATCGATACCAGAGACTTGATAAAGAACAAGGAAAGCCCGGGGCAACCCGGGCTTTCTTTTTATGTGCGGCCAGGTTTCATAAAATACCGCGCAAAAGTAACCGCCTGTTAAGGGGTTCTTTAAAACTTTGAGAATACAATATATATTGGATAAGAAGGTTTCGATCCGGGGGGATTTGCGACATGACAGAGACAGACTGCCAAGGCCGTACCACAAAGAACCGTATCGCCGCGCGCGCCGTATCCGGCTTCACGCTGGTTGAATTCGCCGTGGTGATGCTGATCTCCGGCCTGATTATGGCGGCTGCGGTGCATGGCTACAAAGTCTATCTGATGGATAAGTACCAGCGTGCTGTCTACGACAAGCTGGCTGTGCTCAACAGCAGCTTCTCTGTCTTTTCTTCTGTTATGCAGCGCTATCCTTGCCCGTCTGATCCAACGCTACCGTCAGACAGCGCACAGGCGGGCATTGAAAACTGTGCCGCAGCCTGGGCATTGGCACCCGGCGATTGCACGGCCTCGGGCGGTATCTGCCGCGTTGATGGTGCGCGCAATACGGCGGCACTCGGCCTGCCATCGCTCGATCCGGTTTTTACCGGCGGCATTCCTTATAAAACAATTCGCGAAACAACTTCCGCGGCAACGCAGTCTATCCAGCTGGCGTCTCTTGTCGATACGCTCGACCCGTGGGGCTTTCAAATGAGCTATGCGGTGACGGCATCGCAAACCGATACGATGACGTTTAATTCAAGCTATGGCGCAATCGATATCCAAACCGAAGCCGGTGTTTCGCTGATCCAGCCGATCGGCAGCGCGCACTTTGTACTGGTGTCGCACGGCGAAAATCACAAAGGCGCTTATAACCAGCAAGGCAGGATGCCCTTCCCCTGCACAGCCGGCACGGCCGATGTCGAAAACTGCAACAGAACCTCTACGTTTGTTTCGGGTCTGCGCAACCTTGGCGCGGGTGCTATGTATTTCGACGACGTCATTCTCCAGCGCTCGTACACAATGTCGGAGCTGTGGAAATTCGGCGACACTGCGAACGTCATGTATAACGCAAACGCCGGTAACGTCGGCGTGGGGCTGACCGAGCCGACACAAAAACTGGACATCAACGGAAATATCCGTTCAACCAATCTGCGCACAGACGAGTTTTGTGACCGTGGCGGCGCAAACTGCTGGGGCCCCGAAAAAATCGGCGGGAGTGGCATGAGCTGTGGCCCGCCCTCGGCTCCGGGAAAAGTCATGATTATGCGCGGCATCCGCGGGGCCGAGGTTGCGCCGCTATGCTTTGAAATTGACCTGCCAACCGTGATGAACAACCAGAGATGCGCCAATCCGGGCGAATATGTGGTCGGGTTTACCTCGGCGGGCAATATTATCTGCGAAATACCCTAAACAGGTAATTTTCCTAAACTTTTTCGCATCGGTAATAAGTTGTTAAGAGATTCTTCAAGCTTCAAAATGTACAATGATTAAAGTGATGTAGTGTGCTCAGGGGGCCCTGCGAATGATTCTTTGTGTAAGTCGAGCGATAAAGAAGGGCAAGAAGATCGCGGGTTTTTCGCTGATCGAGCTTGCGATTGTCATGACGATTGTCGGGCTGTTTGTGGCCACCGCATCGCAGACCTATCGTCTTTATACCAAGCGCACGGCGCTGAACAGCTCCCTCGAAAAGAAAAACAACATCGAAATCGCCCTCGGTAAGTTTATGTCGGTCAACGGGCGGTTGCCTTGTCCCGCCGACCCTGCTCTGGCTGTGGGCGCGGCGAATGCCGGTCTTGAAAACTGCCGCCCAAATAACGTTGCCTATCCGACGCTCGCCTGCAACGCCACAAATTCTCTTTGTCGCATCGAAGGCGCGCGGGGTTTCGTCTTCCCTGCCGCCGGTACAACGGTTCAGGGTACTGTGCCCCCAAACCCGGGGCCGGAGCGTGTACTGCGCGGTGCTGTCCCGTATGTGACGCTCGGGCTTTCTCCGCGTGACGCCTATGATGGCTGGGGTAGCATGTTTACCTATGCGGTGACCGAAATGCTGGCCAGCAGCTTTTTCCTGTCACAGGGCGGCACAACCAATAACTGCATCGAGGTTTGCAACAAGGTGAACGAGAACGCAAGCCTGAGTCTGAATGCAGGCGCAGGCAGGATTTTGACCGATGTGGTCTATGCCTCCTATGGGAACGGCACAGGAACTTGCGGGACGAGCTTCACGACCGGTGCCTGCCACGCCGCCGTCAGTGTCGATAGAATCAGAACCCGTTTTCAAGGGAAGGTTTCGGATACCTATGCAGCAAGCAATGCCAACTTCGGTGATCCTTGCTCCGGTACTGTTAAGAACCTTGCTGTAATCATGCGGGCTTGCGAAGCCACGGCCTCGGTCAGTTTTAACGAAGCCAACGGCGCGATCGACCACCGCCGCTGGGACGAAGGTACGGGTACCGACATCAAGCGCCGTAATCCCAACGTCGAGGTAGCAGGCGTACAGGCTTTCGACAGTTGGATGTTGGCCGTTGTTTCACACGGACCAGACCGCAAAGGCGGCTGGAACGCCCAAGGGTCGATGCCCATCCCCTGCGCAGGGCAGGGCCGTGATGTTATCAACTGTACGATGAACAGTGCGTCCTTTATCGATCCGACATATGTGTCAACAACACCCGGGACGACCTTCTATGACGATGCTTTCGTTTCGACATCGCCGATCCGAGAAAGTGACAAGTGGCATTTTTCAACGATTGCGTCCATTCGCAACAAAGAAGGCACGATGGTTGGTATCGGGACTGACTCGCCTGGCACGGCTCTCGATGTTAACGGCGCTGTCAGGGCGATGGATGCTGAATCAACCGCCTATTGCAACAATGCCGGTGGCAACTGTTTCGAGGCGCGGGTAATCGGCGGATCGGGCATTGCCTGCTCGAGTGGCTGGATGAAGGGGATTGTGAACGGCCAAGCCGTGTGCGAAACCAAAATCAATACCACCCAGATTGTGAGCGGTGTAGGCAGTTGTGCGGCAGGCTCCTACCTGCAGGGCTTTTGTTCGAACGGCACCCGTATTTGCAAGGTGCCCGGCAACCCTGATCCGGTCTGTCCGTAGCGGTAAGGGAATTTATGAGGCGGTTTTTTATGTGGAGCGGGGTTGATATGACAGAACAGTCGAAAAAGGCGCGGCAGGGCGGCTATACGCTAATCGAAATGGCGATCGTCATTTCCGTGCTCGGCGTCATTGTCGCATCCTTCATCGGCGCTTACGGTCTTTACTACAAAAGTCAGGTTCAGATGACCTCGCTTTCAAACGCCAACCGCGTTGTGAATGCGCTCGGCCACTATCTGGTGCAAAATGGCCGCTACCCCTGTCCGGCACGTATGGATGTTGCGCGCGACCATGTGGATTACGGCATGGAAACCAATTGTGCCGACACAACCCTCGCGCCCGGTAACTGTGCAAACGGCATTTGTATCGAATCGGGCGAAAGACTGGTCAATATTAACCCGAACCCGGGTCCTGCAACGAATATCACGCCGCGCATCCGCCGCGGTGCGGTTCCTTTCCGCGTGCTCGGCCTGCCTGAACTGGCTGCCGAGGACGGCCATAAATCGCGGATGTATTATGCCGTTACCGAGAGCCTGACCAATACAGCAACCTACCGTAAAGATGGCGGTGGTATTTCGGTTTTGAATGAAGCCGATGTCACACTGGTCAGTCCGGCCAGCTCCGCCCACTTCGTTGTTTTCAGTGTGGGCGCGGACCGCCGCGGTGCCGTGACAAGATACGGGCAGGAATATCTCCCCTGCGCTGCCCCTGCTGCTGCGGCAGACGCGATTAACTGCCACACATCGACCACCGCGCCGCATAACTTCGCACGCTACCGGATGTCTGCACATAGCACGTCAGTAGGTGCCGCACACTACGACGACTATATGCGCTATTATGCCTCTGTCGAAACCCCGCTCTGGCGTGTTACGGGCGCAACCAGCACGGATATCGTTGATTTGATTGACGTGGGTGCGGGCGGCCGTATCGGCGTGGGCGTGAACTCGCCGGGTGCGGATGTGCATGTCGTGGGCGATGTACGGACGAATGAAAACATTCTGGCGCGCCAGATATGCAATACGACCGGCGGTGATTGCTTTATGATTGATGCGATTGGCGGTGACGATGCCAACCCGCCAACGGCCGCGCTTCAGTGTAACAACCCTGCGCACCCGTCTTATGACGCAACAAGGCCTTATGTGATCGGTTATGCCTTCGGCAGCGCTGTCTGCGGCACAGGCACCGAAAGTATTCGCTGCCCGGCCGGACAGATTTTGCGCGGCGTTGCGGCGAATGGTGACCTGACGTGCGAATCCGTTACAGGCTGCGCGCCGATTTCGGTGAATATGTGTGAGGTCGGCGGCGTGTGGGAGCAGGCCTTTATTCCATCCGGTATTACGGGTCAGGTTCACCAGACAGAAGTTTTCGGCGCCTCCTTCCGCCGCACCTATCGTTGCCAGAACGGTAACTGGGCGCAGCAAAGCACGAGTGGCTCTTGCAACTGTACAGAGGTTGTCAATCAGGTCATTCCCGTTGCTTGCAACACGCTTGTCTCTGGCAGTCCGTTAGCCGGTTGGACAGGAACGGCTTCACGCACCTTCTCCCGTTCCTGCCCCTCGGGTGCGGAGACTTACGGGCCAATCGATTATAGCGGCTGCGCCTGCGCCTCCCTTGCCGGT
Organism: Alphaproteobacteria bacterium; assembly: GCA_030682495.1. Lineage (GTDB taxonomy): Bacteria > Pseudomonadota > Alphaproteobacteria > Micavibrionales > UBA2020 > UBA2020. The sequence goes on along the minus strand of JAUXOC010000026.1, from coordinate 9,994 downwards.
TTGCAACAAAACCGCACCTGTCAGGAATCGCCGTTTAACTATCCGGCCGGTTTTGCATGTCCTCCCGGTCAATCCCCCACGCGGGTGCGTGACTGGAACTGCACCGGTCCGCAAACAGGTGTCTATACTGCATATACTGCTCTGGCGGGCTCGGATTGCTGTACCTGCGATGCGGGCGTGCGCACGACGCAGAACGTCCCCTGTGGCACGGGCTTTACCGGTACCAAACAGCAGGAACGCTTTACCGCCTGCCCGGGCTACACCGCTTGGGCTGATACAGGCGTTAATAGCTGTGCTTGCAACACGAGCCTGATTGACACGGGCACGCAGGCCTGCCCTGACGGTCAGGTGGGCGTTATCCAGCGCCGCCGCGACTGGAACTGTGCGGCAACGCCGCCCGCCTGGGGTGATTGGTTTACGACCAGCGACAACTGCGGCCCCGTAACCTATCAATGGGTGCCAAAGGTGACGGGCGAGGGGCCCTATGGGGTAGCGCTGCCCAATACGGCAGGTACCAGCTGCCCGACACCTGCGCAGCAGGCAGCTTGTTCCTATCCGGCGACCGGCGGTTACACACACTATAGCGCCTGCCGCTGTGAATAACGTCTGACGGGGGCTTGGGTTCAGGTTTTGAACCAGCCTTTGAGGATGTCGAGATAGATACCCGCGAGCGCGTGCATGTCGGAAACGGCCACGCGCTCGTCGGTTTTATGCATGGTCTCGCCGACGATGCCGAATTCGATCACGGGGCAATAATTTTTGATGTAGCGCGCATCCGACGTGCCGCCGGAAGTGCTCAATTCGGGCGCGCGGCCTGTGTGTTTCTTAATCACCTCCACGATCAGATCCGAATGCGCGCCGGGGGCGGTGTAAAAACTTTCGCCGCCGGTGCGGGTTCTGAGGTCATAAGGTACCTGTGCGGCGTCCAGCGTGGCGCGGATTTTCGCCTCCAGCGTCTTCCCGTTCCAGTGGTCGTTAAAGCGGATGTTGAAGGTCGCGCGGGCACGGGCGGGGATGACGTTCTCGGCTGTATTGCCGATATCGATATTGACGACTTCAAGGTTTGAAGGTTGGAAATGTTCATTGCCGTCATCCAGCGTCAAAGCGTCCAGCGCGGCGAGAAGTTTTACAAGTCTTGGAATAGGATTATCGGCCAGATGCGGATAGGCCACATGGCCTTGTTTGCCCTCGACCGTCAGATAGCCGGTAAACGTACCGCGGCGGCCGATCTTGATCATATCGCCCAGCTGCGCGCGCGATGTCGGCTCGCCCACAAGGCAAAAATCAATTTTCTCGCCGCGCTCTTCCAGCCACTTCAGCATTTTCGGCGTGCCGTTGATGGAGGGGCCTTCCTCGTCGCCGGTAATCAAAAAACTAATTGATCCTGTGGGTGAGTGCGCCGCCAGAAACCGCAGCGCGGCGGCGGCAAAACAGGCAATCGGCCCCTTCATGTCGGCAGCACCGCGGCCACAGACATAGCCGTCTCTGATCTCGCCGCCAAAAGGATCAAAGCTCCATGCCGCCGCGTCGCCCACGGGTACAACATCGGTATGGCCGGCAAAACAGAAATGCGGTGCGGTGCTGCCCCACCTTGCATAAAGATTATCGACATCCGGCGTATCGACGTCAGAGAACTTCAGGCGGTGGCAGGTAAACCCTGCGCGGCTCAGGATGCCTTCAAGCAGATCAAGCGCGCCGCCCTCCGCCGGTGTCACGCTGGGGCAGCGCAGCAGGTCTTGCAGGATAGCGACAGGGTCATGCGCAGGGGCGTCGGCGGTCATAACGGCTTACTCGCGCAGCAGGTCGTTGATGGAGGTTTTGCTGCGCGTTTTTTCATCGACGCGTTTGACGATGACGGCGCAATAGAGCGACGGCCCCGGCGTCCCATCCGGCAGCGGCTTGCCGGGCAGCGTACCCGATACGACGACGGAATAAGCGGGGACGCGCCCCATGAAAATCTCGCCCGTGGCACGGTCGATGATTTTGGTCGATGCGCCAAGGTACACGCCCATGGACAGCACCGATCCTTCTTCGACGATCACACCTTCGGCCACTTCGGCGCGCGCGCCGATAAAGCAGTTGTCTTCGATAATGACGGGGTCGGCCTGCAAAGGCTCCAAAACGCCGCCGATGCCGACGCCGCCCGAGATATGGCAGTTTTTGCCAATCTGCGCGCAGGAGCCGATGGTAACCCAGGTATCCACCATCGTGCCTTCATCGACATAGGCGCCGACGTTGACGAAAGACGGCATCAGGACGACTTTGGGTGCGATATAGGCAGACTGGCGTACGAAGCAGCCCGGCACGGCGCGGAAACCCGCCGCCCGAAATGCCGCATCGTCCATGCCGGAAAAGCGCGCGGGGACCTTGTCAAACCAAGGCGCGCCGCCGGGGCCTCCGGAAATGAGGCTGTTGTCGTTAAAACGGAACGACAGCAAAATGGCTTTTTTCACCCACTGGTTGACATGCCATGTGCCGTCTTTCTTTTCTGCGACGCGCAGCTGGCCGGTATCCATCAGGGCCATAATCTCTTCGACGGTTTTCTTGCCGAGGATTTTGATTTTGTCGGTCAGGGCGTCTTTTTGCTCCCATACCGTATTGATACCGGATTCGAGTTCCTTAAAGTCGGACATGGATGATCCCTTTGGGCTTGGATGGGTTTACGCGTTGAATTTTTGATCGAACCATGCCGTGAGTTTTTCGGCGCGGTGGTGGATATGGGCGCTGTCGGCGGGCGCGTTCTGGTCTTGCCCGTGGAACCAGACCGTGGTCATGCCAAGGTCATGTGCGGGCTTCAGGTTGATCTCCATATCCTCGAACATGCAGGCAGTTTTCGGGTTAACGCCATGCCGGTACAGAAAGGCATGATAAGTGTCGATCTGCGGCTTTGGCCAGTATCCCGCATCTTCAATCGCAAAGACGCCATCAAAATGTCCGGCAATACCCAGATGGTCGATCATCCGCAGCGCGAAATGTTTCGGTGCGTTCGTAAAGACCACTTTGCGGCCGGCAAGGCGCGCCAGCCCTTCCTGCGTGATCGCGCAGGGGTCGATCATGCCGTAGTCGATATCATGCACATAGGTCAGGAAATCGGCGGGGTCGAGCGCATGTTCGGTCATCAGCCCGCGCAGCGTCGTGCCATAGGTCTTGTAGTAATGCTTGCGTAGACGCGCGGCTTCGATGGTATCGACCTTGAGAAAATTGGCGACAAAATCCGTCATGCGTGTGGCAACAAGGTCGAAAACCTGCTTTTCCGCATCGTAAAGCGTGTTGTCGAGGTCGAAAACCCAGGTATCGATATGGCTAAAATCTTGCATCACACAGACTTCCGCGACCGCAGCGCCGTCTGCAGCGTACCTTCGTCCAGATAATCGATCTGCCCGCCAATCGGTATACCATGCGCCAGCTGGCTGATGCTGACGCCGCAAGGTGCAAGGCAGTCGGCGATGTAATGTGCGGTTGTTTGGCCATCAATGGTGGCATTGAGCGCAAGGATCACTTCGCGCACGGCTTCATCGCGCGCGCGCACCGTCAGGTGCGGAATGGAAAGATCTTCGGGGGTGATGCCGTCGAGCGCTGAAAGCGTCCCGCCCAGCACATGATAATAGCCGCGGAACGCGCCGGTTTTTTCAATCGCCCAGAGGTCTGAAATATCTTCGATCACGCACAAAAGACCGCGGTCGCGTGTGCCATCGGCGCAAATCGCGCAGGGGGCGCTGGTGTCAAGGTTGTGACATTCGGGGCATTCGGTAATGACCTCGGCGGCACGGCCAAGCGCCTGCGCGAGCGGTAGCATCAGGCTTTCGCGGTTTTTCAGCAGGTGCAGCGCCGCACGCCGTGCCGAGCGCGGCCCCATGCCGGGCAGACGCGCCAAAATCTTCATCAGATGTTCAATATCGGTGCCGATCATGGGGGTGATTATACCCGTTTCGCGGGGCGTTTTTCTACCCCTGTTTCGTTAAATATCGGTCATAAAAAGGCGATCAGCGAATGGTGACGGAAAGATCGCCGATGCCGTCGATATGCGCATCCACCTTATCCCCCGGCAGCAGAGGACCCACGCCGGCGGGTGTGCCGGTCATCAGCAAATCGCCGGGTTGTAGCGTGATAAAACGCGACAAGAGGGCAATCAGCCGCGGTACAGACCAGATCATATCGGCAAGCTGCCCGTCCTGCCGCGTCTCGCCGTTGACCATCAGCTGGATCGCGCCGCGCGGCAGGCCGTCCAGCGTGGCGGCGGGGATCAAAAGCCCGCAGGGGCTGGCGTTATCGAAGCCTTTGGCAAGATCCCAAGGCTTGCCCGCCTCCTTGGCCTGTTTCTGCAGGTCGCGGCGCGTGAGGTCGAGGCCGACGGTATAGCCAAAAACATGTTCGGCGGCGCTGCTTTCGGGGATATTCGCACCGCCCATGCCGAGCGCGGCGACCAGCTCTACCTCGTGGTGCAGGGCGGTGGTTTCGGGCGGGTAGGGGAGAATGTCGCCGTCATGGGCAAGGCTGTCGGCGGGCTTCATGAAAAACACGGGGATATCTGCGGCGCTGCCTGCCTTCGCGCCCATTTCGGCGGCATGCAGGGCGTAGTTTTGCCCGACACAAAAAATACGCTGCACCGGAAAAACCTCCCGCCGTCCGGCAACGGGTAGAAAGGGCAGCGGCGCGGGCGGAAAGACATATCCGGCGGTCATTCCTTTTTGCCCTCCGGCTGCCAGGCATCGCTGAAAATGCGCGTCTGGTCGGCGCCGAGATCAAGCAGGGCGGGCAGCGTCGCTGCCACCATCGCGGGCGGGCCTGCCAGGTAGATATCGACATCGGCCAGATGCGCAAAGTCTTCCGCCAGCGCCGCGCTGACAAAGCCGCTGCGCAGCCGTGCGGCATCGCTGGCCGTTTCAGACAGGACGGGTATATAGCTCAGGCGCGGATGTTTTTGCGCCAGTGCGCGGAAATGCCGGTCGAGATACAGCTGGCCTTCGTCGCGCACGCCCCAGTACAGGTGGCAGGGCGGCGAGCCCGCGGCGGAAAGATGCGCCTCCAGAATGGATTTGATCGGCGCAACGCCAAGGCCGCCCGCCAGTGCCAGCAAAGGCCGCACACCGCCGCGCCAATAGCTGTGGCCAAAAGGGCCTTCCAGTATCAGCTCGGTGCCCGGCTGCGTGTTTTCAACGAGGGCGGCGCTCAGCCCGCCTTGCCCTGCGCTGCGCACATGGAATTCGATATGGTCGAGGTCGGGGGCGCTGGCAATCGAATAAGGCCGCGCGGGTGCATCACCGAGGCGCAGGTGCGCGTATTGTCCGGCCAGAAATTTGAGCCGCTGGCGCTGCGCCAGTTCAACACGCAAGATGCGCGTGTCGCTCATCACGTCCTCCACACCGATCACGCGTGCGTGATAAACCGCGGCGGTGGCGGCAGGTGTTGTGGTGATGGGCGGCTGTGTATCGGGCATCGGTGATCATCCGGAGAGGGGGACAAAGAGGCGTCCACAAAGACCAAGCCTCCCCGCTAAAATAGGGGGAGGCTTGAAAAAGTCAAGTTTCAAAAGGGTTTGCGCGTATTTATGCGGGGCCTTTGTTCTTGGGCGCTTTGTTTTGCGGCGCCGCGTTTTCGGCCGCGGCCGGCGCATCGACCTTGGGCAGACCAAGATCGCTGCCGGCTTTTTTGCCGAAATAATCTGCAGCTTTCTGGAAGCCTTTCGGGCTGTCAACGTTGTTGATGATTTCGCGTTCAATCTCGTCGTTTACGCTGACCTTGCCGGATTTGATCGCGTCTTGCAGCTTTTCGATACCGGCGCGGTGCGTCGGGTCTTGTGCCTCTGCGGCGCGTTTGGACATGCCTTCGACGGCCTCAACATTCTTGCGGCCTTCGGGCGATACTTCGTGACCTTCGGGTTTGGAGCTGAACAGCGCTTTGTCCTTTTCCCACTGCGCATGCGCAGGGTTGGCTTTCGGCGGTTCGGAGGCCTTAGGCTCTTCCGCTTTCGGCGGCTCCACCGCACCGAATTTGGTGCTGACCGGCGTGGCAGGTGCTTCGGCTTTTGGCGGTTCCGCAGCTTTCGGATCTTCTACCACAGGCGCAGTATCTGTCGCTGCAGCGGCGACGGGCGTTTCAGCCGCATCGTTTTTCGGCGGCTCAGCGGCTTTCGGCTCTTCTACCACAGGCGCAGTATCTGTCGGTGCAGCGGCGGCGGGCGTTTCAACTGCATCATTCTTCGGCGGTTCTACCGCGCCGAATTTGGTGCTGATCGGCGCGGCGGCTTTCGGCTCTTCTACCACGGGCGCAGCATCCGTCGGTGTAGCAGCGGCGGGCGTTTCAGCCGCATCGTTCTTTGCCGGCTCCGGCTCGTCTACTTTCGGCGTAGCAGCCTGATCCTGCTTCGGCGCCGCGTTTGCGGGAGCCTCTTCGGCGTTCTTCAGGCCGGTGAGCTTGTCGGCGCATTCCTTTTTCCAAGCTTCAAGCGCTCTTGAATTTTCTGGAGGGGCATAGTTTGCAACTTCCAGCCCCGCACGCATGGCGCCCAGCCAGAGTTTTTCTTTATTTGACTCGCTGCCGTGTACCTCCACGACTTTCCAGCCGCGCGATTTCGCGACAAGAGCCTCGTCGTCTGCAATATCTTGCGTCAAGGTATTAAAGAAGCCGCGGCGACCAATGTACTCGGAGCCGTCCTTAGCCTTGCCCCATTCAAAATTGCCGTGATCCGTTTTAAAAGAAATTGCGCCGCTCTTTTCGTCTTGCTGGACACCTTTGACAACCTTGCCTATTTCGGGGTCGATTTCGTCCATATTCCAGGCGCGGCGCAGCAACATGTCTTGCCAATCGTTGTCGATCGCTTTTGTCTTTTTCAAGGCATCTTTGTCGGCCTCTACAGCTGGTTTGCCAGCACTGTCTTCAGGGCTATTTATTTTGGGAGATCCGGCGTCACTCTTTTCTGCGGGCGTTGCAGGCTCCCCTGTCACAGGCGCCGTGCTTTCAGGTGCGCTGGTTCGGGGTTTGTCAGGTGTGGGCTTTGTCTCAACCGGAGCGTTGCCGTTTGAAAAGCCTGTCACCTCATCAAGCGATTTGGGGGTCTCATTATCAATTGCGACCGCTTCGTTACCCGTTTGATCTTTTTGCCCAGCTTCAGCCATGACGAACCTCTTCCCCAGTAAAAGAAAGGTTAACACGTTGTTAACGAATGTACCTATATTCTACCCAGCTTTTCGTAATATTTCAAGAAAACGAAAATAGGCGTTTGTTTTCAGACGTTTGCGAGATTAGTTGTAACGCGGCCCCTTCAGCTTCGGGTCGTAATAGTGGAAGAGATCGTTGCCGAGCCTGATTCCCGCTTGCGCGTCTTCGAGGGTGATATCGGTCGTCAGCCCCTGCGGGTCGAGCACGCGCCAGCCCGAAAGCGCCAGTGCGCCCGCCGTGCTTTCGGTGAAAATCAGCGTGATGGATCCGGCCAGCGGGTCTTTTGCCTGCGTAAGGGTGATATGCAGGCGTTTGCTGTCGTCGCGCTGCACGGCTTCGATGCGCAAATCCTTGGTAAATCCGATATCCGCACGCAAAAAGAAGTTGGCAAGAGAGCGGCCAATCGGTGCGCTGCTCTGTTGTTTCATTTGTGCATCGTAATAATGTACGAAGGTGCCATCGGCGACGATAAAATCTTTCATCGGCGGGTCGTATTCAAACCGCATGCGGCCCGGGCGTTTGAGCAGAAACTCGCCGGTCAGGCGCTGGCCGTTATTGTCGGTCTGCACAAACCGCGCCTTCATCGTGCGCAGGGCGTTCAGATAGGTCTCGGCATTCTTCACTTCGGGCATGTCGGCCATGGTGGCGGGCTTTTCTGCGACGGCGGTGGCCTGTGCGAAAACGGCAGCAGGTGTCGCCGCTGTACCCGCCAGTAAAAAAGCGGTGAACAGCAAGGCAAGGCGCGGGGCAGCGGGGATAAAGCGGGGCATATATCTGTGATCCTCTTGGTCAAAGGGCTTTGTTCATACGGTATCAAACGCCGCGGCGGCAGCGCGGTTCCGCGCGATTTTTACGGCGCGGTTCCGCGCGATTTATTAGCGCGGTTCCGCGCAGGTTATTGGCACCGCTTCGCCGCAGGCGATGGTGGAATTTCGCCGCAGGCGACGATGCAGTTCCGCCGCAGGCGGACGATGCAACTGACACGGGCGGCACGGCCTCTTCCCTGCGCGGGATTATTCGACGGCGTTCAGGGCGATCTGCTGGGCGAGGAATTTGTCCATCAGCTTGTACAGCTCTTCTTTGTCTTTTTTCGGCTGTTTTGCCGTGTGGGTAATCAGGAAATCGACCGGAAACTGGCGGATCAGCGTTGCGCCTGTGATGCCGACAGTCTTGAAGACCTGATAGGAAATTTCCGTTTCGGCGGTAAAGGCGAGCGCGACGCCATCCGGCGTACGGCTGACATCTTCATCAATCACGGGGCGCAGATATCCGGCAAGGCCGGCGCGGGTGTAATTGGGCAGCGTGTCTTCACGGTAATCCAGATAGGTTGCGCGGTCGACGGGCGATTTCTCGCCTTTCTCGTTAAGCCAGGTGACAAGGCCGACATCGCCAAGGTCGTTGCCTTCAACCCCTTTGCCGATACCGGCGATCTGCAGGCAATCGGCGAAGACGGCGACAAGCGTTTGCTTGCTCTTGGCCTTCAGTTCTTCGCGCAGCACGGTGATGGCTGCGGCCTCCAGCGGGTCTGTCTGGTCAAGGAAACACATGCCGAGCGGCGCTTCGAAATGCAGCATCGTCTGGCCAAACGGCGCAAACAGCGTGCGGCGCCAATCCAGCGGCCCGCCGGGGAAATATTGCGCGGGGGCGGGTGTTGCCATCATGGCGGCAAGCCCAATGCCACAGGCGGCAAGGCAGAGAGCTGAAACGAGAAGCTGGAGACGGGGCTTTTTCATGGCTGTGACTTTCACGTTTGGTGAGGCATAAAAGAGAATAATCAGGTTCCGTAATGATCGACAAGAATTTCGCGCTTGCCAACATGGTTGGCGGCGCTGACAAGGCCTTCTTTTTCCATCCGCTCCACAATGCGCGCGGCGCGGTTATAGCCGATTTGCAGGTGGCGCTGGATAAAGCTGGTGGACACTTTGCGTTCGCGCAGGACGATAGACACGGCCTTGTCGTACAGCTCGTCGCCGCCGCCCTCTTCGTCGCCGCTGCCGAAGAGGCCGTTTTCTTCTTCGTCCTCGGTCACGCCGTCAATGTAATTCGGCACGCCCTGCGATTTGAGGAAGGTGACAACCTTCTCGACTTCTTCGTCCGACACAAAGGGGCCGTGTACGCGCTGGATGCGCCCGCCCGAGGCCATATAAAGCATGTCGCCCTGTCCGAGCAGCTGCTCCGCGCCGCCTTCGCCCAGAATGGTGCGGCTGTCGATTTTGGACGTGACCTGAAACGAAATGCGCGTGGGAAAGTTCGCCTTGATAACACCGGTGATGACGTCAACCGACGGACGCTGCGTCGCCATGATCAGGTGAATGCCCGCCGCGCGCGCCATCTGCGCAAGCCGCTGGATGGCGTTTTCAACTTCTTTGCCCGCCACCAGCATCAGGTCGGCGAATTCATCGACGATCACGACGATATAGGGCAGGTTGTGCAGCGGGATCGGCTGCTCTTCATAGACCGGCTTGCCCGTATCGGGGTCGAAACCGGTCTGGATTTTATGCATCAGCACTTCGCCCTTGTCGCGGGCTTCGCGCACGCGGTCGTTGAAACCGTCGATGTTGCGCACGCCCAGTTTGGACATGGCGCGGTAGCGATCTTCCATTTCGCGCACGGCCCATTTCAGGGCGACGATGGCGCGGTGCGGCTCGGTCACTACGGGTGTCAGCAGGTGCGGGATATCGTCATAGACCGACAGCTCCAGCATTTTGGGGTCGATCATGATAAACCGGCACTGCTCCGGCGACAGGCGGTAGAGCAGCGACAAAATCATCGTATTGACGGCCACCGATTTGCCCGAGCCGGTCGTGCCCGCGACCAAAAGATGCGGCATACGGGC
>JAUXOC010000024.1 GCA_030682495.1 Alphaproteobacteria bacterium | reverse complement strand
GAACTTCTTTACTATATGAGAGTTGAGCCAGGTACGAACAATCGCGGTGGATTTTATTACATGCAGAGCTATAACTTGCAGCCATTATTGGATATCAAGAGATTGCAGGAAATTATAAAAGAAAAAGAAAAGAGATTTAATTCATATAAAAAATACAGTGAAAATTGGCTACTTATAGCCTTTGATCGTACTGAGCCTGCACATGATCAGTGTCTTGATGTACCGCTTCAAGAGCTATCAAGCCTATCGCCAAATCAATTTGATAGAGTCTTTTTATATAGAACATATGAAAGCGACCCTATCATGATTACAAAAAGCAAGGGTGCTATAAGGCTTGTTGGAGATGATTATGTGGTTTTTTAGAAAAAAAGATAAAAATAAAAAGGGCGTTACGCCAGAGTTGTCGGAATATGAAGCTCTTGATCAATTAATTAAAAGACTTGAAAAGACGCCCCTGCTTTCAAGGGAAGAAGCGGGCGAAAGACACAAGCCTTTTATAAAAAAAGCAATTGATCGAATGCTTGATGAAGGAGTTAGTCGCGGTGTAGCGGCAGATGACCATGAGATGTACAATCAATCTGAGGAAGAGTTTAAATTACACCTCAAGAAAACAGATAATGATTTAAAGGAACAAATATCAATATTTAACTTTGGGCTTGATCGCTGGTTTGAGTATGGCGAAACTCATCCCCCATATTTCCCATTGCGAATCGCAATAATTCTTTCAAAGCGCAAAGAGTTAGAAAAAGAAAAACACTTTTTAGCTGCCTATTGCCGCCATTTCAAATTTAGAGCCGGAACAAGGGATCAGCAGATTACAAACAGGGCAATCAAAAAAGGCGCAATATCACAGGATGGAATTCCTGAGAAAGCAGGTGTATTGCTAGCTGCAAGCAAGCTGGTTCATGAGCATGGCACGAATGCAAGAGCTATATCAGATGGGATGCGCACAAATGCGTATAACAGCGGGTCAGAAATAGAATTTCTTCAAAAGAATTTAATATGGGAGGCTGTTATGAAGATTACGTACAAACCCCTGTAAATTGAATAATACAATAATACTTCCAAACTTTGGTGGCTCGCTTTTGTTATTCAATTACAATATCTTGATAAACATTTGAAAATTTAGAAACAACACCCCAAACGCACCACCATTTTCTCTTTAAAAAGCATAGAATTTTGAGCAATAAAAAAATTCGAGGCCAACACTATGTCTGGCGTTATTATCTACAAGCGTGGGCTGATGGAGCTGGTGTCCTTTACTGTTTGCGGGATGGCCGGGTTTTTCCTGTCCAGCCCAAGGATGTCGCTAAGGAGCGTGATTTTTACCGATTGAAAAGTCTAACGCAGGAGGACATCGCCTTTATCGAAATGTTCGCAATCAAGCCTGCGGCTGCACACCTCCAAAAGCAGCATCGAAACCTTATTACAGCTTTTGCCAGAATTACCCGCCTGAGCGATGCCGCAAATTTATCCCTGCCTAATGGGCATGAGGTCAGGAAGGCGTTGGACATCGCGGTCAATAATGCCGAGGAGATCCTGCATGGGGGGATTGAACAATCTGCCCAGAAATACTTGGATGCTCTTCGTAATGGAGATGCTTCTTTTTTTCCTGATGATAGGGCGCTACCCAATTTCCTGTATTACTTGAGCGCCCAACATTTTAGAACAAAGGGGCTGAAGGAAAAGTTATTCGAAAAATCCTATCCGCTAGGTACCAGTGCGTATCTTGAGAAAACGTGGAACGTGCTGAACCACATATTCGCAGCCAATCTAGGCTGGAGTTTGTATGCCGAAAGAACGCAGCACCAGTTGATCATTTTAGAAAACGATACGGGCATCCCCTTATTAACGACAGACCAGCCGACTATCAATATTCACGCCAATGGCGATGATCAGCCACCAGAAAGGCTGGCCTTTTATTATCCCCTCAGCCCGCATCTGGCGATGTTGCTGCTGGATGAACCACCGCAGGATCGGGCGACCTTCAGCAGGAAATTGACGGTTGCAGAGGTGAAATCTTATAATCGCACCATGGTGGAAAGATCATATCAAATGGTATTTTCGGCAGACCGTCAGCAGCTTGAATCCATTCAGCGGATGGCGGGTTAATTCAGCACTCAATAGTGTCTTGCTTTTGTTCGGATATTTATAATCATTTGATACAAAGACATACGTATCTTTGATTTGTTGGAATAATTTAGGTATAATACACCACCATTTTTCTTTCTGTTTTCTGACATTGTTAGATTTCGGCACGAAAAGACCTCTGTTGGCGTGGCTTTTAGGGCTGTCTTTTTTTTTGGAAGTGCTGAGCTTGATTGATGGGAGGGCTTGGCGGTGTTATCCCTGAAAGAGGTGGCAAGAGTGTATTTGTGTAAAAGGATAATCTTTTTGAAACTGACGGGGAGTGGTCCGCTTTAGCTATTAAAGCCGGAGAAAAAAATTATAGTATTTTTGATCTCAGTAGCACATGGATCAGTTTTCTGGTGCACAATGGGCAAGGTGGATATAACAGCTTTGATCTGAACTGTAACTGGAATGGCTTTGTTGTCGGGAATATCTAAGAATATTGCACTGGTAAGTGTCCCCAGCCCCCCCAGAGCCCAGATAAATACCGAGAATTTGGTGTAAACAGTCATATGTCCAATAAAGAAATTTACAAGCTCGACCGTAAAAAAGGCATTTATCTGAAGCAGACGGTCGCAAAAGGGCGCGGCGTATTTTGCGTCAGCGATATTGAAGAGGGGGAGATCATCGAGATGTCACCCGCCATCCTTCTGGACGAGGCGGAAACGGCGCATGCAGATAAAACCATTTTGTATGATTACAAGTTTAAGATCAGCACGTTGTCAAATAGCCAGCGCGCGCTGTTCCATGTCAAGGGCCCGAAGAAGAGCTGCTGCATTGTCATGGGGGTTACGTCCTTTTGTAACCATAGCGAAAATCCGAACGCGGATATTTTCTGGGAGGAAGATGGAGGCAGTATCTACCACTTTCTGGAAGCCACACGCCGGATTCCAAAAAACACCGAAATATGTACAAACTATGGCAGGGGCTGGTTTGCAAAGCGCAAGCAGGTCCGCAAGTAAAGATGACAACCCTACTGCCCCAGACGGGTTAGCGACATCCTTCAATGTCTGGTTCTCCAGTGTCAGGCCGGTCACCACGCGCTTTAGCCGTGCATTCCTTTTGAAGAGGCGTCTTTAATAGGGTGGTTAAGAATCTACCTGAATTCGACCTCTACCTTTTTTGTATCTGCGAGTAAGGTGATTTGTGTGCGCAATTGCCAGTACATATGCGCGATGCGCTCCAGCTTTTCTTCTCCGAGCTTTTCCGGGTCGGCGTTATTTTCTCTGAACGTACTGTAATCTGTGCAGAGCGCTGTATGTTGTATTTCGATTTGCCGCATCAGGCGTGCAAAGTGATCTTGTGACATTTCAGGATACTCCCTCGCTATACAAAATGTGTAGACAATGTCTCCTCAGCGAGACTGGGTCAAAAGGCTTTAGAAGGTACCCGCTGGCTCCCAATTCGATTGCCCGAGAAACAAGTTGGCGCTCCGCCTTACGGCTTAGAATAATGAAGGGTATTTTTCTGATATGCTCCCCCATGCCACGCGTAGCGCTCAGGAGCTCGCAGTCGTCGCCCGCCGCGTAAGCCGTACTCAAAATCATATCTGGTCTTATGCCTTCAATCATCCGCAGAGCTTGCCCCACCGTAGAGCTTTCAAAAACCGACTTAATCCCCCAAGAGATTAACATCATCTGCATATCGTGGCGTTCCTGCTTGTCCGGCTCGAAGATCAAGATCTTGGACTTTGTGAGCAAAAACGACATATCTCCCCCTATTGCTGCGTCAGTACTAAGTTCTTTCCTGCACAATGCTGATCAGCGATCCTTTGATCGCATCGTCAGTCACTGGACAGAAATCCTCGATAAAATGCACGGGGCAGAGCGCCTTTTCCTCGACTGTCGCCTGAAGATGCCCCAAATAAATGTCATGCCCCGTGCGTGCCATCTCGACGATCGCACGGTCTATCTCTTTCGCCGCTTGTGGCAGGCCGTCGCGGCAGGCTTGGATCGAAAGATAATGCATGCAGACGATAAGGTTGCCCAGTTTCTTGCAGGCTTCCGTGTTCGGGAGATCCGGTAACTCTGCTAGGTTTACTTTTGCAACGCCCATTACGCTACTCCCTTTCTGACCGCAACATTTTGGTTCGCGATTTCGTCCATTGTTTGTAAAGGCGCCGTTTCGGGCGCGAGGCGCAAAACGGATTGCTCAATGCCTGTATTTTTACGCACCGTTTCGAGAATGGATAGAGATATGGGCATGCCACCCGCAACGATAATACCGTCTTTGCCGAGGTCTTTTTCCGGTCCGAGAATATCGATATCCCACCCTGCATTGACAAACACGCTCTGCCACAGCTTCGGCGGCATGATGCCAACCATTTCGCGGATATCGTTCAGAAGGCCGAATTCCAGAAAAGAGAGAACCAGCTCGTTCTTCACGCGCGTGCGTTCTTCGCGGGAAAGATGCTTGCTGACGCAGAAGCGCGAGGCTTCCCATACTGACAGGGATTGCGGCATCGCGCGCTTCTCAATCAGCTCCGGCCAGATGTCCTTGATCATATAGGGGCGATCCGTGGGCACTGCACGCACGCTACCGCAAACACGCCCGCTCTTGTCTAGAGATACAAGATACGTCGTCGCCGGCGTATCGTACTGGTCGTACTCCATGCCCTGATAACGGGACAGATCCCAATACTGGCCATCGACCAGAAGGTCGTAGCGCAGGTAAAACTGGTCGATGAAAGCCTTGCCGAAATAGTGGATCGTCTTGTGGTTGATGCAGTAAATCATCGCATTTTGTACCTTCGTTACCCCTGTGTGGCAGCTCTATTTTCAGGATAACGCCGATACGCGCAGCAATGGAACTCCCCCAATCGTGGGGGATGCCATCAACTATATGTTTTTAAAGGGTTAAATCTGGATTAAACCCATCTGCAGGGCTCGCAGGACGCCCAAGGTCACGTTGTTGGCCTCCAGTTTTCTGAGCGAATCTTTGACGTAGGTATGTACGGTATTCTCAGACAGTCCGAGGATATCGGCTATTTCTGGCTTGGATTTTCCGCGCGCGCACCACTTCAGAACTTCCTGTTCCCGATCAGTCAGACTGATGGGCTCCTGTGCAAGATTTTTTAGCCGCTGTGCTTCGAGAGACAGAAAAACCGCATAGAACTGCAGTGACAGAAGATAGGATTTTGAGAGCAGCATTTTGTCGCCTAGCTCAACACCGCCCGCACTGCTTGCTGCGCCAACGCCCGCCAATGCACCTCGCGGGCCATAGAGCGGAATGCCGATGCCGTCGTTTAGCCCTGCATCGCGGCCTTCATTCATCAACGTTTTCTGCGTCTTTGTCGCTGTCACTCTTTCCAGCAGCTCATCCCAGACAAAAAGCCCGGGTGCGGCAAACATATGGCGGCGGACGGGGTCGAAGTCCTCGTACTTCTTTTCCTGATAGTATTTCATCCAGCTTTCGGAGTAGTTGGCGATGATGCCGTGGCCCGCAGGCCTTTCAATAGAGGCATGGTTCGTCATCAGGCTGAAGATGATCTGGTCGAAGCCCAGCGCCATCATCGCTTTCTTGTAGTGCTCGAACAGTTCTTCCACCGTGGCTGCCCGGTTGGACTGTTCAATGAATGTTTCTATTGAAAGCATACGCGGCCCACTTTTAACATAGTGCAATTATAGGCCATAAGTATTGAACAAACATTAATCGGCGCGGAGGAGGGCACGGAAATTTTAACGCATTCCCTTATAAAACAAGGCTTTTTCACTCATGGCGGACCAGGCAGCTCTTTTACATCGTGCCCTGTTTAAGATAGAATGAAAAAATATATGCTTATCTTCTGTAGCCCGTAACTTTAGCTCATAGAAAAAGCCCTTAGCTATAATATTGAGTTGCTTGTATGAGGTATTGGCCTCATTGCGCGTTTAGGCATTAAAATTTCTCTGTATTCCCGTTGAAGAACAGGAAATTGACCGCAAGACGTGTTATCTACATACTATCTCCACCACCCTCTCTCTACCAACCCGGCCCGGCTGGTGGGCTTTTTGAAAAAATTGCAAAGGTTGAGAACGTTCATGCCAAGAATATTCATTAACGCTTTTATTCTCGTTTTCTTTTCATTCATTGCGGCTTTCCCCTCGCATGCCCAAACAGCAGACTCGCGATATAAGGCCGTTGCCTTCGACTATTTCGTCATTTTTGACCCTAATTCGGTCGTTGCCGAGGTCGAGAAGGTTTTTCCCGGGAAGGGAATGGACTTCACAAAGGCCTGGCGAGCCAAGCAATTTGAGTATGGTTTTTTGCGTTCTATTACCAGCAACCATGAAGATTTTTTCACGGTCACAGAAGACGCCCTGAATTACACAATCGAGAATATGCGTCTTACAGCAACAGCAAAACAAAAAAATGATTTGCTGAACGCATATCTCACGCTCAAGCCTTGGCCTGACGCAATTGAAGGGCTCAAAAAATTAAAGGCATCTGGATTGAGAATCATCACGATAGCCAATTTCAGCAAACATATGCTTCACGCGAATGCAGAAAATGCGGGCATAGTTGACCTCTTCGATGAACTTTTAAGCACGGAAGTCAATCATACATATAAGCCTGATCCAAAAGCTTACGGCCTTGGCATAGAGCATCTTGGCTTGAAAAGAGAGGAAGTTGTTTTTGCAGCGTTTGGCGGATGGGACGCCTATGGCGCCAAAAGTTTTGGATACCCTACTTATTGGGTAAACCGTTTCAATCTGCCTGATGAAAATCTCGGCACGACACCTGACGGCACGTCTCATAATTTTCAAGGATTGCTCGATTTCGTGCTGAGCAAGTAATGATATATTATCCGCAGCTCCACGGAAGCCTTGGTGGATGGTTTTTATTATCCAAGTCCAAAATATGAAGCCACGCTTTTGAAGCTAAGAGATATTCTTGGAGTAGAATGACGCACAAGCTTCCAAAGCCATTTTCACAAAGCTTTGAGCAAGTCTTCCAGTTGCGTAATCGTTGTGCCCCAGCCTTCATAAAATCCCATTTCCTCATGTGCTTTGCGGAAAGCTTCTGTATTGTGCATCACATGCGCTGTGTATTTGGTTTTGTTTCCATCTCCTTTTAAAGTAATGATCGCCGTCATGGGCATTTCGGCGCAGGGCTTATCGTCTTTGGTAACGGGCGGTGCCGGCCGATAGTTTCCATGCAGTAGAGACGTCCAAACCAGTTTCTTTTCCTTCTCCACCTCCAGAAAGCAAGCTGTGCCCGGATACTGTTTGCCTTCGGGGTCCTGCATGACGGTGTAAAATTCTCCACCGGGGCGAAGATCAATCCGGCAATCGGACAACCCCCAAGGCCTGGGGCAAAACCACTGCTTGAGTAAGGCAGGTTCCGTCAGCCCGCGCCATACCAGACTGACAGGTACGGGAAGCTCTCTTTGCAAGACGAGATCAAGCTCTGCATCGACGGGAATATTCATTTCTATTTTCCTTTCGTTTTGCTGTGTTCGTTCAGAAGTAATGTGTCCAGCGCATCAAAACGCTTATTCCAGTGTTGCCGCATTTGGCTCATCCATTCCCACATTTCGTCCAGGCCCTGCGGGTTGAGCGTATAAATCCTTTGCTGTGCCCGTTTTTCCACCTGCACCAATTTGGCATCGCGCAAAACTTTCAAATGCTGTGAAACGGCGGGGGCGCTGATGTCAAATTGTCTACTGATATCAGTCGAAGCCATGGCGCCATGGACCGCAATCATTTCGATGATCCGGCGGCGATGGGGTTCTGCAAGGGCTGTAAACTTGTCCATGTTTTTATTATTATATAAACAATTAATTAAGTCAATGCTAAATTAAATGACCTCCTAAACGCCGTAGCATGCGCCGTGCCAGGCCGGTCGTCACAAAAAATTCTGCTTGAAAGGGCAACCAAATAGTTGCATAATGATTCTATGGATACCGACGAAGATATCGTGTTCAAGGCGCTGGCCGATGCCAGCCGCAGGGACTTGCTGGACAGGCTGCGCGAAAAAAGCGGGCTGACGCTGGGCGAGCTTTGCGAAGCTCATGACATGAGCAGACAGGCGGTCACCAAACATCTGGCCTTGCTGGAGGCGGCACATCTTGTCGTCGCCGTTAAGCGGGGGCGGGAAAAGCTGCACTATCTGAATCCGCTGCCCATCAACGATGTCTATATGCGCTGGGTCGGAAAATTTGAACAAAGCCGGGTTCAGGCGCTCCATAATTTGAAACAAGCCCTGAAGGAGAAAGACAATGGCAAAGCCTGATTTGGTCTATGTGACCTATATACGGACAACGCCCGAGAAACTCTGGGCGGCGTTGACAACGCCTGAATTCACGCGCCAGTACTGGGGCGGCAGCGCGAATGTTTCCAGCTGGGAAAAAGGCGCGTCATGGCAGCATACCGGCGAAGACGGCACCGTCCATCATGTGGGCGTTGTCGAAGAGGTGATACCGCTGCAGCGTCTGGTGCTCAGCTGGCACAACCCGTCTGAAACCGAAGATATATCGCGCGTGACCTTCGAGCTTGTGCAGATGGACGAGGTTGTGCAACTGAACGTCATCCACGGTGATTTCATCGAGAACTCGGTCATGGCAGACGGCGTTTCGAAAGGCTGGCCCATCGTCATTGCCAGCATGAAATCCTATCTTGAAACAGGCACGCCGCTGCTGACAATCTGGCAGCATTCGGCTTGCCATGCGGGCTGCGGCGATAAAGAAGCTGCCGCCTGAGTAGTCAATATATTTCCCTTGTGGCGGAGCTTGCATGATTTTGCGGCTGCCTCTATGTTAAAAATGCAGGCGCGGGATTTATATCGGTCATCAATATGGGCATGTCACAAAAACTGGCAAAGACACTGAAAACGCCGCGGCAGGTACAAAAATACCTGCGCGGCCTGCCCTATAACCGCGAGGAAAAAGGCGAGACGCTGGCTTCGGCAGAGGTCGCCCTGCGGCGCGGGCGGCTGCATTGCTGCGAAGCCGTGCTGGCTGCCGCCGCCATTCTGGAGCATCACGGCTATCCGCCGCTGGTGCTGAGCTTTGAAAGCAAAGACGGGCTTGACCACGTGCTGTTTGTTTTCAAAGAGCGCGGGCGCTGGGGCGCTGTTGGCCGTTCGCGCGACGAGGGGCTGCACGGACGCCCGCCGCGTTACCGTTCGCTGCGCGATCTGGTCTGGAGCTATTACGACCCTTATGTCGATAAATCGGGCAAGATCACGGGCTATCGGCTGGCCAACCTCGACGATACCGGTGCGGACTGGCGCGCCAGCAAAAAGAATATCTGGAAGGTCGATAAATATCTGGTCGGCCTGAAACACAAGCCGCTGACATCATCAGCGGCGCGCTATAAAAAATTGCTGCGTGATTACCTGCGCCGCGGGCCGATGCCGCGCCAGCCGCATTGGTGGTAGAGGGCGCGATCAATCCGCATTGCCTACTTTGCGCGCGCGCAGGGGTTTATCAAGGTTGATGCCGTTTGCCAGACCTGCCGCAACAAGAATGTTCCATCCCGCCATCAGTTGAAAATAGCCGTCAAAACCCGCCAGCGCCGGAATTTTAAGCGTGGGGAAGGGCGTATCGAATGACGCAATGGCAATGACTTTGAGGCCGGCCTTCAGCGATAAAACCTCGCGGTATTTTTCAATCTCGGCATGGAACGGTTCAATCAGCACAACGGTCTCATCGGTCTGCATCACTTCTTCGATACCGTGCAGCGCATAGGTGCCTTCAAGGTAGCCGCTTTTTTTACGGACAATTTCGTTGGTCTTGAGCGTCAATTCTTCGGCCGTGCCATTGTTGCGTCCGGCGAAATACAAAACCGATGCGCCGGCGGCGGCCTCTGCAATCTCGGGCGCAATATCGGATTGCAAGATTTCTGCGCAGTCATCCGCCGCACGATCTTGCTGCGCCCATTCATCGCCGCCCAGCAGCGATTGCAAGATCAGCGCTTGTTCAATCACGCTTTTGCTTGCGGCAATGGCTTTTTCGGCGCCGCAGGACAGAACGCGGCAATCATCGGCCAATGCCGCAAGCGGGCTGCCCGCCGCGGCGGTTACGCCATAGCAGGGAATGCCCGCCGCCTTTGCCGTTTCGAACAGTGCCAGCAGCTCCCGCGTGCGGCCGCTGTTGCTGGTGCCGACGATGATGCTGTCTCGCAGGTCATATTCTACAGACTGCCGCGCGCCTTCGGTAAAAATGTGCCAGCCGCAGCCGCTGCGGCGCGCAAGGTCGATGGTGTTTTTGGCGGGAAAGATGCGGCTGGAGCCTTCACCGCTCAGCAGCAGGCGTTTTTTGCCGCGGGTGGCCGCCGCCCAGTCCTGAACGCAAGCGGGGTCGAAACGGCGCAAGATGTCCGGTGTTTCCAGCATTTCGTCGATCAGGGCATAGGGCGTTCCGCTGTGCATGGCAAACTCCGTTTATATCCATGATTTTACGCGCGGAAGGGCGGGAAGGCAAACGACTGTTTTCGCGGCGTGGTCTATGGTAGTCTGGCGCGTGTTTTTTGGTGTAAACCCAGCCAGAGTTCTGCAAATGAAAATATGTATTGTATCCCCGCACCTTGACGATGCGCTTTTGTCCTGCGGCATCCTGATGCAGCGGCATGTGGCGGCCTCGAATGAGGTGTTTGTCCTTAATATTTTCACAGCGGGCACGAATGCGGCCAATCGCCGCACCGAAGAGCAAAACGCCATGGCAAAAGCGGGCGCGGCTGTTTTTTTTCTGGACGAACTGGATGCGCCCGACCGCAATCCGGTTTACTGGGCGAATGAAAAGCTTTTCTTCGGCGCGCTGGACGACGTGCCGGCGGATTATATTTCAAAGGTTGAAAACCGACTGCACGATTTTTTTGCCGAACATAAAATCGATCTGGCCTATTTCCCGCTTGGCGCGGGCAATCATATCGACCACCGCATCACCTATACGGCGGGGCTGCGTATCAAAGACACGCCGGTAAAATTCTACGAAGATCGCCCCTATATTCTCTGGCCCGGCGTGCTGCAGGGACGCATGAACCAGATCGGTAGCAATGCCGTGCTGCCTGTCATCACCGCAGAGGCGATGCGCGCAGGGCTTGGCGGCTATCACTATCTGAAGCATTTCGTGCCCGAAGGCGCGTATCAGCAAGAATGCCTGCCGCTTTATTTTCAGGCGCTCAACCAGCCCTCGTCAAACACGCTGCATGCCGCCAGCGAAACGCTGGTGGCGACAGAGGCGGAACTAAAACACCTCTATGACTGCCTTGCGATGTACGAAAGCCAGATGGGTTTTATCTATCCGGATTACGAAACCTTCGTCAAAGACAGTCTGGCCTACGAGCAGGCAACTTCCGGACAGCGTGTATATGCGGAGCGGTCGTGGACGCTCAGCCCTGCGCTGCTTTCTGCCTGAGGCTCTCGACGGTCATCAGAACAACCGATTGCGCGGGCGTCATGCGCGCGGTCTCTTCAAATAACTGGTAACAGATATCTGCGTATGAAAACCCGTGAATGTTTTCGTGATGCAGCAGGTATTCGGCGTAGCGGATTGCACGGTCAATCAGTTTCTTGTTGCTGGGCTTGACCCATGTCATCACGTTGCTTTCAAACCGTCCCAGCCGTCCCATCACCAGCGTCGAGTGCATATTCAGCACCATTTTGAGGAAAAGATGTTCGTGAAACGGATGCAGGCCGCACACATCAATGCGGTGGTGGCAATCGCCCAGCGTAAAGCACATCTCACCGCCCTGCCGTTCAATCACAAAACGGTGCAACTGATGCGGCGCGGTGAGGGCGATGCGCTGCTGCCGTGCCTGCGCCGAAAAATCAAAACCGGCCAATCTTGCGCCGCCCGCAACCGCGCGCAGTTCATCCCATTCAATCGGGATCGGTGCACGTAGCAAAATCTCGCGCCATCCTGCATCCGCATTCTCGGCCTGCGGCAGGCAGAAATACGACAGCGACGGGCGGCGCGCGGGGTCGTTCTGGTTTTCAAAGCCGAGCAGCGAAAATGTCGGCGCGCGTTCCGTGGTATCGGTCAGGATGGTGATGCCATAGTCATTCGTTTCGTACAAAACGAAATCGCCCGCGCCATAAATGCGCGCCTCTTCTTCGGTGAATTTTGCCAGAAAAGAAAGATCGGTCTGGCGCATAAAATCCGCCAGCGCGTCAATCGGCGGCGGCGCTTTGTTTCCTGCGGCCAAAAGCGCTGCGCCCGCGCCCAGCATCAAACCCGTGCTGGCCTGCAGCCGCGTGCTGCCCGACAGCGCCATCGGGCCGACGAAAAGGCAGATTTTTTCGATGTCCGGATTTTCCAGCACGCGGCGTGACCGCTCTACCTGCTCGTGCAGCGCCTCGTCGGGGTTGCAGTACAGAAAAAACGGTTTGCGTTTTGATATCCGCGTGGCTTCCTCGGTCGCGCCAATGACAGACGGCGTTTCGCCGCCTTCGGTGCAGCTGACCAAAAGATCGTGTGCGCCAAAGCCGATTTCCCGCAGCTGCCGCGCGCCGAATTCGGGGTGGTCTTCAAAATTTTCAATCGAATGCACCAGCGCCAGATCGCCGCCGCTCATAAACCCCTGCACGCGATCTGCGGCGGTATCGCCGCGGTGCAAATGCCGCCATATATATTCAATCGCCAGCGATAACCGCCCCGTCGCGCCGCAGCCGTAAAAGAAAATGCGGTTGCCGCTTTGCAGCGTGTCGCGTATGGCGGATTCCAGTCCGGCAAGGGCAGGGGCGCAGCTCGCAACATCGGACAGCACGCCGATATCGATGTCTTTTAAAAGCGCCAGCGCCGCCGTCACATCACGCCGCGACAGATCCGCCAGCTCATAGGTCAGCGGATGCCGCTGCTCCGTCGGCAGCGCGCCCAGCTGGAACTGGCTCGCAACAGCTAAAAATTCTTCGGCCTTGGAACGGGTGTCGTTTTGCATGGGTATAGTTGAAGTGTGCGGCGGCGGATTGTCAAAGGTTTTTTGCCCTTTGCGTACGCGGTGCTTATTCCGCAATCTTCCGCACAAATTCAGATTTAAGCCCCATCTGTCCGATACCGGGGATTTTGCAGTCGATGTCGTGGTCACCGTCTACGAGGCGGATACCCTTGACCTTGGTGCCGACCTTGACGACCGAAGACGATCCTTTGATCTTGAGGTCTTTGATAACGGTGACGGTGTCGCCGTCTTTCAGCTCCGTGCCGTTGGCATCGCGCACCACCTTTGCCGCGGTCGCACTGTCGGCGGCTTCTGCAGTCCCGGCGGCTGCCCATTCATGGCCGCACTCCGGGCAGTTATAAAGCCCGCGGTCTTCGTAGGTATAGGCAGACTTACAAAGCGGGCAGCCGGGCAGGGTGGTCATGTTATTACGTTCCTTGTTGGGTGAGTGTCGTCGATATATACGCGCTGCGGAAGGTCTTGGCAATTTCGGTCGCCGCAGTGCAGCAAGAACCGCCGTAAAAAAAATCGTTGCCCGCGGCAGGTTTCAAACGGTTTTTACTTGCGTTTTGGGGCGCGAATCTATTAATACTATGTCAATCGTACGTGCCAATGGCCCGCGGCTCCCGACCAATGGGGGCGCCCCCTCCGGACAATTCCGGCAAGGCAGGTTAAGCAACGGCGAACTTTTTTGTGCTAAACGCCTGAAACTGTAAAGTTTTTGGCATTACTGCGAAGAGTTTTCGCTCTTGTTCAACCGCTGTCAGGGAGTAGACGGCCATGATCTATTTGTACAAGGCCCACACGTCGGGCCACATCTCGCGCAACATCTTTTCGGCTGGCGTCGCCGCTCCCCATTCTTTTTTGAAAGGGGGTGTATGATGATCCGCAAGATCAAAAAGGCGCTCGACGCCGCTTTCACCCGCATTTCCGATGAATTCGCCGCAGAGGGTGTCTCGGTGCTGATGCCGACCTATTCCCCGCCGCAGGGTCGCCTGCTGTCGGAATTCAACCGCGTGGGCGGCAAGGCCTATATCGCAGGCGGCAAGAAAAACGCGCCTGCGTTTAAAAACGTCACGCAATACGGCCTCGATTTCGACACCACGCCCTATATCAACAGCTTCCCCAAGGGCATGTCGGAGCAAATTGTGGGCGCGATCCCCGATGCGCTGGTCGAAAACAAAAAAGTCGCCATCTTTGCCTTTATCACCCCGCCCGCCAGCTGGGCGAAGCATATCGCCGACCGCGGCCAGAACACCGAAATCGTCGCCAGCAACGAGCAGAACACGCGCCTGTTTTTTGAAAACAAAGGCAACCTGATGCATATCCTGACCGCAGCCGGTCTGGATGCCTATGTTATTCCGACCGAAATCGTCGATGCCAAAAAATCGGATGACGAGCTGCGCGCGATCTACAACCGCGTCAAAAGCGACAGCGGCAAGGTCGTGGTGCAATCCTGCGTCGAAAACTACGAACCGACACGTTTTATCGGCTCCGAAGAAGACTTCGTCCAGCATGCGCGCACGTCCAAAACGCCGTTCAAGGTCACGCGTTTTATCGATGGTAACGAAGGCAACCTGTCGTTTTTCGTCGGCAATACCCTGCCGGCTGAAAATACCCGCGGCGTTGCCAAATGCAGCCTGCCCGCAGGCGTGGATTGCGCCCGCCCCGAAAGCCTCGCCGCCATCGAAGCGCATGCAGCGGCGCAGGGCATTGATGCATCGAACGTCTTTTCCGTCACTGGCCGCGCGACCTTGAAAGTCGTCGGCGACAGCTTGCTTGCCAATGCGGCAGGCGACAGCGTGGGCAATAACATCGGCCATGTCTACGAAGACCACATCGCCCGCCAGATCGCCGAGATTGGCGAAAAGCTGGGCTGCAAAATGGGTCAATGCGGCAAAGTCGGCCTTGCGGGCGCGGATCTGATTATCGACCGCACCGGCAAGATCTGGATCAACGAGATCAACGATCGCCAGCAAGGCCCGACCGACCAGATGAGCGCCGATGCCGAAGCAAACGGTATCCCCGGCCTCAGCCGCATGGCATGGTTCGCGCATTTCGCGGACTTCTCGAAGCCCGAGAACATGGCCGTGATCGCCGCGCTGCGCGACAACGCGGCGGAAATACACCAGCAATACGCAACCTCGCCCGGCTCGTTCTATATCAAAGTCTATGCGACGCATGATGAAAGCTTCGACGGCAAAATCGCCGCGCGCAAAGACCTGCCCGCCGGCACCTATAGCATCGTCAAAGACGGCGACGGCTGGAAATGGGCATTCGAGGGCGAAGGCGCGGCCACCAGCAAGGTTGACCTGAATGCAGCGGCGGTTACGGTGAAGATCAGCAGCGGGAGCCTCGCCAAAGGTGACACGCCACCTTCGGGCGCGGAGCTGTTCCGCATCACCGGTACGGCTAGCGGCAACGATGCGCCGTTCCAGATCGCGGACGGCATTTCCTATCTGCACCCGCAGTGGCGCCAGATGATTGTGCAGCTTTATACCGATTGCTTCGGCGAAGGCTATATCGAGAAAAACCCGCTGTACAGCCAGTCGTCAAAGACTGCGCCGGTCAAATCCAGCGTCAATGGCCACCTGAAGCAGAAGAAGGCCGCCTAAACGGTTTTCAGCTCGTCTGCCGGAATATAATGCAGCGTCTCGTCGCCGAGGCGATAGATATGCGTCGGTGCGCGTTTGTAAAACACGCCGTCCTCGCTTGCAATCTCCGGCATCTCCGCGCCCAGCTCCGCGCTTGGGTGCAGGGTAAACAGCGTGTCGCCTTTCTTGAAGCTTGCGCCCATGGCAACGTCATAGCGCACAAAGCCCGCCGCGCGGGTGAGGATTTTTTTGTGGTCGCGGAAATAATAGCATTCGGCAGGCGCGGGCGCGGTCAGGTTCTTGTCGATCATGCCAAGCCGTGCGAGCAGGCGGAGAATGCCCTGAAAAACCTCTTCGATTTTTGCAGCATTATATTCGTCATGGCTGCCGCATTCGATGCAAAGGTTATCGATACCGGCGGGGTCCATGGCATAGTCGAATGAGCCCGCGGTTTCCGGCGTCACGACATCATCCAGATAGTTATATTTAAACCCGACATCTTTCACCAGCGGCAGGTAATCTTCCTTGGTGAAAATCACGTAAGGGTTGCTGGCGCGCGCCGTGTGCAGATCAAGGCCGAGGTCGCAGGTTTTTGCCAGTGTAAACAATTCATGCGCGATGCGCTGGTGCAGCGTGCCCTCCACCTTGCCGGGGAAATGCGAATTGCAATCTTTCCCGTCATACAGGTCGAACTTGCCGAAGGTATAGAAATAAGACCGCTGGTCCCACGCCGCCGGATTGGCGCAGGGGATAAAAACAACCTCTCCCGCCTTCAGGTTTTCTTTCAGAAAGCCATACAAACGGTGCTGCACCCAATAGGTAATCTCCCCGCCGTGCATGCCGCTCTGGATATGCAGCTTCTTGCCCTTCGCAGGGGCGGCGAGGGTATAGGTGACGATATCAATCGGATTGCCCGCAATCGTCTCGCCGATGTGGATGCGGTTTTTAACAGCCTGCATGCGTATACCCGTCCCTGCCTTGCGTTGTTTCCCTGAACCTGCTGCAAATTCTAGACTTTTTTCGCGCAGATGGCTAGCTTGATGATGAAAGCTTTCCGGTTTGTCCAGAGGGTATATACGTTCAGGAATAAGAGGCTCTATGCGTTTTAAGATTATTGGACTTGTCGCACTTGTCGTGTGTTTTTGCGCTACTCTCCCCGCCTTTGCAGATCGTTTGTCGCAGGGCGGTGAAGTTACCTCTGACACGCTGGCGGAACTTTCACGCAAGGCCGAGGCGGGGAATATCTGGGCGCAGGTGACGCTTGCCAAACACTATAAAGATAACCCAGATGACGCCTATTACTGGGCGCTTCTTTGTGCGCAGATGCCTGAGGACGTTCCTGCGGATGTTTTAACTAATCAAAACTCGATGCGCGACTATATAGCCCGGGACGGGTTACCCGCTGAATTAAGTGTTGCGCGACACTTTACGCTTGGTAGTAATCTAAATCGTCTGCTGCTGACAAAGTCATGCCAAGATTTTGAGAAAAAGATAAAGGCGGACGTTTCACCCCCGTTGCGTGAAAAGGCGCAGCAGAGGCTTAAATCATACTTGAAGCGGCGTAATAAAAGAGCATCTGGACGAGATGAGAAAACGATAGAAAACGCTTATGCCGCACTTCAGGATTCACTGAAGCTTGATATTCATGAACCCGCTGGATTGGCGAGGCGGATAGACGACTTGATTGTCCTTGATGCGGAGGAGTGGAGAGAGAGGTCTTCATATTATTTGCTGCTGGCTACAGAAAGGAAGCTGGACGCCATGGTGCTCGTTCTTCTGCAAAAAGGCGCCGACCCGCGCAAGATTGCCATCGCGCAGGGGGGCATCTTGGAAGACCTGAGTCATGCAAGATACAGGGTGCTAACCCCCATAGAAGCGGCAGAAAAATCCTCGCCACGTTTGTTGCAGCTTTTTGCCAATTTCGTGAGGCCAATAACATCTGGCGGGACGACCTATCGGCAATGCCCGAAAGAGACGCGGCTTTGCGAAAACAACGTGCTTTCTATTCATGGCGGTGAAGATTGCGCACCGGATCCCTGTACCTTGCCGCAGGTAACGACAGATTTTTCAGCTCGTAGCCTTGATGAAATTCTGGCGGATCTCAGGAATAAAAACACATCTATTCGTCATGCGGCAAGCGAGTGGGTGCTCGTAAATGCAGGTTCAATGCCGTCAGCCATATTGCAAGCTTTGTCTGACAATCTTTTCCGCACGGCGCGCGATGAGGAGGCGATGTTTTGGGCGATGGCCGCGCAAATGCGTATGAATTACGAGCGTATGATTTGTAAAAAGCTAACGCCGAAACATGCCTATGAAGATTATCATTATAAACGCGATATGATTTCTAGCCTGCCGCTTTATCTCAACAAAGAGCGTTTGCCTGCAATGGCAGAAGGAGTTTTCGATTGGGCGACAAACAAGGCTGGAGAGTTAGCAGAAGGATGGGCTGCGCGCGAGAATTGTCTTTCGCCTGCACGGGCGGAGCGCATAAAGGGAATTTCATACAGGTCTTTTGTAGAAAGGGCCGATAAGATCATGCGCGCTGATTTCGGCATGCGGCCCGCAGCCGAAACTATTTTGATTGTCAACCGGGCGAAAAAAGGCGACCCCGAGGCCCAGTATGAGGCTGCGAATTGCTTCCTGTATACCGCAAATACACTTTGCGCTGATTTCTATCAATATCACTTGGGCGAGGTGCTTCGGGATATTGCGCCACAAGATCGAGAGGCGCGAGCGGAGGCTGAAAAGAAGCTGCAGGAGCATTTTAAAAAAACCGGACAGGATTTAATGGAAAAATCGGCGGCGCAGCAGTATAAAAAAGCACAATATGCGCTCGCTGAAAATGCGGCGACAAAGCGCGATATCGCGCTGAAATGGATAGGCAAGGGGGACGATGCGGCGTATCTTGATCTGGCACATTTTTCGGAGGATCGTTTTGAGAAATATGCTTGGGCCTCTGTTGCGGAGGCACGGGGCGTTCAGTTTGCCGCATTGACCCGCATAGACATCGAGGCGCGGCTTGATGACGCAGATTTTGCGCAGGCGCAAGCTTTCGCGCAAAAATACACAGAGGAGTCCTTGCGCCGCAGCCGTTAATCAATCAGCC
The DNA here is from genome assembly GCA_030682495.1 of Alphaproteobacteria bacterium. Lineage (GTDB taxonomy): Bacteria > Pseudomonadota > Alphaproteobacteria > Micavibrionales > UBA2020 > UBA2020. The sequence continues at coordinate 2,320 of JAUXOC010000024.1, read as the reverse complement.
AGCGGAGAGCCGCTTCGCGTATGCTGCACATGCACAAAATGCAATAAAAACGCGGCATTTTCGTGGCTTGACGCGGGGGTGCGGGTTCTTTAGCCTTATGGTTCCTGTCATATAAAAGCGAGTGAACAATGCCTACTGTCATTCAGCCATCCGATCAGGAGGTGCCGCTCAGCGCGCGTCTCAAAGCCGTCCTCGACGGCGATTTTGCCGATGCCCGCGATGCAGCGCGGCAGTTTATCGCGCGCCCCGCCATGGCGCCGGTTGCGCCCGATACACCCAAGGAAGAATACCGCGAAAAAACCCTCGGCTGGATCAAAGACATGATCGCCGCAGGCTTTACGCGCATGCCCTACGACCCGGCCTATGGCGGCACGGGCGAGCGTGAAAAATACATGAACATCGTCGAAGTCATCGCGCATCAGGACATGAGCCTTGCCGTCAAACAGGGTGTGCAGTTCGGCCTGTTCGGCATGAGCATCGAAAGTCTCGGCACGGAAAAACACCACGCCAAATATCTGCCGGATGTGATGTCCGGCAAACTGCTCGGCGGTTTCGCGATGACGGAAGTTTCCGGCGGCTCTGACGTGCAGGGCATTTCAACCGAAGCCATCTATGACCACAAAACCCGCAGCTTTACCCTGACCACCCCCAACGAAGGCGCGCGCAAGGCCTATATCGGCAATGCCGCCAAACACGGCGAGATGATGGTCGTCTTCGCACAGCTGAAAATGGGCGAGAGCGGCGAGAACATGGGCGTGCATGCCTTTATGGTGCCCATCCGTGACAAAGACGGCAAAACAAAACCCGGCGTCACCATTGACGATTGCGGGCACAAGGTCGGTCTGAACGGTATCGACAACGGCTATCTGGCTTTTGATAAGGTGACAGTGCCTTATGAAGCGATGCTCGACCGTTTCGCGCAGATCGATGATGCGGGTACATATCAGAGCGAGATCAAGAAAAAATCGCAGCGGTTTTTTAAAATGATCGGCACGCTGGTCACCGGCCGCGTTTTCGTGTCGATGGTCGCGCTGAGCGGTGCGAAAAACGCGCTGACCACTGCGGTCGATCACGCCGAAAACCGCAAGGTCTTTGGTGAAACGCTGATGGACAAACAGGCGACGCAAAGCCGCCTGCTGCCGCATCTGGCCAATACCTATGCGCTGCATTTTATGACGCGGCATTTGATGGATGAATACGGCAAGGGTAACGAATATCTCGAAACGATGGCGGCAGCGGTCAAGGCGAAGTCTTCGGACAGTGCGATGAAGGTCGTGGACGAAGCCCGTATGCTGGCCGGCGGCGCGGGATATATGTCTGAACAGCGCCACGGTGCACTGCGCGCGGATATGGATGTTTTCCGCACCTTTGAAGGCGACAACACGGTTTTGCGCATGCTGGTGGCCAAAAACCAGTTGTCGCGTCTGTCGCATAAATTCAAGGCGGCAACCGGCGTGCAGAAAGTCACGCGTATTGCGGCGCTGAAAATGAAAAGCTTGTTCGGGCGGTTCAATGCCGAAAGCGGCAAGACAGACCCTGCGCATTTCATCGACCCCGCGTTTCAGAACAAAATCTTCGCGCTGCGTGAACGCTCGATGATCTATGCGTTGAGCAGCAAACTGGTCAAAATCGCCAAAGCCGAAAACGCTGATGTCGCGGCCAATAAATGCCAGAACGATATGATCGCCTATGCCGATGCCTATGCGGAGCGGCTGATGATGCAGAAATTCATCAAAGCCGTGAACGCGCAAAAAGACCCCGAGGTCAAGGCGCTGCTGAAAGATGTCTGCGACTTGTACGCCGTGCAGACGATGCGGCAAAACGGGCTGTGGTATGTCGAAAACGGGCTGATGAAACCGCAAACCACCACGGCGCTGCGCCGTCTGGAGCGTCATCTGACCGAAAAAATCCGCCCGCATGCCAAAACGCTGGTCGCGGCCTTTGACATTCCGCCCTCGGTGCTGACCTGCATACCCGCGCCCGCCGTACCGCCTGCACCGCCAAAACAAAACGGGCCGTAAGGGCGGCGTTTAACCCGCTTGCGTCCAGTCAATCGGGCGGCGGCCCTGTGCGGTGAGATAGTCGTTGGCTTTTTTGAAATGGCCGCAGCCCAGAAACCCGCGGTAAGCCGAAAGCGGCGAGGGGTGCGGCGCTTCCAGAACCAGATGCCGTGCGCGGTCGAGAAACGCGCCTTTTTTCTGCGCATGAGATCCCCAGAGCATAAAGACGATATTGTCGCGCCGGTCATTCAGCGCGCGGATGACGGCATCGGTAAAGCTTTCCCAGCCGCGCCCCTGATGTGACCCTGCGCGCGCGGCCT
>JAUXOC010000019.1 GCA_030682495.1 Alphaproteobacteria bacterium | reverse complement strand
GCGGGTGACGGGCATTTCTTCTTGCTTCTTGTTATTTCGGTGCGGGCGGCGGTTTCTTGCCTGCGTTTGTGTTGGAATGATGTATCACAAATTTGTGCCGGAGTCCCTGCTGATAACCGTCGATGATTTCTTCAGGTGTGCAGCCCGGTTCGAACTCCACCGATACATGCGGCAAATGGATAATCAGCGGCTGGTTGCTTTCTTCCATCATGCGGGAAAAATTTTTGGCGGCCGTGCGGATATTGAACGCGCCTTCGGGGGTGAATTCGATCACATGATCGTCACTGCCCGTATGTTCTCCGCCGCTGCCTTTACGCCCTGTCATATTAGCTCCGATAAACCATGCGAAAGACACACTCCCGCACCCCGATTATATCAAAGCACACTTGAACAAACGGTTAAGAATAGAAAAACCTTGGATTATCAGCGGGAAGGCTTTTGATCGGGCAGCGCCTTGGGCGCGGCGGGCGAAAAAACAGCCTGCGTCATGGCAAGCACGTCATCATAGATGGCGCAGCCGGTCGCCTGCATATCGGCTTCGCTGACGCGGCGCAAATCATCGCGGATCCAGACAAAATCGACGTCCGCGGCGCGTGCGGATTTGTAATCGCGTTTTGAATCGCCCGCGACCAGAACCTCTTCCGGCTTCAGACCGTAATCGGCCATGATCTCGAAAATCATTGCCGGCGATGGTTTGGCGCGCGCATCGTCGCCCTGCCCCGGTGTATTCCAGGCCAGATAGAATTTTTCAATCGCGGCATCGGCGCCCAGCAGCATGTTCATATGGGCGTGAATGGCCTCCACCCCCGCCGGCGTGACAAGCCCTTTGCCGATGCAGTTCTGCTGCGTAAAGACAAAAGGCAAAATACCCTGCGCCCTGAGCGCTGCCATCGCCGGTTTGACCGCTGGAAACAACGATAGTTCATCCGGTGCCAATACATAGCCGTCTGTCGCATCGCCCGCCGCCTGCCCTGCACGCAAGATTTGCGTGGTGGTGTTCAGCGTGGCGTCGCGGTCGAAAATGACGGCTTTATATTGCTTCATTCAGGCTGCCCCGGCATTTGCGCGGCCAGTTGGGCGAGGATTTCATTATAGCCGGTGACAATGTCATCCGGCGTTGCACCGCGCTCGACTTCCATCGTGAAGGCGGAGAAATGCACGTCGCAATCCATGCCGTAATCTTCCATCATATCCACGACCATATTGGCGATGTCTTCGATGCTGGTATCGTCTTCGGGGGTGAATTCGAGAACGTTTTCGCCTTCGGGCGCATCGTTTTGGTTATCGTGCTTGTCGGGCGGTTTGGCCATGCGGGCTCCGGTTTGGGCTAAAAATGATGATTTTCAATTATATAATCACAGACCCCGCCCCTGCACCAGCCTGATTTCACCCCTTATAAAATATGAAAAATACTTGATTTTAAACTCCTGCGCCGTATATATTGCGCGGCAGGAGCAGGAAAATGAATTCGCTGGGCTTTGATAAAGATCCTAAAGACACAAGAGTCGTCGTTGCCATGTCGGGCGGCGTCGATAGTTCTGTCGCGGCTGCGCTGCTGCACGAACAGGGGTATCAGGTCGTCGGCATCACGCTGCAGCTCTACGACCACGGCGAAGCTTTGGCCAAAAAAGGCGCCTGCTGCGCCGGTCAGGATATTTACGACGCCAAACGCGTGGCCGAAGAAATGGGCTTCGAGCATTACGTGCTGAATTACCAAAGCCGTTTTCAAGATAACGTGATCGAGGATTTCGTCGAAAGCTATCTGCGCGGCGAAACGCCCATTCCCTGCGTCAAATGCAACCAGAACGTCAAATTCAAAGACCTGCTTGAAACCGCGCGCGATCTGGGCGCGGATTGCATGGCAACGGGTCACTACATACAGCGTACCCTTGGCGCCGATGGCCGCGCCGAGCTGCACCGCGCCATCGATGCCGGTAAGGACCAGAGCTATTTCCTCTTTGCCACAACGCAGGAGCAGCTGGATTTCCTGCGCTTCCCGCTGGGCGGCTGGAGCAAGGATATCACACGCGGCCATGCCGAGCGTTTTGGCCTGATCGTTGCGGATAAACCAGACAGTCAGGATATTTGCTTTGTGCCGAACGGGTCCTATGCCCGCGTGGTCGAAAAATTCCGCCCCGGCGCACTGAAGAACGGCGAGATTGTGCATATCGATGGCCGCGTGCTGGGCGAGCATAACGGGATTATCAATTACACCATCGGGCAGCGCCGCGGCCTTGGCGTTGGCGGCGGGCATACCGAGAACAATTCCCCGCTGTTCGTCGTCGGCCTGCGCCCCGATAAAAATCAGGTACTGGTCGGCCCCTACGAAGCGCTTGGCCGCGATACGGTGTTTTTGAAAGAATGCAACTGGCTGGCCGATATCCCGCCGGAGGGGATTGATGCGGAAGTCAAATTGCGCTCTGCCCAATCACCCATTCCCGCGACGGTTTTCCCGGACCATATCGCGCTCAAAACCCCTGCCTTCGGCATCGCCGCCGGTCAGGCTGCCGTGTGCTACATTGGCGAGCGCGTCATCGGCGGCGGCTGGATCACCGGCACGGAAAACCGCAGTATCGCCGTTGCTGCCTGAGCTTTCTTTCACGCCGCCCCACGCGCGGCATTTATACCGGACATCCTATGCAAACCCACTCCAGACAGTTTTACGTGTTCGTCCTTTTGCTGGGGGCGCTGACGGCTTTTGGCCCCTTGTCGATCGACATGTATCTGCCCGCCTTTCCCGCGATGGCCGAGGCGCTGGGCGTGCCGCAAGGGCGTATCGAACTTTCGCTCGCCTCTTTCTTTATCGGTATGGCTTTCGGCCAGCTGGTCTATGGCCCGCTGACGGATAGATATGGCCGCAAAAAACCGCTCTATGCGGGTTTGCTGATTTATATTCTGGCCTCCGCCGCCTGCGCCATGGCGAGCAGCGCGGACAGCCTGATCTTTTTCCGTCTGCTGCAAGCGCTCGGCGCCTGCGCGGGGATTGTCGTGTCGCGCGCGATGGTCCGTGATCTTTTCGACCACCGCGAAGGCGCACAGGTTTTCTCCCTCCTCATGCTGGTCATGGGTGTGGCGCCCATTCTCGCGCCGCTGGCAGGCGGGTATATGCTGTTGTTTGCCGGATGGCAGACGATTTTCTGGAGCCTTGCCGCGCTCAGTATCCTTATCCTTGTGCTGATCGCGCTCTATCTGCCCGAAACGCGCAGCCCCGATGAAACCGTGCGCCTTGACCGCGTGCTGCATACCTATGCCGATATCGCGCGGCACCGCGAATTTCTTGGCTATACGCTGACGGCAGGCTTTGCGCAGTCTGCGCTTTTTGCCTATATCACCGGCTCGTCCTATGTCTTCATCGAATATTTCGGCGTGCCCGCGCATCACTTCGGCTGGTTTTTCGGCGCGAATGCTTTTGGCCTGATTGCGGTGTCGCAGATCAATGCCTGGTTTTTGCGCAAAGGCCACCACCCCGACCGCATCCTGCGCCACAGCCTTGGCCTGATGGCGGGCTTCGGCGGGCTGCTCTATGCCGCCGCGCTTCTGAATGCGCCGATGGCGGCCTTGATGCCGCTGCTGTTCTGTTTTCTGGCCACGCTGGGCGCGATTTTTCCCAATGCGGGCGCGGGCGCGCTGGAACACCAGAAACACCGCGCGGGTGCAGCCTCGGCGCTGGCGGGGATGATCCAATTCTCCCTCTCCGCCGCCGCAGCCGGTATCGTCAGCCTGCTACACGCCGAAAGCCCCCTGCCGATGGCCGGTGTGATGGCGGCCTGCGGTATCCTGTCTTGCGCGGTTTTCGTCTATATGCGGCGATACAGGCCGCAAAACCCCGCAGCCACCGCCGAAACCCTGCCCAGCCCCGAGGCCTAGAATATATAAATCAAAGATTTAACCCCCATCGCTGACAGGCTTGACACCGCTACACTTTATTGGCATATAAACGGACACTTTCCCTGTGGCGGGGTAGCTCAGCGGTAGAGCAGAGGAATCATAATCCTTTGGTCGGGGGTTCAAATCCCTCCCTCGCTACCATCCTCAATAAAATCAATGGCTTAAATAGGAAAAAACAGGTGGTACACACAAGTGAGCCACAACCATGTTTATTCCCTGCTACCTTCTCCATTCTCGACATCACATTTTTTATTTCCGCTGGCCTATCCCTCCTGTCCTACACCCGCGCCGCCAGAGGTCGCACCTGAAATTGTCGCTTGGTACGCGAGAGCCTCGGGAGGCGTTGCGGCTGTCACGTCATCTGGCTTACCATGCAGACAAGATCAACTGGAAGATGGCACATGGCATGGATTACATCGAGTTTCTGCGGCATCTAAAATCCTACTTCAAATCGATACTGTCAAAACATATAGAGCTGATCGACAAGAACGGCCCCCTAACCCTTGAAGCTATCAACGCCGTCCAGAACACACACGACTTCTTGCAGCAAGCCATAAAAGACGGCGAGGATGATTATATGCCCTGCGAAAGTATCGATGAAGATATATACAGGTTCCTTAAAGCTCGTCAGCTGGATATACCGCAAGACAGCACTACCTATCGCCAGCTAAAAAATGATTTCAAGCTGCCTTTCCTCAGCTATTGCCGCGAGGTGCTGGCGTATAATACAGGCATTCGGAATTATGATCTGTCGGGAACAACTCAGTCCACACAACCCGCCACTATCGAAAAGACGCTCAAACAAGCGATGGATGATTTTATAGAGGAACGCAAGCGTGGAGAAGCATGGACAGCCAGAACTTTGAAAGATCGCAAAGCGCAGCTGCGCCTTCTTTCTGACATGCTGGGGGCAAACATCAACATTGCCGCCGTAGACGCCCTGAAAGCTGCCGAAGTCAAAAAGACGCTGCAAGTCCTGCCCAAAAATCGCAACAAGAACCCAAAAACGCGCGATTTGTCCTTAAAGGATATGGCCACAGTAACTGGCATCGGAAAGATGGACACCCGCACCGTCAATGAATACCTGACCGTATACCAAAGCTTTTTTGGCTGGGCAGAACAGCAGGGTTATGTGCAAAAAAATGTTTTCGAAGGATTGCAGATCAAAGTCGGAAAGCACAAAGCAAAAGCACGTATGCCTTTCACGCGTGAGCAGATCAAAAAAATTCTTTCTGCCCTTGCCGATCATACCCCTAAAAAATCCGGAAAGTCTTTTCGATATTGGGGCGTTATGCTGGCGATATACACAGGCGCGAGACTGAACGAAATCGCCCAGCTTGCCCTTGACGATATTCAAAAAGACAATGGGGTTTGGTATTTCAATATCACGGACGAAGGCGACGACGATAAAAAACGCCTCAAGAATGCCAGCTC
>JAUXOC010000018.1 GCA_030682495.1 Alphaproteobacteria bacterium | reverse complement strand
CCCCGCATGAAATCCACATCGGCATCGCCGGTCGGCGCGATGGTCATGTTCTCGTGCATGGCTTTCATGGCAGGGGCATAAAGATCAGTTACGTCATGGTTCATCTGGGAATGATCCATGGCGTGATGGGCATGAGGAGGGCTGGATGTCTCGGATGAGGACGGTGTCGAATATCCCGTCAAAGCCGCTATTGCCATGACAGCCAGAAGAGGACGCACCATAGCGCTATTGATGTAAGTCATAGTTATTCTCCTTGTTTGATTGAAGTCCACGTAAGAACGCGCCGCCCCATAGCGGGGCCGTTACGGAACTCAAGCCATGCGGCTTAAACTCCGTTCAAATCAAACAAGGTATTTTGGAGGGCGCTTTAATTTTGAAACAGCACTGTCGGCCATGGCGGCATCGACGGGTTCAAAAGTCTCGCTGCGGTCAGGTGTATCAGAAGTGCTGCTGAATTGCGGAAAGCCCAGGTATGAAACACAGCAGTGATCACAATTCAGGCAAATATGCGAATTATCTTGGCTGTTACTATCTGCTGTCTGGGATTGGGCTTCAGCATGTTCAGGACAGTCGTGCAAAGCACCGGCCTCTTTTTCCCCTGCAGAGGTGGCTTCATGACAGTTTTGCGAGTCGAAAGCATGGGCAGCGGCTGAAAAGCCGCTGAACCCAATAGCAAAAATTAATAATACGAGCAAAATACGCATACAGAATTTATACCACACGACCCGTTAATAAACAATGAGTTAGCCCGACGCCGGACGCTTACCGACCTTAAGCCATAACATAGAGCATCATCGCCGACATCACCACCATGCCCAGATCCTCGACCAGAGTAATGGTCGACATGGGCAGATTGAGTGCCGTGCCCAGGCAGGCGCAGCGGATTTTTCGTTTTTCTCTGAGTGTTTTGATGACCCCAAGGCTACTGAAACCCATAAGGACAATCGAAAACCAAAGGGCTGCCGTGAGCTGGAACTGGAACAAAAACGCAAACCCAAGCCCGAGCTCGATAAAGGGATAGAGCAAGCCATAGTTATTCCAACGCATGGCAAGCAAGTCATAGGTCGCATAAGCATCGCGAAACCCCTTGAGGTCCAGCAATTTGAAAAACCCGAAGACGATAAAGAACCCCGCCATAAAGTGCAGCATCCAGTCGTGAAGCCCTTCCGCACCCTTCAGGGACACGAGGGAGATGGAGGCTACGATCAAAAACAGAGGATAGTATGTTTGCAGCCAGCTTTTCTCACCATCGGGCTGATCACCGTTGGTCGCCGCTGTTATGGTTTTGAGTTTGTAAGCGCCCGCTTTGCCGACGGCCACATTGAGTGTGGCGAGGTCGGCGATTGTTTCCCCGCCAAGCACAGCGCGCGGCGGATGCAGCGTCACCTGCACGCTGCTGACCAACCCCTCAAGCGCGCCCGTGACTTTCTGCACGCAAGAGCCGCAGGTCATCCCCTGAATTTCATATGTTTTTTCCATCGTATACCTCCAATAAGGGGGTTGACTAAGATACCCCTATAGGGTATATATACCCCCACAGGGTATAATTGTCAAGAGGCCTTCCCATGAGCGAGAAAAATAACCGCATTCAACCACCAACCTGCAAACATGCCACTTCACTCCCTTTGGTTAATCGCATAGGCGGGCAGGTGTCAGGTATAGGCAAAATGATTGAGGATGGGCGCTATTGTCCCGATATCCTCAACCAAATCCGCGCTGCCCGCGCCGCGCTGAAAACACTTGAAGGACGCATTCTGCGGGGGCATTTGCAATCCTGCGTGCGTGACGCCTTCGCATCGACAAACACCGACGTTCAGGCTGAAAAAATCGAAGAGGTCGTCAACCTGTTCACAAGATACGAGAACGAGGATGACTAAACGGATAGTTATAACCTTACCGCAAAGTGTCAGAAAATTCCTGTAGGGGGCGGCGCTTTCTACAGGCAGACACGACCTGTAAAAGATCCCGGTAATCCTTTTCAACAATCCGGGCCTTTATTTACGGGTGTTTTTATACAGGTACAAAGAATGCCTCCGCCCCCGATCCTTTGATTTCCCTGATAATTCCCTGAAAAGCAGGGAATTGCCGACAGGCGCTTTTATCGGTAGACTGTATCCACCGCCATTTTACCCCATAGTCTGCTATAACTTCTCTAGAGAACGGCTATACGAGTCAGCCCGTACTCACCGCCATCCCCTCACAAAAACCGAAGGAAACCACTTCATGTCAAAATCGCAGGACGCAAAAAAGAATACAAAGAAGCCCCCCTTAAAAACAGCCGATGAGAAAAGAAAAGAAAAACGCGCGAAAAAGAACAAATAAGTACGAGGCAAATTCAGTCTGTCGCTACCCCCACCAAAGAAGGGTTAGCATAGACCGGATTCTCCGCCATTTCGTCTGCCCGAAGCGCTCCTCTCTGAAACTTCTCCCCCCCTTGTCTAAAGACAGCAAATTTTGTATCTCTAACAATTCTGAAAATGCAGCGTGCGGGAAGAGAGTTTCGGATGCGGATCTACATACCCTCGATGGACGAGTTTTTTGACTGGATGGATGCTGCCGGCTATCGCTATGCCGTTTTGCGCGGCTTTCTGGATTACGAGACCGCAGGCTACCCCGCACATGGCGGCAAGGGAGACATAGACATTTTGGTTGACGATGCCGCTTTGATGCCGCTGCACGCGCGCTATGGCGACTATCAACAGCAGCAGGGCGGTAAATGCGATATCCGTACCGTTTCGGGGATTGAGCGCAGCCTTGAAGGCCAGGCCGAAAAGCCGTCTTACTATCCGCAGCCGCTTGCCGAAGGCATTCTCAGCAGCCGTCGCCGCTGGAAGGAGCGTTTTTATGTGCCGGGCGCGCGCATGCATCTGATGTCGCTGATCTATCATATTTGCTATCAGAAAAAAGAAAAAAACTCGAAGATACATATCGACGACCCTGCAAAATCCACCCAGTCTAAATATTGCCGCGAACTGGATATGCTGACAAAGGAGCTGGGCATAGAGCTCCCCTACACGCTGATGGATTTTCACCGTTACCTGCAGAAAAACGGCTGCGCCGCCCCCTATGACCATGTGCTGCATTATCTGCGGCAAGAATATTCCAAAAGCTTCAAAAGTCCTTTTTTAGGTCGCGTGTCGGCCGAATTCCCCGGCGAGATGAACCTCTTCGTCATCCGTGAAGCCGCCATTAAGGCGAAGAAACACATCCGGCTTATCCTGGCGCTGCGTAAACACTATAAAGTGGTGGCGGTTAAATATATTCCTTTCATGACCCGCGCCACGCAAAGCCGCAAAATGCGCGGCAACAAATGGCAGCGTTCGCGCGGCGGTAAACCATTTATTGCCGTTGCGGTCTTTGACCCGTTTCCGATTGCGCCCTCGGCTGAAAAACGCCTGAAGCAGCCGCATGTGACGAATGCCCGCCAGTTTATTAAGGAAGACCTCAGAAAACAGTTCGCCGAGGAAACCGGGCTGAAGCTTTCACGCAATCCGATGCATTCCACCGATAACGAAGCCGAAGCGCTGGCGCACCTGCATTTGTTCTTCACCAAAGAAGAACATAAAAAGCTGCTGGACAAAGTGGCACGCCTGCGGCATGCCATGATGGCCGGAGAACACCCCGAAAAGAAAACCCTATGCTGAAAACCAAAAGATGGTGGCGCAGGATCAGGGCAGAATATCTGAACCGCGCCCGCCACCGTCAGATTGTCTCCCTTCTCCGCGCAGAGGTTTTCGGCGGCGCCCCCGTCACCTTGAAAAGAATGGGGAACGGCGGCGCTGATAGCGTTTACAAGGTTTTTCTTGGCAAAGACGCGGCCGGTATTTTGCGCGTTCGCAACCCGTATCAAAAACCGCGCCCGAGCGCGCTGAACGCCTTTCTCGCCTTGTCCCAAAGCAGTATCGACCGCGAATGGGCGGTCTACACGAAAGGCTATCCCGCCGGCCTGACCCCGCAACCGCTCTGGCGCTGCGAAGACGCCATGCTCTGCGCTCACCTGCCCTATCGACCTTTGCGGGATTGCTTAAACGCCAAGAACGCGCCCCCTTTCCTGCCCTTGCTGCTGCGCTGTGCCGCGCTCCTGGACAGGTTGCACAAAACCGGCCTGTCCCATATGGATGCCGGGCTCGGGAATGTGCTTGTAGATGAAAACTTTGAAAACATGACTCTGATCGACTTCGAACACGGCCCCGCAGAAAACTTTTCGTTTCCGGCGCAATGCCTCTACGACCATCTCAAACTTTTGAACACCGCCTTGCAATACCGGCCGGCAGAAACGATAGAGGGTTTCTCTCTTTGGGCAGATAACTTCCGCAGCGGACTCGCCGGAGATTCTTCTGCGCGCGCGTATTTCGACACCCCCGCCGCAGAAGCGGCACTAGACGAAAGCAAACTACCCTTGAGCCGCTTGGTGAATATCTGGGCCAACCCGGAGATCGCCGCCCATATCCGCGCCCTCTTGGCCGGTGGTCCGGTCAGACAATAAGAAAACGAAGCGATAAAAGAGCGCGGCCCGAGGCTGGACGAGAGAGGCTTGCCAACCTAGGCACTCTCCTGCCCCTGAACTCTGCACTTATCCACGAGCGCCGCGCTCTCCTTTTTCTCCTGCACAGATTTGCGCTGTTTGTAGATATGTGCGAGGAAGTCGGCGGTGATGTCGCTGCGCACAGCGGCCGCAGCCTGCGTCGGCAGGAATAGCCGGACGCCGAAATGGTAATGTCCGACGTCGCTGGTGGAGATATCATAGGCAGGCTCCGCAAGGCCGATTGAGATGCCCGCGCGGCGGCGGATTTTGCGGTTGAAAGCCTGCGCTTCGGTGCGGAAGGAGGCGAAATATTTTTCGGTGATCTTCGCGAGGGCGGCGCTTGCCGCTTGCGGGTCGATGTCGGCGAACTGCACGGAAATTTTGACGTCTTCAAAGATAAACGTTTTAAAGAAATTCGCGTTTTCGACGTTTGATGAAAAAATCTTGCCGTTCGGGATCACAATCGTGCGGCCGGTGAATTGATAACTGCGGCCTTTCATGTCGACTTCCTGCAGGCGGAAAGAAAAGGCATCGAGGTCGATCACCTCCCCCGTCACGCCATCGATGCTGACCCAGTCGCCTGCTTTGAACGGCTGGCTGGTCACGCGCATGATCGCCCCCATAAAGCAGAGAATCATTTCCTTGGTCGCCACCACCACCGCCACGGCAAAGGCGGCGATAGACAGCGCAAAGGTATGCAGCTGCGGCGCCCAGATCAGAATAAGCCCGATCACGATGACGATGGCGGCACCGTTTTTGATGAGAATAATCCAGCTGCGCTGCTCTTTGGCCAGCACTTCGCTGTCGCGCCAGATACGGCGGATCAGCAGGCGGCGCACGAAAAACACCGCCGTGATAAGAACGATCGAGGTAAACAGGCTGCTCGCACTGAAAATGGCGCCCAGATCGACGCTGCTCAGGTCAACCGCCGGCAGCTTTGCCAAAAGAATATCAAGATTGTCCATGTCCGGCACCTCCACGCACCGTCGCCGTTTCAGGAAGGGGAATATACATATATTCCGGCGTTTTGTCAGGAAAAACCGCGAGGGCCGCGAAAAATCATCGCACGGAAAGCCGCGGGGCCTGTTGAAACCATCCGCCTTTGCGGCTAGATTATGCCCCCATACAGCCCCTTACCTGCAGAAAGAGACACAGACACCATGCCCCGCACCGCCGCCAAACCCCGCCTTCTCGACCGCAAGGAAGGCCTTTACCTGAAACATACGGGGAGCATCAAGGGGCGCGGCGTTTTCTGCAGCCGCCCGATTAAAAAAGGCGACGCGATTGAAGTAACGCCGTCTTTGCTGCTGAACGAGAACGAAACCCTGACCGTCGACCAAACCCATATGGTCAATTATACCTTTGTTACCGGCGATATTTCGGCCAAGCTGCGCAAGAAAACCGGCATCAAAGATCCCGAGCATGCGAGCAGTGTGCTGTTCGGCGTCATGACGTTCTGCAACCATGACGAAAAACCCAATGCCATCATCGAATGGGAAGAAGAGGACGGCACGGTCTATTTCACCCTGCGCGCCACCCGCGCCATCCCGAAAAACACCGAAATTTGCACGACCTACGGCGAAGGCTGGTTCGACGACCGCGCATAGGGCGCGGCCAAATCGGCCAGCTCGCGCGCGACACGTTCAAACAGGCCGTCCCAATCGCCCGGCGTTTCCTGCCGCATCAACCGCATGGACGGATACCACGGGCTGTCTTCACGTTCATGCAGATACAGCCAGTACGGGAAATAGCACAGCAAATTCCACACCGGCCGCCCCAGTGATGCCGCCAGATGCGCGACCGAACTGTCCGTCATGATGATGAGATCAAGAGATTTCAGCACCGCCGCCGTATCCGCAAAGTCATTGACCAATGGCCCCAGCGGCAAAACCAGCCCCTCTGCCCCGCTGGCGCCAAGATCGCCCTCGCAGGGACCTTTTTGCAGACTGTAAAGCTGGACCCCCGGAATGGCCGCAAACGGCAGAAAACGATCAATCGCCACCGCGCGCTTGCGGTTGCGCGCAAAAGTCACGCTGCCCGACCAGACGATGCCGACCTTTAGCTTCCCGTCGCCCTGCGCGATCATCGCGGCGGCAGCAGGCGGCATTTCGGGCGCGGCCAGCAGTGTGGGCGGCGACGGAATATTATCAAGCGCCGTGCCGAAAATCCCCGGCAGACTCATCATCGGCACCTGATAATCGTAGCTTCCCGCAGGCGGCGCGGCTTCGGTCAGGCTATCGATACCGGAGATACCCGAAAACAAACGGTGCAGAGGCTTTTTACATTCGACAATGACCGTGCCGCCCTGCGCCTTCACCATCGGCAGGTAGCGGCTGCACAGGATGCTGTCCCCAAATCCCTGTTCTTCGTAGACGAGGATGGTTTTGCCGGTCAAATCCTCGCCGCGCCAGCGCGGGGCAATCTCGGGACGCGGGCGCAGCTGTTTTTGTTTCCAGCGGATTTCAAAGGCGTCCCAGCCCTCGGCATAATCCCCCAGATGCAGCGCCGTAATGGCACGGTCCCATAGCAGCGCGGCATCATCGGGGCGCAGTTTCAGGGCTGCATCAAATTCCGCCAAGGCCTGCTCCAGCTGGCCGAATTCACGCAGGGCGATGGCATGGTTGCTGCGGATCAGTGCATCATCCGGCCGCAGCGCCGCGGCCTTGGCATGCGCGGAAAGGCATTGCTCTTTTTGGTCGAGATCGCCCATGCAATTGCCAAGGTTGGTCAAATACCCTGCGTTATCCGGCGACAGCGCCACCGCACGTGCGGCGCAGCCTGCGGCGGGCCAGTATTTCCCCTCCTGCCGCAAAAGTGTGCCGAGGTTGATCCACGACGGCCCATGCGCCGGATCGGCCGCAAGCAACGCGCGGTAAATCAGGTTGGCTTCACGTTTTTGCCCTTTTTCGTGCAAAGCCACCGCATGGCGGAAAACACGCGCGCGCTCCTCCGGACTGGCCAAATGCAGCGGCGGTGCGGCAGCGGTTTCAGATACGGAATCGGCCATGGCTTTTTACCTGCTTTTACTTGATACAGGCTTATTTAAGCGCAGCACGCCTTGCTTGTAAACTGCCGAGAATCGGCCTGCGCCGCCATGCCCTGAAGGGAGAAAAGCACGGTGGCGACAGGGTGCCACAACCGAATATTTCTGAACTATAGAAAGATATCGAGCCGCATGCTATTTTGATACAGGCGCGCCTTTCCGGAAAGTTTGGCATCGTTTTGCCGCTCGCCGAAGAACAACGCGGACGCACAGGATCATGTATGAGTAACCGGCACCTTCCGCTTTACGAATTTTTCTGGCATCTGGCCGAGGCACAAAAAGCCGGCCTGCCCCTGCGCACCACCATCGACGACATTGCCGCCACCGCGCCCAGCCGCCGCCTGCGCATGACCTATACCGATATCGCGCTGTTTTTGCAGAACGGCCGCACACTGTCCGATGCACTGGATGCGCACCCGCGGATATTCGATGCCACCCTGCGCGCGCTGGTGCGTAGCGGCGAAGGCGCCGGACGCATGGTCGAGGCCTTCCGCCGCTGCGCAGAAATTGTACGTCTGCGGGCAACACGCGCGCGCGAAATGCGCCGCGCCACACGGGAGCCGAAAATTACCGCCTTTATCGTCGTCGGCCTTGGCGCCATCAGTGGCGCACAGACGCTTGTCGATGGCGCGCTGCTGCTGCTGTTTTTGACCGTCGTCGTGATCGCAGGCTGGCGCCTGTCGCCGGCTTTTCGTACCTTTGTACTGTCTGCCCTGCTGCATATGCCGGTTATCGGCGGTATTTTACGGCGCGATGCCTGGGCGCGCTTTGCCGAAAGCCTTGTCTTTCTCTATCAAAGCGGCGTCCCGCTGCGTGAAGCCGCCACCACCGCCGCCGATGTGCAGCCTGCTGCAGGCATGAAATCCGTCTTTCTGCGCATTGCCGCGCGGCTTGGCGAGAAATCAGGACTGGAGCAAGCCTTTGCCGCCGAAGTCGATGCGGACCGGCTGGTGCTGAGCATGGTACGCGCGGGAGAGCGCAGCGGCAACCTCGGCGCCAGTTTGAGCGAAGCCGTTTTGCGGCTCGACGAAGAAAACGACCGCAGCATCACCGCCCTGCGTCAATATACGGGCCCGATGCTGGCGATTGTTCTGGGGATCGTTATTTACCGGTTTTTATAAATCGCGGACTATTCCCGCTGCGCGACCACAAACATGACATCTTCGGTAAACAGCATGCCTTCCGGATTTTTTTCAGACGGAAAAGCGCGGTTCATCATCCAGATCAGATCGGAATGCGCCCATGATGACAGCTCCACCAGATGCCGCCCATAGAGAAATTTTGCGGTCGAAGCCGTGAACCAATGCTCCAGATACTTTTGTGTGTCCGGCACCTCATGGCCGACTGTATAGGCCTTGACACCCAAGATGCGCCAGCCATATTCGGCCAGCAGCGTCCGCCATTCATTCAAATCCAGATAGTAAAACGGGCTTTGCGCGCCGTCGATGCGGAACTCGCCGCGCACATAGGCATCGACCATCTGCAAAAGTGCCGGTAGTCCTTCGCAGGTGCTGAACACGAAGTAACTGCCGCTTTGCGTCAGCGCGTTGATATCCTGCATCAGCTTTTTCTTGTCCGGCACCCAATGCAGCGCCCAGTTCGACATGACTGCGCCGAGCGGTACGCCTTCTATCTTTAACTTGCCGATGTCCTCTGCGGCAGACTGGATATAGGTCACGCGGGCGTCGGCGTATTTGTCCCGCGCGACAGTCATCATATCGCGGTCCGGCTCGATCGCGGTCATGCGCTGCGTACTTTGGAAGACGCTGAAAGATTGCACCGTGCGCCCGCCCGTACCGGCGCCGATATCGATCATACTGCGGATGGCGGCCAGATCGCGGTCGGGAATTGTTTCGCGCACCAGCGACATTAGAACATTAAAC
This sequence comes from Alphaproteobacteria bacterium, assembly GCA_030682495.1. Classification (GTDB taxonomy): domain Bacteria; phylum Pseudomonadota; class Alphaproteobacteria; order Micavibrionales; family UBA2020; genus UBA2020. The sequence continues at coordinate 7,521 of JAUXOC010000018.1, read as the reverse complement.
TGTTCCTGCTGGAAATCGCTGGTCTGATCGTAACAAATGCCAAGGTGCTGCTTCATACCCGCAAGTTTAAGCAAATGCACCGCACGGAGGCAAGAGCCACTTTCAATGCCCCGTCTTTGCGGGCACAAACCTCCGCACGGCCGCGAAATAGAGGCGATAAGGCAGGCAGGCCAGCGCCTTCATGACATAGGTAAACCGGCGCGGGAAATGAATTTCAAAGGATCGCCCCGCCAGACCGTCTGCCAGACGGCGCGCCGCGTCTTCGGGTGTCATCATTGCGGGCATCGCAAAATCGTTCTTATCCGTCAGGGGTGTTCTGACGAAGCCGGGACTGATGAGCCGCACATCTATACCATGCGCGGCTTCCTCAGCCCGCAGGCTCTGCGCCAGATTCATGATGGCCGCCTTGGTCGCGCTATAGGGCTGGCCGTTGGGCAGGCCGACATAGCCCGCCACGCTACCGCAGAGGGCAATCTGCCCCGACCGCCGCGCCCGCATCGCGGGCAGAACGGTATCGATGACATCAAAAGCGGCGCCCAGATTGGTGGAAATCATCTCTGACACTTTCGGCATATCCAGCGCACTCAGCGCCATGGGCGTATAGGATGCCGAGAGCAGGATGACATGATCGATAGCGCCCAGCTGTGCTTCCGCCGTCGCGAAGGCTGCTCTTATTCCCGCTCCATCGGTAACATCCAGCGGCAAGACCACATGCTCTGTCCGTCCAGTCTCTTCGGCGAGGGCATCGAGCGCAGACCGGTTCCGCGCACTGAGCGCCAGTCTTGCGCCGCGGCGCGACAGCTCCAGTGCCAGTGCGCGGCCAATACCCGTGGAGGCACCGATCAGCCAGACGGTTTTACCTGCAAAAACGTTTTTATTCATTTAGGTTCCTGTTTCTGCATAAAGAGGGTCAGCTCCGCCACCGTCACACCGAATTTTTTAAGGTATGACCTGTTCACAACGATACCGTCATTCATGCGGAACATCCAGTCGTCAAAGGTAATTTTATAGGTGGTATTGCCGACGGGCAAATCCATGCTGTATTTCCAGCGCGCGGCGCTACCCGCCGTTTCGCCCGTTGCCTTGCCGAGAATGTCATCGGCGCGGCCTTCGTATCTGCCTTCGCCAAGTTTTTTGATGTGCCAGACGCGCTTTTGTGTTTCGCCATCGTAATAGGTAAAGATTTCTTCAAGCGTGCCGGTATCGCCTTCCCATGTGCCTTTCATGTCGACGTCAAAACGGCGAATGACTTTGCCGCTGCGGTTTTGCACCAGCCCCCAGCCTTTGATATTGCCACTGAAAAATTCTTCGAAGGCAATATCGGGCGTCGTGCCCTTGTATTCCTTCATCGGCGATGAACTACATCCTCCGAGCGCCATAACCACCCCCAATACGATCGATGCCAACAGTTTTTTCATGAAACTCTTCCTTGTCTGATTTGAAAAGATAAAACATCATCAGTATCGCCGCCGCGATTTTCAGAAACGCGGGCAGCAGCGCATAAAGAAACGACAACCGTGCCAGCGCTGCTGCGCCGTTATCGGCACGCGGCGCAAATCCGGCAAGGTCCAGCGCATAAAGACCGCCCGCGCCGGCAATCGCCAAAGCCAATTTCATCAAAAACGACATCAGCGCAAAACATCCGGCGGTCTGCGCACCCGCGCGGCGGCGGTCGATGACAGAAGATAAAAAAGCAGGCGGCAAAGACAGCTCTGCCCCAAGGGCAAGGCCGGAGGCCACACAGACCAGCGCATAAAAGCCTATAGCCCCCGCAGGCGGTATGGCAACGGCCCCTGCAAAAACCACTCCCGCAAATAACATCGCCGCTGCCCAGACGGGGCCTGCACCGAAGCGCGCCGCGGCGGCCCGCCAGAGCGGCATCCCCGCCAGCCCCGCGAGGAAGTAAAGCAGCAAAAACCCGCCCAAGTAAGATTCGGCGGCCAGATAGTCGCGAATGTAAAACACCACCAGCACCGCCGGCAGGGCGGAGGCCAGCATGCTGAGAAAATAAACAACATAAAAAAGCCCGTCGCGGGTTTTGACGACTTTGTGCGGCCATCTGTCGGCGCTTTGGGCTTCTGCTGGCTTCTCATCAAACGTAGCGCCTGAAAGCCAGAGCCGGAAAACCGCACCGCAAGCAAGCGCTGCGACAAGAAAGATCAGCGCATAGACAGAAAAAGATTCTTTGATTGTGAGGCTCTGCTGAAAGAGCCCGGGCAGCATAATGGCAAGAATAAGCCCGCAAAGACCGATTGCTTCACGCATCGCCGTAATACGCGCCTTTTCGACGGGCGCGCGCCGCCACAAACTGCCGAGCGCACCCAGATTGATCGCTAGAACGCTAAATCCTGTCGCCGCCACAACCATACAAAGCGCAAACCAGGCCAGCGGCGCTGCGGCCAGCGGATGAAACAGCAACGCAAAACCCAGCGTGAACAGGACAAATCCACAGGAAATCACCACGCCGCGCCGCGCGGCAAAGCGGTCACTGAGAAAGCCAATCAGGGGATCTTGCACGGCATCAAACAAGCGGGTGAGCAGCAAAACACCGGCCAGCGCCGCCAGCGGCACCGCATATTCCGCCGCATAAAAATCCGGTGCCAGAACGTAAAGCGGGATACCCGCAAAGGCGAGCGGAAAGGCCAAACTGCCATAAGCCGCTAAAGCACCTTTTGACAGCGGCGGGAGATTTGGGGTGTTTGTCATCTCCGCCCCGTCAGGGCGCTGCGCAGCGCGGGCGCGGAAGTACCGGCCGCCAGCCAGATCGCAAAAAAGCGCGGCGCAAAATCCGGATCATCAATGACACCTGCCATTTTTCCATTGTGATAGAACGCCACGCTGCCATCTTTGCGGCGAATACCTGTCAGGCTGGTGCCTTTTTGGACATCGGGGAAAATGCTGCGCATCTGGCGATGCCAGATGGCAAGCTTGATCTCGTCGCCGAAGCCCTGACGGCGGATTTCCTCACTCGATTTATCGGCGATCTTGCGGCCTTCGAGTTTGCGCAGATAACTCAGGCGCAGCGCAAAGGGCTTTTCTTCACTATAAACGCCGCCGGGTGCAAAAAGCGCAGCGTCATAAACATCCCAAACCATAACCGTGAGACGTCCGCCGCCAACATGGGCGGCATCGGCAATTTCACCCGTTACATAGGAGGGAGGCGCGGTTTTGGCAGGGCTTTCTGCCTGCGCCTCGGGAATGGCCAGCAGGAGGCTGGCAATCGCCAGTGAAAAAAGCGCAGCGTTAAGCATGTTGAAGTTCCACTTGCATGACATTGGTGCGGCCGGTGCGGAAACCGGCGATACAAGCCGCCAGATAAAAACGCCACATGCGCATAAAACCCTCGTCATACCCGAGCGCAGAAATCTCGGCGCGGCGGGCGTCGAAGGTTTCCAGCCAGCGCTCCAGCGTGGCTGCGTAATCTTTGCCGAAATCAAAGCGGTCGGTCATGACAAAGCCCGCCTTTTCCGCTTCGGACTGGAAGCGTGAGGGGCTGGGCAGCATGCCACCCGGAAAAATATAGCTGCGGATAAAATCACCGCTCTGGCGATATTTCTCAAACCGGTTGTCATCGATGGTGATGGTCTGGATGACCGCCTTGCCGCCCCTGCGCAAAAGAGAGGAGACTTTGTTGAAATACGTCGGCCAATACCGCTCGCCCACGGCTTCGAACATTTCGATGGAAACAATGTGATCGAAACGTCCTTGCTGGTGGCGGTAGTCTTCAAGTGCGATATCGGCCTTGCCGCCCAGTCTTGCCGCCGCATAGCTGCGCTGTTTTTCCGAGAGCGTGACGCCCTTGACATGGCTGTCCGAGCGTTCCGCCGCGCGCGCGGCAAAGCCGCCCCAACCACAACCGATTTCAAGAATGCGCCCCGACGACGGCGCAAGACGGTCAATAATGCGGTCGTACTTGCGCATCTGCGCCGAATGCAGGCTTTCATCCGGCTTTGCAAAAATAGCGGCTGAATAAGTCATCGACGGGTCGAGCCATAGGCTGTAAAAATCATTACCAAGGTCATAATGCGCGCTGATATTACGCTTGCTGCCCGAAAGCGTATTCAGCCGCAAAAGCTGCGACAGGCGCGCCATCAGCTGCATGCCGCCACTGCCAAAAATATAGCCGTCGATCACATGGTCGTTTTCCATGGCGAGGGATAACAGATTGGGCAGACAGGCGGTTTCCCACAGGCCGGCTTTGTAGTCCTCGGCAAAGCCGATATCGCCGCGCACAGCCAGATTGGCGACGACACGCCAGTCGTGCAGGCTGAGACAGGCAGCAGGCCCCGGCCGGCGGCCTTCGAAAACGCGCGTTTGTCCATCCGGCGTCACCAGTTCGAAACGGCCGCATTCAAGATTATCAAGCTTCTTTAGAAACTGGTCGGCGGCGCGCAGAGCGAACACGGGAAACCTCATCGATAAATACGAACGGATTTTTCAGGATTATTCCACTTTGATAATATCAAAGCCGGACTGAAATGCGTCTTACCGCAAGATTACTTTTTTGTAAGATTGTCCACAGCCGTTGTTTTTTCTTCTTTTTGAAGAGGCTTTGGTATGTATTTGATGCCCTTGCTGACCAGCTTCAGCGCCTGCCAGTGTATGCGCCACAGCGCGACCAGCGCGACAGCCGGGTACCGCCAGAAAGCCCGCCGCCGCGAGGCACGGCTATAAGGCGAAAGCGCCCCGACCAAAGACGTGAGCAATTGCCGCCGGCCGTCCGGTTCATAGAAATCAATCCATGCGCCAAACTTATCCAGCTGCAGCGCAAAGCGGAATTTATAGCTGCCATGCCGCTCCAGAAAGGGGGAGACATGAAAGACCTTGCGTGCTTCGAGCCAGTCGTCGGCCGTAATTTCACGCCCATCCGGATGCGCGCAAAGATAGCTATGCACCTCGCCAAAGGTATTGTGCACTTCGCACAAAACAGCGCGCACGGCGCCTGCCGCATCACAACATAGCCAAAAGCTGACCGGATTAAAAACATGGCCAAAACTGCGCGGCATCGTGACAAGAATAACCTCGCCGTCCGCCGCAGAAATGCCCCAATCTTTCAGATGCGCGCGGATCCATGGCAGCAGCGCAGTTCCATCGCGTGGGCCGTGGTCTTTGTTGTAGAAAGACAGGAGCCCCCGCGCATTGACGCCAAATCGCCAGCCGTCTGAAAAACGCTCCAGCTGCGACAACGGCATCCAGAGATAGTAAATGCCATAGGTAAAGGCATTTACCTTGGGATAGGTGCGTTTGTGCATCACGGCGGCGGTCAGAATTTGCGGCTCTGCTTTTACGGCCATGGCGGATTGACCCCAAAGACGCCGCGGCAAAGATCGACAGCGCTGAGAAGCCCGTCTTCATGAAAGCCGTAGCGCATATAAGCGCCGCAGAACCCAACGCCGCGGCGGCCCTGCAATTCCCCCATACGCCGCTGCGCACGAATGGCGCCAAGCGTAAAGACGGGATGGCTGAAAACATGTTCATTGAAAACACTGCCTGCCGCCGGTACGCGTCCGGGATTAAGCGTGATGATGACAGGCTTTTCGGTGGGCAGGTTTTGCAAATTATTCATCCAGTAGCTGAGCGAAACGACAGGTGCTTTATCCTCGGCCCCCTCGGACAAATATACCCAGCTGGCCCAAGCACCACGGCGACGCGGCATAAAACTGGTATCGCCATGCACGACGACGCGGTTGTCATTATAGTGGAAAGCGCCGAGGATCTCGCTTTCAAGAGAATCTGCATCGACAAGCAGCGTCAAGGCTTCGTCGGCATGGCAGGCAAAAACAACACGGTCAAAAGTTTCGGTATTGCCCTGCGCATCCGTGACCTCAAGGCCTTCCGGTATGCGGCGCACACGCGCGGCACCGCCGCCGGTTTTAATTTTATCGGCAAATCCCGCGCTCAATTTACGAACGTATTCTCGACTGCCGCCCGTGACGGTGTACCACTGCGGGTGGTCGTTGACCGTCAAAAGCCCGTGATTTTTGAAAAACCGGATAAAGCTCTGCGCCGGAAATTCCAAAATTGTCTCAACCGAACAGCTCCAGATCGCCGCGCCCATGGCCTGCAGATAATAACGCCGGAACCAATCCCCCATGCCGAGCCTGTCAAGGCATTCGGCCAGCGTCAGGTCTTCCGGATGGTCGAGCATACTTTCAGCCGCACGGTTAAAGCGCAAGATATCAAAAATCATGCGCCAGAAAGCAGGCCGCACGAAGTTGCGTTTCTGGCTGAACATGCCCTTGCTGCCGTATTCCAGATAGCCGCCGCGGATACTGGCGCCGAAAGACATATCGCTTTTTTGCGTTTTAACGCCAAGGTGGCGAAACATGGCCGTCAGATGCGGGTAATTGCGCTCATTGTACACAATGAACCCGGTATCGACCGGTATCTGCCGACCGCCGATATCAAGGTCAATCGTACGGCTATGGCCGCCGGTGCGTGTTTCTTTTTCATACACGGCGATATCATGATGCGGCGCGAGCAGATAAGCCGCGCCAAGTCCGGAAATGCCGGTGCCGATAATTGCGATACGCATGAAGTGAAAGCCTGTGTTGCCGGAGCGGTAATTTATTCAGAATACTATAGCGCGTTTACACTTACTTTCGCCTCTCCGCCACATTACAAAAAATTAATCCACAGGATTGGGGGGCGGAAAATCAATAGACACCCGCAAGCCCGGGGAGGCATCGCCCAGTATAATGCACCCGCCATGCTGCACAACAATCGCCCCGACCAGACTGAGGCCGAGGCCGTTACCTGCCGTATGGCGGCTGGCTTCGCCGCGGTAAAATCGCTGAAAGACCCGCTCCCGCTCCGCCGCGGGAATGCCGGGGCCGCTATCGCAGACCATCAGCGCCGCACCGCCCGCAACCGTGCGCGCCGTATGCACGCGAATTTCACTGCCAGAGGGGCTGAACTTTATGGCGTTATCGAGCAGATTAGCCAGCGCCTGAAATAAAAGATCACGGTCGCCATACATCTCTGCAGGTGTGATATCGGCGATGATCCCAATGCCTTTTTCTTCGGCCAGCGGCTCGTATAGCTCGATCACGTCAAAGGCCAGCCGGTGCAGCGGCAGGCTGCCAAAACTGCGGCGCTGCCGCCCCGTTTCGATACGCGCGATACGCAAAAGCGCATTGAAAGTGCCAAGCAGGTGATCCGCCTCCGCCAGCAAGCCGTCGCAGGCAAGCCCCAGCTCGGCATCGTTTTTCACCTGCGCGCGCTTGCGCAGCGTCTCAAGGCTGTTACGCATACGCGTGAGCGGTGTGCGCAGGTCATGTGCGATATTGTCAGACACGCGCTGCACGCCGTCGACCAGTTCTTCCAGCCGCGCCAGAAAGGCATTCAGCACCCGCGACATATTGCTGAGATCATCCCAGCGCGAGTCGATGACGATACGCTCCGACAGGTTGCCGGTATCCATGATCTGCTTGGCCGTGCGGGCGATGCGGTTGGTGCGACTGACAACAAACGTACTAATCATAAAGCTCGTCAGAATCACAAGCATCATCAAGAAAATAC
>JAUXOC010000017.1 GCA_030682495.1 Alphaproteobacteria bacterium | reverse complement strand
GGTCTTTGCGCTATGGGATGCGGAAATTCGTCCAGTGGTGCTGGCCGATTACTGCATGTCATCCGGCGGGCGGCAGTTTCATCTGGCCGGACTGGATCTGATGCTGCGGCAATTCGGCACGGACGGAATCATCCGCGGGAGAATTTGACGGGATTATCCGCGGGCGGCTTTGATTCTTACCAGCTCCAGGTCAGGCTGCCGGCGACGTGCGCACCGCAGAGGTTGTCGCAATCGCGCTCCGATACGGTTGGTATCGTAAAACCGTACATCGATTGTGAACGGGTCGAAGGTATAGGCCAGACCTGCGGAATAATCAGTATAGTCTTTGATGCCGAACCGCGCGTTGTCTTCCACCCATTGCCGCCCGACATGGCCGACAAGGCTCAGCCCGTCCACCACGGGCAGCGGGACATCGGCGGTGGTGGTCACGTAAACGCCCGTGCCGGAATCAGCGAAAAAGTCCGGTGAATAATAGATTTCTGCGCCCAGCGTGGCGACATCGTTCGGCAGCGCGGCTTCGTAAGACGCAAAAATTTCATAGTGGTCGTAATCCAGCGATTGCGATGCGCCCGGATACCAGTAATATCCGCCGCCCAGCGTCATATCGCCAGGGCCAAGGCCGAAGGTATAGGTCAGATAGAAATCGATTTCTGCTTTGGCTTCCCAGCTGTCGTTATAATCGACATTCGATGCCCAGATTTCAGCCGCCCAGCCGCTTTCATGCGCCAGTGACACGCTGCCTTGCAGCGCGGGTTTGTTGTCTGAATCGGAAAAGCCGCGCGTCATATATTCGCTGGCCAGTGTCACATAACCTGACCATTCCCACGGGCTTTGCGGGGCGCTGTCTGCCTCGGCAGCGTCCTCTGCACGGGCGGGGGCGGCGGCGATCAGCACGGCCAAGCCGCAAAAAAGAGCGGAATGTGAAAAACGAGAGAAACGCATAAAAACCCCACTTCATAAAATCACCCCCCGAGTATAGCCACGGGCGCTGGAAATGCCGCAAAAAATGTTTATTTCGATAACGCGGCGGCCCGCGCGACGGGTGCAATTTGCCCCTTGCGCGGCGGGCGCAATTTGTCACTGAAAACGCGGCGCGGCCTGTGTTAGTCTTCACGGGGTTGATGTCAAGCAGGGGCGGGCGCTGTCCGGCGGGTTTCCGAGGGTGCATTCATGAATATGATCGAGGTCAAAAACCTTAATTTCGACTACCCCGGCAAGCGTGTGCTGCATGACGTCAGCTTCGGCATTGCAGAGGGCAGCGTGACCGCGCTGGTCGGGCCGAATGGCGCGGGCAAAACAACGCTTTTGCGCTGCCTTGTCGCGCTGGACCGCCCGCATAGCGGCGAAATTTTCGTCGGCGGCATCGATGTGACCGAAAACCCCCGTGCCGTGCATCGCCAGATCGGCTATCTGTCGGATTTCTTCGGCCTGTTCAACGACCTGACGGTGCGGCAATGCCTGACCTATATGTGCTGGTCGCAGCAGGTGGATGTTAAAAACGCGGCGGAGCGCGTAGATGTCAAAAACGCGGCGGAGCGCGTGCAGATCAAAAACGTCGCGCAGCATGTCGAAAAAATTGCGCGCGAGGTGATGATTGATAACATGCTGGAGCGCAAGGCGGGCGTGCTGTCACGCGGGTATCGCCAGCGGCTGGGCATCGGGCTGGCGCTGGTGCATGATCCGGCGCTGATTATTCTGGACGAACCCGCATCGGGCATGGACCCCGAAGCGCGTATCCAGCTGTCGCAGCTGATGCGGGCTTTGCGCGCGCGTGGCAAGACGATGATTGTGTCGTCGCATATCCTGAACGAATTGGAAGATTACTGCACCGACATGCTGATTATCCGCGACGGGCGCGTGGCGGGGCATGTGCTGCTCAGCGACCATACACAAAAAACGCAGCGTATCATTACCATTTCCCTGCGCGGCGGCGCAGCTGTGCATGCGGATAAACTGTCGGCGCAAAAAGGTCTGACCGTCGAGCGGCTGGAAGGCGATGCCGCCCTCTGCCGTTTTGACGGCGACGAGGTGGCGCAGCAGGCATTGCTGGCGGCGCTGCTGGCGGCAGGTTTGCCGATCTATAATTTCGCATCCGAACAGCACTCGCTGCAAGATGCCTATATGCGCGCAACCGAAACAGAGGCGCCAATATCCGGAGGGCAAGGCGCATGAACCGCTATATCCTGAGCCCCGAACTGCACCGCCAGATCTGGCTGCGTTTTTCATGGTTGCGCGTGTTGCTGGTGCCGGTTGCGCTTTTGTGCATCATCTACAGCCATTATATGATTTACGACCACGACTGGGCGCCGATTGTTTCGGGGCGGCTGCTCTGGATTTACTTTCTGCTGATCGCGGTTTGGGGCACGCATGAAGCATCCAACACTCTGCGCGACGAAGTGCGCGGCAATACGTGGGATATGCAGCGTCTGACGCCGCACGGCCCCGCCTCGCTGATCTTTGGCAAGCTGTTTGGCTCGACGTCCTATGTCTGGTATGCGTCGCTTTTGACGCTGGGCACGGCGATGGTGCTCAATTATCTGCACCTGCCCAAGAACGCGCTATCGGGCCTTACTCTTCATGGTGCCCACGTTACGTTTGTATCTCAAACCGCCGATCTTACTCGTACGCTCTATGCCACGTTTTTTATGGTGATGGCCGGTGTGCTGGGTCATGCCCTTGCCTTTCTGGTGTCGTTCGACGGTATGGTCGGCAAGGTCGAAGCCGACCCGCGCAACCGCCGCCCGCGCACGGTGATGGCTTTTCTGGCCGGTCTTTTTGTCGGCTGGGCGCTTATCAGCAAAACCGCCATGCCGCTTTTGGCCAGCGGCAGCGTGTCGCGGCGGATGTCCAGCGTCAACTGGTACAACTATGAAATGCCGACCGAGACGTTTATCGCCCTCGCCGCGCTGTTTTTCACCTTCTGGGCGCTGGTCGGGCTGTGGCGTTTGTGCAAGGCGGAAATGATGTATCCGCTGACGCCGGTCTACTGGTTTACGGGCGTGGCGGCGGTGTCGCTGTTTATCGGCGGGCTGGCGTTTGAACCGCGCATGGCGACGCGCGGGTCGATCTTTGAAGATTACCGGCAATATGCCTTTCCGTTTTATATCTTTACGGCCACCCTTGCCGCAACCTATTACGCGATGCTGGCGGGGGCGGGCGATTTGCGCCGCTATGGCCGGATGTTAGAGGCGCTGCGCGCAAAACGCTGGCGCAGGGTATTCGAAAACCTGCCGCAGTGGATGGCCTCGCTCCTGCTTGTGGTGGCGGCTTATGTCTTTGTGCTGCAAGTGGTGTCCGAGCCGGTGACAAATATCGGCGCGCTTTTTGTCAAGCCGTCGATGTATGTCACGCTGGCGACCACGCTGGTGCTGTTTGCGCTGCGCGACGGTCTGGCCATGCATATCATCACGGCGCTGTCGTCGTCGCCGAGCCAGAAGTTCGAACGCAGCGTCTATTACGTCTTTGTCTATTTCCTGCTGCCTGCGGTGCATCTGACCTTTGTGCTCAAGGGGCTGGTTATGAACCCGATGCGGTTTTTGTCGATTGCGCAGGGCGAGGGC